>CAMVAI010000040.1 GCA_947165435.1 uncultured Prevotella sp.
CTCCTTAGCCTGGAACACGATGTTCTTGATGGCCTTAACCTTGGTAGGTGAGCCATTCAGACCGCACTGGTTTACATCGCCATCCACGTCGGCCACGCTCCACTGGTTCAGTGTGAGCTCAGGGCGCTCGTCGTACAGATAGTCGTAGGCAGTACCCTCGGCAGGACGCTCCATAGGACAGGTAGCGCGCTTGTACTTCATCACCAGCTTAGCATTCTGGGGACGACAGGGGGCGGCACTGCCGTTCACCGTGATGACCACGGGCAGCGGGGCCTTGACGGTCTCCACGCCGCCGTCGATGACGCGCTTGATGGTGGCAAAACCACCATCCACACTGAGCACCTCCTCGGCGTAGGTCACCTGGTTCAGACCCAGCTTCTGGGCCACCTGCGGACCTACCTGGGCCGTGTCGCCGTCGATGGCCTGACGGCCGCCGATGACGATATCCACGTCGCCAATCTTCTTGATGGCAGTAGCCAGCGCATAAGAAGTGGCGAGGGTGTCTGCACCGGCGAAGAGGCGGTCGGTGAGCAGCCAACCCGTATCGGCACCGCGATACAGTCCCTGGCGGATGATCTCTCCTGCACGCGGGGGACCCATCGTCAGGATTCCTACTGTAGAACCCGGGTGCTGCTCCTTCAGTCGGAGAGCCTGCTCCAGGGCGTTCAAATCTTCCGGATTGAAGATAGCGGGCAGGGCGGCGCGGTTCACCGTTCCTTCGGCGGTCATGGCGTCCTTACCCACATTTCGGGTGTCTGGCACTTGCTTGGCCAGCACAACAATTTTTAAAGCCATAAATTATTCTTTAAAATAAAATACAATTGTCTATTTTGCAAAATTCGGGTGCAAATTTAGTGTTTTTTGCGCACACAACCAAATAAAATGCACAAAATCAGCCTGATTGTGCACACTTCTGATGTTTTGTGCAATCTGTGCTGTGCCGAATCGTTGCTGCCGATGTGCTATTTCGTTGGTTTCGATGTGCTGTTTCGTAACTGTCGATGAGCTGTGTTGTTGCTGCCGCTGTGCTGTGTTGTTGGGCGATGATGTGTCGCGTCACGTATGAAAAAAATTTTTTTCTATTTTTGCTGCCACTCTGCCACCATCGCCCCAGAATCCCTTTGTACAAAGGGGAAAAGAGGTGGTGGCAGCAAGGTGGGAGGTGGCAGCAAAGCTCCAACAGCCCCACCCCCAACCCCTCCCCGAAAGGGAGGGGAGTTGCTGCGCGCAGATTCCTCCCATCCCTATGAAGAAATCGTTTTCTGCGCAAGAAAACACTGTTTTCTCCGCAAGAAAACGCTGTTTTCTCGGTGGTGAACGGTTCCCGGAGGTCATCTGCCATCACTACACATTCGTCTTTTGCTGCCACCCCTGTGCGCAGCCGCTCCCCTCCCTTTCGGGGAGGGGTTGGGGGTGGGGCTGTTGGGGCTTTGCTGCCACCTCCCACCTTGCTGCCACCACCCGCATGTACCTGTAACACAGTGGTTTCGGAAGCTTGGTGGCAGAGTGGCAGCAATTTTCGTAAAAAAATTTTTTATATAAGTAATTCAAGTTTCCCACCTTTATTTTCGACCACTAATTTCACTAATTAAACGAATTTTACTATGCAGGACAGCGCATTTCTAACTAACCACAGATGTAGGCGAATTACACGAATTGCTTTGCGCAGCCAAATTCGTGAAATTCGTTGGCCGCTTGTCGGCATTAGTGGAATGACTGTAACTGGTTTGAGCCGCTCCTCACCCATTCTGGTGTGGTGTTGGGTGTGATTGTTAATTTTACAAAAAAAAGCAGGCTGTGCGGCGCGAAATATTGGATAAGTGTGCGAAAATGTTTAATTTTGTGGTTTGAATAGTATCAATTAACAAACAATAACCAACCTAAGGAAGTTTATGAACTCGAATTTGAAAACGATTGCCAACTCCTATGCTGAGGAATGCTGTAGCGACGCCATCTATCCGGCCCACCTGTTCAAGGCCGTGCTGCATAAGGAGATAGGGCTGATACACTTCTTAGAGACTGACCTGGGCAAAGACTACTATTACCTGTTAGACTGGGCCGACGTGCAGATGCAGCTGTCGCCCCGTGCGGCCCGCCCCATGCGCGACCTTGACTACTCGGACGAGTCGCAGGCCGTGATGCAGGAGGCAGAGACGTACCAGCTGAAGTTCGGCCTCGACGAGTGTACCGCCGTCTGTGTGCTGGCCTCGCTGGTGACCCCCGGTGTGGGCTTTTCCTTCGACCAGTTGAAGACGCTGCCCCTCACCCCGTCGGACATCAGTGCGAAGATGGGTGCCGGCACCAGTGTGGAGGCCCCCTACATCGACACTCCCGCGTCGGCCTCCGGCAGCACGCCGTCGGGCAAGGGCGTGCTGGGGAAATACTGCACCGAGAAGGTGGCCCTGGCCAAGGCCGGCCAGCTGGACACGGTGGTAGGCTTTGACAGCGAGATAGCCGTCATCTTCGAGATCTTGGGCCGTAAAACCAAGTCGAACCTGCTCATCACCGGCGAGGCCGGCGTGGGCAAGACGTCCTTGGTGAACGGCTTTGTGCAATCCCTCGCCACCGCCCGCGTGCCGGGATTCCTTGCCGATGCCAAGGCCTACGAGCTCGACCTGGCCGCCCTGGGCAGCGACGCCCAGTATAAGGGCGAGGTGGAAGACCGCTTCAAGAAGGTGATTACCGAGGTGGAGGCCCAGCCGAACGCCGTGCTCATTGTCGAGGGCGTTGACAAGCTGTTCGACAAGCAAGGCTCGATGTACGGTGCCTCGTCCATCCTGAAGAACGAGCTGAGCAAGGGCCGTCTGCAGCTGCTCTGCACGTCGAGCATTGACGGCTATACCAAGTATATAGAGACCGACAAGGAGATGACGTCGAACGTGGAGAAGATGACCATCGAGGAACCCACCGTCGAGCACACCCTGGAGATACTGAAAGGCATCATGCCCGCCTACGAGGCCTACCACGGGCTGACCGTCGGCGAGGCCGTGATGAGCGACGCCATCCGGCTGGCCAAGCGCTACATGACGGAGAAGTCGCTGCCCGCCTCGGCCATCGACCTCATCGACCGCACGATGGCCCACGTGAAGGTGGATAACGACCTGGGCGACGAGGCCGCCCGCCACACCGAGCTGCAGAGCGAGGACATGACCGCCGTGGTGGCCAAGCAGACCGGCATCCCCTTGGGTAAGGTACAGACCGGCGAGCGCGAGCACCTGCTGGGCGGCGAAGAGACGCTGAAGCAGCGCGTGGTCGGTCAGGACCATGCCGTGAAGAAGGTGCTCGAAGCCGTCTTCGAGTCGCGCTCCGGACTGAACAAGAAGGGGCAGCCCATGGGCTCGTTCTTCTTCCTCGGTCCCACGGGAACTGGTAAGACCGAGCTGTCGAAGGCACTGGCCGAGTTCCTCTTCGGCGACGAGTCGGCCCTGCTGCGCTTCGACATGTCCGAGTTCAAGGAAGAGCACTCCGTGGCCCTGCTCTACGGTGCCCCTCCGGGCTATGTGGGCTACGAGGAAGGCGGCCTGCTGGTGAACAAGATTCGCCAGAACCCCTACTCGGTGGTGCTCTTCGACGAGATAGAGAAGGCCCACAAGTCGGTGTTCGACCTCTTCCTGCAGATACTCGACGAAGGCAAGCTGCACGACCGCTTAGGCCGTGTGGGCGACTTCTCGAACGCCCTGATACTCTTCACGTCGAACATCGGCGCCAAGGACATCATGGCCGAGTTCAACAAGGGCATCGTGCCCGAGAGCAACGAGCTGATGGACATCATGCAGGGATACTTCCGCCCCGAGTTCCTGGCCCGACTGACGGAAATCGTGCCCTTCGCCCCCATCAGCGAGCAGACCGTCACCGCCATCTTCGACATCCACATGAAGGGACTGCTGAAGCTGCTGGCCGAGCAGGACATCACCCTGACGCTCACCCCCGAGGCCCGCAAGACCATCGCCCTGCGCGGCTTCAACCAGCAGTACGGCGCGCGCCCCGTGCTGGGCATCATCCGCAAGGAGCTGCGCCACCCGCTGTCGCGCAAGCTCATAGCCGGCGACATCAAGCCCGGCGACCACGTAGAGGCCGACATCCAGGATGGCAGCATCGTGTTCACCGTCAAGCAGTAGCCTGCGACCCCCCAAGCATCAACAATAATAAATTAGTATAAACAACATTAAAACAATTAGAACTATGGCAATGAAAGAGAATTTCATTTCGATGGCTCCCGATGAGGAGTCGAGTGCGAAAGTCAGTCTGATCGACCAGAACAAGACGCTGATGATTGACCAGTACACCTCCGACGTGGAAGCCGGCAACCCTGAGCTGGTGGAGGACATCACCAACATCAACGATGCCTTCGAGCACTTCAAGCCGAAGGTGGACGTCACCTTCACCGACGAGGATGGCGGTGCCGTGGAAGAGACCCTGAAGTTCGGCGAGATTCGCGACTTCGAGGCCAACGGCGGCAAGGGCCGTCTGGTCGAGAACAGCCCGTTCCTCTCGGGTGTGAAGATGAAGATAGAGACGAACCAGAAGATTCACAAGAGCATTGAGCAGAACCGCAAGCTGCGCGACATCCTGAAAGACGCCGGCAGCCGCGAGGAGCTGAAGGAGGTGCTGCGGTCGATGCTGTCGGAACTGGAGGAGGCAAAGTAAACATTACCCATAAGTAAACAAAAAGCAAGAAAAAGATTATGGCAGATACAGAAATGAAACAAGCACCCGTGGCCGCACAGCAGGCCGGTGCCGAGGCTCAGGCCCAGGAGAAAGGAAAAGACGTCAGTAAGCTGCTGTCGGCATTCGGAGGCTTCAACGCCATTCGTGGCTTCATGCCCGACGCCGACAATATGAACCCCGCCCGCAAGGCCGCCAAGGAGGTGTTCCTCAAGGACAAGCGCTTCAAGGACAAGCGCGCCGCCCTGACCCGCGAAATCACCCGCTGGCTGGAGCTGCTCGACGACACCAGCATCGAGGGTGCCACAGGGTATGTCGAAGCCTGCAAGCAGGCCGAGGAGAAATACGAGGGTGTGCTGAAGCAGGGTGTCACCGATGCCCTCTTTGCCACGCAGAACCTGGAGCGCAGCTACCGTGAGCTCGACTCGTTCTTCAAGACCTGCGGCACGGACAAGGTGAAGAACCTGCGCATCATCAACGTGGTGAAGGAAGACATTGCCGACGCCGACTCGGGATTCTACGAGGAGGTGCAGGACCTGCTGCGCAACGGCTTCGACCGCCTCAGTCTGAAGGATGCCTACAGCCTCGTGTGCATACCGGGCTCCGTGCTGAACGACAAGGTCGATCTGCTGCGCTGGGCGAAGATGGCCTTCAAGTACAAGGTGCTGCTGCTCACCGACCATGCCGACGAGTACTCCTTCGACGACCTGCAGGCCAACACCGAGGGCTACCGCGACAGCGACCAGGAGCTGATGAACGTCGTGATGTGCGCCAACTGGATTGTGGGCCGCGAGGCAGAGAAACTGTCGTCGGACGAGGAAGACCAGAAGGCCTTCTTCATCGCTCCGTCGGCTGCCCTGTGTGGCAAGCTGTACGACGAGACCGCCAACATGGCACAAGGTGCCGGTGGCAAGAAGTACGGTACGCTGGACGGCGTGAAGGGCGTGAAGAGCGACCTGCTGAAGTCGGAGATTGCCGCCCTGATGGACAACCAGGTCATCCCCATGGTCTATAGCGAGGGCCGCGTGATGGCTTTCAACAACACCACCTTATATAATGGTGACCTGGACGCCATGAAGGAGTACCCCATCGTGCGCGTCTTCGACTGGGTGAAGAAGGTGCTCATGAACTTCGTCCATGAGGTGGCCCTGGAGAACTGGGATCCGTACAACTCGCCGAAGAACCTGAAGGCCAAGATACAGGAGTTCCTCAACCAGTACAAGGGCTACGGCAACCTGTTCCAGAACTACGAGATTGGCGAGCCGCGCATGGACCCCGTCACCAAGCGAGTGACCTGCGACATCACGCTCACCCCGTTCTATGCCGCCAAGAACTTCATCATCAAGGTGGCTGCCGACAAGAAGGACAAAGAGGCCGCCATGGAGTAAAGGCGGAAGGGCCGGGCGCGTCCGGTTTGGACAGAAAAACGGGGCTGTGCTGCCCTTTTGTCCAAAACGGGCGCGTTTGTCCACACCTCACAGACAGAAAATACACCGATTATTTGTAAAGCGAACAGAAGATGATTAACTTTGCATCATGAAAACCAAGCCACACCAAGCTGGCGAGGCAATCGGAAACACAACAACAACATTATTAACCAATAAATAAAGAGAAAGGATCCAAGTTATGGCAAAGACTCCAGTGAAAATCGAAATTGACGGTTACAAGGAAAGAGAAGTTCTCATGGTAACCTATGAGTTTGAACAGGCAACCGATGTGGAGGGACAGATGGCAGGCATTCCCCGTGGAGGCAAAATCATCGTCCGCGTAAAGGCACTGAACGACGGCACCCCCGACCTGCTGGCATGGATGATAGAGCGCAACCTGCCGAAGAACGGCACCATCACCTTCAACGAGACGAAGACCGGTAAGGAGATGAAGAAAATCAAGTTCACCAACGGCTACTGCGTCAACTTCGAAGAGCGATGGGAGGACAAGATGGGACACTTCGAGGAAATAGTCATCACCTGCAAGAAAATCGAGTTCGGCAACGTGGTCTATGAGAACGACTGGGCTTAAGGAGCGTTCATCGTTAAGCGTTCATCGTTTATAGTCAGTGACACTTGAAGACTCGAAAGAAAGACAAAGAAAGTATAACCATTTAACGAATAGAAAGGAAACAAGATATGGCAGAGAATGTAACACCGGTAACCTTAAAGGTTAAGGATTTCGCAGACCGTGAGGTCATCATGATTGACTACAAGTTCGACCAGGCCACAGACCGTGAGGGCCAGATCTCGGGCATCCCCCGTGGAGGTAGAGTAACCATTCGCGTCAAGGCCATGAACGACGGCAACAACCAGCTGCTGCAGTGGATGCTCGCTCCCAACGACCCGCGCGACTTCACCGTCATCTACTACAACACCGTGGACGGCTCGACCATGAAGGAGCTGAAGGGCACAGGCTGCTACTGCATACACTACGTCGAGAAATGGGAAGACGGCGAGGAGCACTTCGAAGAGATTGAGGTGGTTTGCCAGAAGCTCGCCAACGGCCCCGTCAACTATGACAACCCCTGGAAGTAAGCCCGCGCTTACCCATCCACCGGGCAGTAACACCAAGAGGATGCGGCCGGCCATACGACAAATGTCTGCCGGCCCATCCCCTTCACATTGATTCAACAAACCGCGATTTACTATACGCAAGAAGCATTATGGCACTATCAGCAAAACTGAAATTCGGCGACAACAGCATCGGGCGCTACTCGAAGGAATACGAGGTGGCCGACTGCCGGATACTGTTCGACCGCCCGTACAACGGACACCGCCCCGAGGGCGCCGCACGCTGCCAGCGCGTGGAGGTGGTGCTGCCCTCGCCGGGCAAGGACGACAACACGCTCTTCGAGTGGTTTGCCACCAGGGGTGTGCAGACGGGCTGCATCGAGATGTCGCTGCCCGGCGAGGCGATGACCGACGACGGCCAGACGCAGGTGCTGGAGTTTGACGACGCCCTGTGCTTCTCGCTGGCAGAGCATTACGACATCGGCGACTCGCGGCGCCGCATGCTGCGACTGGGCATCATGGCCGACCGCTTCAGCATTGACAACGTGATGTTTCAGCATCAATAGCATCAGAAAGGAGACTGCAACAGATGGCACCTTATTCCAACGAACTGAAGGCAATGGTCATTCCGGAGAACTTCCAGGAATCGCCGATGAACGTGCTCAAGGAGAAATGTCTCATAGTGACGCACATGGAGTACGAGTGCGAGTACCTGAGAAACGAGTCGAACACGGTCTATGGCTCCGTCAGGCCCGTAGTGATGCACTTCCAGGTGCGCGTGGGGGTGGCCCATCATGTCAGGCTGTTCTACGACTGGCTGAGCCAGAACGGCCACTACAACGTGTCGTTCCTCTTCAATGCCACCTTCGACAGCAACAACAGGCTCAGCGGATATGACGACGGCATGGTGGTGGACGGCTACGTGGTGAAGATAGAGGAAATCTTCTCTACCGAGAAAACCGCCCTCGGACAGGACGAACAGGTGCTGCTCGACGTCGATATGCTGGTACGGTCGATAGAATACATGGGGCGCGACAACAATCTGAAGAATACCTTCATCAGGTAAACGCATCATTATATATATAATAAGGAGAGAGAATATGGCACAGACGATAGACAGAGTGCAGCTCGTCATCAAGGGTGTGGAAGGCACCGGCGAGGCTACGGACATCACCATCGGTACGGGAGGCACGATGACCATTGACCCCGTCAGGGCCAAGGTGCTTGCTGGCGATAAGGTCACCAACGAGTGCTCCTTCACGGTCAAGTACAAAGTGTTCAACCCCGAGGGGCAGAAAGACTTGAGCACCGTCAAGGGAACCGACAAGACGGACACGCTGACGTTCCGCTTCTCGCTCAACGACATACGCACGGCGAAGAGCATGTACCACCCCAACGAGATAGAAGCCGAGGTGCAGATAGACCCCGACACGTCGAATGTGGGCAACCAGGGCGAGGGAGGATGGATCGAGGCCGCCATCGACAAGAACTCGCTGAAGGAAGCACTGGCCAACCGGCAGGTAAGGCTGCTGTGCGACAACAAGGTCTATGGCGACGACTTCTACATACACGACCTCGTGCCGTGCTACAAGGCCGGCACCACCGTCGTGACGCTGCGCATGTTCTCTCCCGACAAGACAATGACTCTGGCAGCCTACAGCCGTACATGGGTGTCGAAAAAGCTGAGCTCGGAGCTGCTGAAGGGCGAGGCAGCCCACTACAAGCTGCCGTGGGACAGCACGAAGACCCTGGACTACGCCACCGACAGCATGAAGTTCGTCAGGATTACCGAGGAGCAGGGCGAAGGAGAAGAAAAGACAACGGTGGTGAGAGAACATATCTTCCCCTATCTCGTGCAGTACAACGAGACGTTCTACGACTTCCTGGCACGTACGGCCAACCGCTGGGGCGAGTTCCTCTTCTGGGAGGACGGCAGGCTGAACGTAGGCTACGTCAAACAGGCACAGCCCACTCCGCTGACACCCTATACCAGCCATAAGGCGCACCCGGACAGTCCGCACATGTATTTCTCCGTGACCTGTGGCGACATCACCGACAACCAGCCCAAGCAGGATGAGGCCGGCAGCTATACGCCGCAGGCAGGGTACGACACGAACATGCTCGACGACCCCCTGAAGAAAAACGGCTATGACAGCCTGTTTGGCATGCTGGGCAACTCGAAAGCCGAGGGTGGCGATGCCTATTGGCTGGCGAAGTTCGGCCAGCTGCTGTGCAACGGCAAGAACCTGGTCGATTTCGTGGTCGATGTGCTGGTGGATGACGGCGTGGCGGTAGGGAAGGCCAAGAAGCTGGTCAATGCGAACAACGAAACCTTCAACAAACACTACTTCGGTTCCCCGTCGGACGACAAGATTGGCGACAAGACGGGTGCCCAGACCGTGCCCTACCATGAAGACCAGAAGGTGAGCGACTCAGAGTACAGGGAGTTTACGGAGGAGAACTCCGTGCTGACCAACGAGCTGTACGCCAAGATACTGGAAGCGGAGCTGAAGGCCGAGAAGAACGTGGTCACCCTGGATTTCGACACCAACTATCCCGACCTGAAACTGGGCGAGCAGGTGAGCGTCTTGGGTGGCAGCTACATTGTCGTGAAGATAGAGGCCTGCCACCCGAAGGAGATTGTAAAGAAAGGCGTCGCCGACTATGAAATCAAGCCCAACACCAGCAAGATGTCATATAAGGTGGTGGCTGTCAAGATGGTGGCTAAGGATGAGAAGGGAATCGACCGAGACGAGTATCTGCCACCCATGCTGCCCACGGGGCACATCAGGCTGTCTGGCCCGCAGCTGGCCACGGTGAAGGATGCCGAAGACCCGCTGTGCAGGAACCGCGTGCGCATCATGTACCACTGGCAGGCCGAGGACGAGATAGCCTCGCCGTGGCTGATGTACGCCCAACCGGCAGCCACCGGCGGAGCAGGCGTGCATGGGCGGCACTACGAAGAGGAGGCGGTGCTGGTGAACTTCCTCTACGGCAACGTGGAGCGGCCCTACGTGGTGGGGGCTGTAGAGACCGCCTTGCCTGGCTTCATCGCCCGCGACAGTTCGCGGGCTAACAGCATTGTGCTGGCATCGCCCAGCGGACATTCCATCAACATCTCCGACGGACTGCCCACAGGTATGACACCCATGCTGAGCAAGATTATCCCGTTCATGAATTTCATCAACGGCTTCTTCCCCTATTGGAACTGGTTCGGCAGCAGCATGGACAAGACCACCGTTGCCGGTAAGTATTTCCAGGGAAGCATAGAACTGAAGGACCGCTATGGGATATGGAAAATCAAAGGCTGTACGGAAGACCGCAACATCAGCATCCTATCGCCATGGGGCGACATCAAGATGGGGGCCTTCACCGGCGTGACCATCAGTGCCCCCAATGGCGACATCACCATCAAGGGAAAGAACATCACCATGGAGGCCGGCAACAATATCACGATGACATCGGGAAAGAACATCACCGACAAGTTCTATCCGATTTTGAATGGAGAAGGAAATACGGCGGCCAGAATAGCGTTGGCGGCCATTCCTGCTGCCGTCACCAAGAAGATGGCTTCGATGGTGGGCGACATCATCGACGTCACCGTGCTGCGCCATGCCTGGGAGATAGTGGCCAAGCCGGTGGAGGGCAAGCTGCAGCTTACCTCGAAGCGATACCTCATGCTGGAGGCCGGCGGTGCCAGTACGGCCTATCCCATATCGGCATACCAGAAGCCCAAGGACTACAAGGAGAACCCCATGTTCCTGCGTATCCATGAACAGTTTGACCTTGTCTCTACTTTCGTGAACCGCCTGTTTGGTGACTTCCTTAATAGGTATGGGACAGCCTATCAGACGGCAGGGAGCATACGTACCCTATGCATTGATGTACAGGAGCAAGGGGCTGAAGGGCAGGCTCCCATTCCTCCGTTCGACCTGACAGATGCCATCGACAAGATGTGGCAGGGCAGGGAACATATAACCATTAATGATGTGACATGGTCAGGACTGCTGGAGGATGTTAATGCCAATGGCCCAAAATATGTCGTTCAGGCCCATAAGTTTGCCCCCGAGGTAGAGGCAGCGCAAATCCGAGATCCACAGACCGTGGATAGGATAAAAGCCTGTGTGGATAGCCTCCGTAATTTTTCCGTAAGTATGCTCGAAGCACTGAATGACAGCGTCAAGATACTGAAGGCAACGCTGGATATAGCTACGCTGAATGCGTTGAAGCGCAACGTTGGCATGGAAATGAATTTCGTAGAAGCCGACAAGCAGAACATCTTCGACAAGACAATCATAAAGACCCTGCTTGCTACGGATGGCGTGAAGCATCTGACCGATACGCCTGAAGCCATCAGTCTGGCACTAAATGATGCCGTCGGAAAGAAGAAGCTGCGCCGTGCGCTGTATCTAAAGGCTGTCTCACATTTCAATCTGCAGCAAGCCACGACGCTGAACAAGGTTACCGGACTGAAGGAGACACCACCGGCAGCCCCCGACCCCTTCGGTGACGGTGCCGGCATCGAAGAAGCTTGGCTCAAATATGCCAACTCGCTACAGTATGTCGAGGTGCCGAAACCCGACAGCTCGTATGGTAAGCTGTTCTGGGAGAAAGGCGTCATAGACCCGTTGAAGCAAGCCGTGTCGTCGTGGACAACCTTGGGGAAGGACACTGCCGACCTCTTCGCCTTCAACACGGCAGAGCGGGGGCAGATACTCTTTACGGGTGGCCCGGCGGGTACGATGGTGCTGTCGCAAGACATCTATCGAGCCAATACCGACCACACCGAGAACTTCACTTACGACGTGATTGAAGACCAGACTCACAACCAGGGCTTGTTGGCCTATGTACGTGAAAAGATAATGAACTAATGACAATAACGATAAGCGATGGACTATATCTTTGACGACTGGAAAAAGCTGCTGGAAGACTTCCAGAAGAGCGTGTCGAAAGACCTGCAGGAAATCCACAGACAGAAGGACGAGGTGCAGCAGATGAAGAACGACATCTTCAACCGGCTGGACAGTGGGAAATACGTGCGCAGCGACAGTCGCCTGATTCTCTCGGCACCGGAGGTCATCATCGGCAATGTCGATAAGAGTGGCGACCTGATGGGCAGCGGGCGTGTGGTCTTGCGGGCATCAGACATCGACCTCGACGGGGTGGGGGAGCATGGCTCCATCACCAGCCGGGCAACCTCCATCCGCCAGACGGCGGTGGACCCGGGCATCGACGGACTGGAAGCGGTGGTCTATCCCCATTCCTCCATCGTCAGTCAGGCGCGTTCGCTGACCCTGCAGAGCGACGATGCCACCGATGCCTTCGTGTCGGCAGCCCCCATGCCGGCAGCCAGCGGCATCTACATCCATGCCGACCGGCAGCTGGACATCAGTGCGTCGCAGACTTCGACGGACCGCAAGAAAGCCATGGAGGACAAGGCGAAGGCCATGAAGGACCGCCAGCAGCAGCTGAAGGACACTGCCGACAAGCAGATGAAGGACATCAGCAGTTTCATGAAGCAGCTGAAAGACCTCATGGACCAGCAGGAGAAGCTGTCTGGCGACATTGCAGAGGTACGGGCGAACACCATCGACATCGTGTCGTACCAGCAGAATATCAGCAGCATGCTACCGGCACTCTACCGGAGCATGGTCGATTTCATACATACCGTGTCGTTGCAAGCCGAGGCGGCCCGTCAGGCTGCCACGTTTGACAAACAAAAGGACAAGGTACAGACGGGCGACGCGTTCACCAAGAAGACCACCGGTGCCTCGCTGTCGCTGACCGGTGAGCAGATCAGCATACTCAGCCACGACGGCGACGGTACGCTGCGCACCAACCCGGAGGCCGGCGTGTCGATACATACCAAGCGGATGGGCATCAGCATGTCTAATCCCGACGGTACGCTGGTCGATGGCAGCAGCTTTGCACTCACCTCGGAGCGGGTGGCCATTGTCACCTCGAAACCGACGCAGGACGGCAAGGAAATCAAGGCTGGCGGACAGGTGCGCATAGCCTCGCAGGATGTCTGCATCGAGGCCATGGACTATGAGAACCGTGAGAAGAAATACCTGGAGAAGGGATTGGCTGCCGACGGCCATGTGAGCATCAGTGCCAAGCGCATCGAGGTTTCTACGGCTACGCCTGCCGGCATCAGCCGCGACGACAAGGGCAAGCTGACCAAGGGAGAATACAAGAGCGAGGGCGACATCGTGGTACGCTCGAAGACGCTGGCCGTAGAGGGCTTCGATTATGAGGTGAAGGACGGCAAGCTTACGCCGAAGACGCTGACCAAGGACAGTGCGGTGACTGTGCGTGCCGAGAAGATGGGTCTCTTGGCTGTCGATACTGAAGGAAAGGCTACGGGCAGCATTGCCGTCAATGCCAAGGCGGTCAGCGTCAAGTCGATGGATGTGGACAAGGAGAAGCTGGACGACAAGTCGCTGGCAGACGGCGGCACCATGCTGCTCGTCTCGCAGAAGATGTTCGTCGGTGCCAAGTCGAAGAGCATCAAGAGCAAGCTGCTGCAGGGCGTCAGCGAGGAGGTGGGCGTGTTTGCCGACAAGACCTACGAGGCCCAGCAGGGCGACGGCAAGGCTGTGGTGCAGCTGTCGGATGGCGATGCCAACGTGAAGGGCAGCAAGACACAGCTCTACGGCAAGACGACCATCAACGCCGACACCGAGGTGAAGGGCGAGGTGAAGGCTCCGAAGGGCACCTTCGACAACCTGGAAGCCAAGACGTCGTTCAAGTCGCCGAACATCAGCGACGGCATGGGTGTGGGTGCGCCCGGTGCTGGCGGCAGCCTGAGTACGAAACTGAAGGCCGAGGATGCCCAGTAAATAGAATAAGGTAGAATCTTTTAAGCGAACAGACGATGAAAAGAGCTATAGCCAGTGATATGAACCAGTTGCAGGAAAAGCTGCAAAACAGTACGGCCATCATGTACTTCAGCTACAAGAACCTGTGTGTCAAGGCAGAGGAGGCTTCGCTGCTGCCCATCACCGTCGAGATAGAGGGCGAGGGGAAGAAGCTGGAAGACGTTGCCACCATCATGCAGAAGGACGAGTACCGCTTTGCCATCGTTCCCAACTACGACGACGAGATGGTGGCCTTGGCCGAGGGTGTCGCCAAGATGCACCCGGAGTTCAAGCAGAGCCGTGAGACCATCAGCGTTGACCCCGAGGACGGCAGCGGACCGCGTGACGTGGAGTATCTGTTGGTTACCATGCCCGACGTGGACAAGGAACGCCGCGACCTGCTCAAGGAGTATGTCGATACCTTGTACGACGAGTGTAAGGCGAAGATAGAAAAGGCTGTCGCTGAGGCTGAGATACAGCTCGCCCTACACAGCGAGGGCGAGAAACCGGAATATATGGACGACGTGCGTAAGGCCATGAAGGAAAACCGTGAGCAGTGGCAGGACCATTGCAAGAAGATGCACGAAGAGAAACTGAAAGAGATAGAAGAAGGCTACCAGCGGTGGCTTGCCGGCAAGGAAGAGAAGCAGAAGGCGTCGCAGGAGAAGGTGGAGTCGGTGGGCGAGGCCGTCACCCAGCGTATGAAACTGACACCGCCGAAAGCGTGAAACAAAAAAATAAAAATTAAAAATTAAAAATTAAGGGGAGTTATGGGTAAATTCGTTTGTATGGGAGCCATGTTGCAGTGCAGCTTCGGAATGGCACCGTCGTCGCTGATGGTGACCGTGCCCCTGCGCCCCAAATGCAGCAATATGCTGATAGCGAATATCACGGACATGATACCGATGACGAATATACTGTCTTTCGGCATGTGCCAGTCGATGGCGAACCCTACTGTGGCATCGGCCACGTCGGCAGCCTGCGGCGTGCTGACACCCATGCCCTGCACGCCGGTCATCACGGCTCCGTGGGCTCCGCCGGGACAGGTGAAGATCATGAACATGCCGGCACTCATTGACAATGCGCAACTGATGTGTGCCTATGGAGGGCAGATAACCATCAAGAATCCCGGCCAGCAGATGACGACAGCGAAATAAAACGAAGAAATCAAGAATACTACAGATAGATAAGGTATGAAGAAGACACTGCTGTATATCCTGCTGTTGCTGGCTGTCGCTGTACTCCCCGCCGGAGCACAGCAGATTAGCGTGGAGGACTACAAGTGTCTGAAACGTACCTGGCTGAAACGTTTCTTAGGTCCGGCAGTCCAAGTGGACAAGCAACAGGCGATACTCGACCTGACCACCAACGAGAAAGGGTTTACCTTCAAGGCGGAAGGGAAGATAGCCGTCAAGGCGAAGGAACAGAAGGGAATATTACAGCTGCTGCTGCCCGACCGGACGCACTTCCTGCTGATAGAGCATCCCGACTACGGACAGACCTACTGGAAGGTGCCGGACAGGAAGGGGCTGCGGAAGAAGAAACACTATCAGGCACTGCTGCACACCTCCAGTCCGACGAAGACGTTCAAGCCGGGAGAGCAGTGGCTCGTCATGGAAATATCGCCGGACAATGCCATTGTACATTTAGACAGTACCGTCACGATGGTACGCAACGGCAAGGCACAATTCTTCCTTCCACCGGGTACGCATAAGTACCAGGTGGAATCGCCGTTTCATGAGGCCGTCGAGGACTCGGTGGTGCTGACAGACAGTGTGCGCATGGTGCTGCCCGTTGTCTTGCAACCCTTCTATTCGTACCTGACGGTGGAAAACCCGGTGGCAGACTATGAGGTGTATATCGACGACCAGTATGTGGGGCAAGGCAACACCACCAGCGGACACCTGGCTCCCGGCACACACCAGCTGACCATCCGCAAGGGCAAGGTGTATTATTACGACAAGAAGGTGACGGTGGCTCCTGCCGAGAAGAAGGTGCTGTCGCTGACCGTAGACAGTCTGCACGGGCCGCAGATGCTGGCTTTCCGTGAGCACCCGGTGATGAACAGTCGTAAGGACAGCAACGCTCTTGCATCTGCTGGGGGCGATTCCGTCGCCGTGGTTCCAGCCTCTGCGACGACGGATGGCACGCGTTATGTGCCAGTCACCATCAAGGCTCCCAACGACTCGTCGGAGATATGGGTGGACCGGGAACGTGTCGGCATCGGTTCGTGGAGCGGTGCTTTGACTTTGGGCTTCCATGCCGTCAGCATCAAGGCTGGCGGGCTGGACGGCAAGCCTACTTACCTCTTTTTGGACAGCACGTTCCCCAAGACCATAGATATGACGGCACCGCAGGAAGACTACGGCATACTGAATGTCTCTGGCAATGTGGTGGGGGCACGGGTGCTCGTCAACGGGCAGCAGATGGGGGTGACGCCTTGTCTGATAGAGAATCTGCCGTCGCGGTATATTTACACCGTGACATTACAGATGGACGGCTATCATGACAAGACGCTGAAGGTGAAACCCCGTGGAAACGACATGGTGGATGTCGTGGTGACGATGAAGAAGAAATAGACGTGAAGAATAGATAAACGACAAGGAAGAGACAGACGTGATGACGATGGAACAACAGCGAGTGAGAGATGCCCACATCATGGTGGTGGGATGCGGTGCCTTGGGAAATGAGGTGCTGAAGAATCTCGCGCTGTCTGGCGTAGGACATGTCGTGGTGGTAGATTGCGACGTGGTGGAGCCGGACAATCTGCCGCGTTCTGTCTTGTACTCAAAAGCCGATGCCCAGGCCGGAAGGAAGAAGGTGGAGGCAGCGGCAGCCCGTCTGCAGGCGATGAGCGACACCATGGAGGTGACACCGCTCTTTGGCGACATCGCTTACGACGTCGGCTTGGGATGGCTGCGGCGGATGGATGTGGTCATCGGTTGTGTGGACAACCGCTGGGCCCGCTATTGCATCAACCGGCTCTGCATGCAGGCCGGTGTGCCATGGGTCGATGGCGGCATCGACGGACTGGAAGGTACGGCGCGTGTGTTCATGCCCGGCAAGAACTGCTATGCCTGCAACCTGGGGCCGGAGGGTCTGCGCGACCTGCGCTACCGTATGCCGTGTGCCGGTGTGGTACGGCGTAGCATGGCGGCCGGCAAGGCATCTACCAACAGCATCATTGCGTCGGTCATCGGGGCTGTGCAGGTGCAGGAGGCCTTCAAGCTGCTGTATCCCGAAGAACTGGCAGCAGGTCGGCTGACTTCCTTGGTGGGCAGCATGTTCTGTTATGAAGGCGAGCATCTGACCACCAAGACGGTACGCTTCAGCGGATACGACGATGACTGTCCCGTGCATGAACGGTGGAACCCTATTGAGGCAACTCCGCTGAACGGGCATACTACGGTGTCAGACATGCTGGCATGGCTGCGCCGGCAGACAAACAGTGAGGCTGTCAGCATCCTGTTAGACCGCGACTGCTTCGTGGACAAGGTGCTGCTGCGTGCCGACGACTCGCAGGTGGAAGTGATGCTGCCCGGGCGAGCCGTCGAGGACTTTGCCGCCCGTCATCCCCGTCTGGGCGGCATGCCGCCCCAGAGTGCGCTTTATCAGCATGAGTATCGCGCCATAGACGCCACGTTCCCTTATCAGGAACTGACGTTGTCGGCCTTAGGCATCCCCGACAGGGAGGTGCTGCATGTGACGGCCGACGGCAAGGATTGTTATTTTGAATTGAGTGAGCTATGAGAATCAATAGGAACCTATCAGAAATCAAGGCAGAGATGCTGCTGAACTACCTCTATCCGGAAATGGAACGGAAGTGGGTGGCCAAGCATGAGGGGGCGTTCTATCGGAACTACAACTACGACCTGCTTGACGTGGATGCCGGTGCCGCCACGGTGACACTGACCCGCGACGGTTTCCTGCGGCTGTTGCCGCAAGGCTTGCTGACTACCGACGAGGAGCTGAAGGGCGACGATGACGGGTCAAAGTTCAGAGAACTGGAGCAACGCCGCCGTATTCTGCAGGACGCTTTCCTGCCTTTCGACAGCTTTGCCTTCATCAAGAAGCTCTCCATCGAGCGGAAAGCCTCGGAACTGCTGGACAACAAGCTGGCCTATCTGCTGAAGGAATACTTTGGCTTTGACATCGAGGCAGAGCAGAACCCGCTGGTGCGGCAGGCCGCCGTGCTGTTGCCGTATGTCAGCATGTGGCGGGGCGACTTCGCCTTCATACGTAACCTGCTGGCAGCCCTGATGCACTGCGACGTGGAGATGACCATCGGGCGCTACAGCCATGTTGACACCACGGTGTGTTGGCTGCCGAAGGTAAGGTACGAACTGATGATGCCTGGTCTCACCCCCGAAGGTTACCGCGAGCAGCGTGAGGTCCTGCAACCGCTGGCCGACTTCATGAGAGAGTGGTTCATCCCTTTCGACGTGTATTGCGAGATACTCATCAAGGACCATACGCAGGCCGCCAAGGAGCAGGTGCTGGACTATAATGTAGAATTGACAGAATAAAAAAATAACGAGCATATATGGATATCAATGCAAGAATCAACTGGATGCCGGGCATGGAAATCACGGCGCAGACCTTTCTGGGGGTTGCTGAGAACTGGGACTTCCGTCAGCGGCTTGCGCTACAGACCGCTATGGGCAGCAACCGGATGGGGCGCATACCGGGCGTGCCTTTTGAGTGTAAGGGCGTGTTTGTTGAAAACTGCTTAGAGGTGGAATATCTGCGGTGTGCCGCCCTGTTGCCCTCGGGCCGTATCGTCGATGCCGAAGACAGCGTACGGTTGCCCATCGCCATGCTGACAGGTGACAAGTATTACCTGACCGTAAGCTTTTCCGACGACCGTAAAGACTTCGAGAAAGAAGGCGTTGCCTATGTCCGGCCCCGCTATGACTACGCGTTGCATACGAAGGACGAGATAGAGGATGGCGATTTCTTCCCGCTGATGCGTCTCACGGTGAGCGACGGCTCCATCGCCATCGAACCGGCATACATCCCGCCCCCGCTGCAGTTGGGCGACGAGCCACGGCTGAAGGGATACATTGACCGCTACATAGACCGGCTCAGCGACCTCACGTCGCACCAGAACATGGCCGAGGGCGACGGCAAGCGTTCGCTGCTACACTATCTGTTCACGCTGAAAGGCTACTCGCTGCGCCATGCCATGCAGCATTTCCTGCTGCTGTTGCAGGAGATTGCCCATGCCGTCGATTACTTCGTGTTCAAGCCTCATAGCGAGCATCCGCCCGTCGTGCCGCCATGCTCGGAAGTGGATGTACAGGAGTGGCTGGAATGGTTCGACGGCTATCTGGCAGGAGCCGCGAAACTGTTAGACGCCGTGGTGCTGCCCGAAGCGATCGACTTCGATGCCTTGCTGGCCAGGGCCAAGAAGGAACTCTACGACCAGCTGTCGCCGGAACTGACGCAACACCTGATGGAGGTGTTGAGCAGCGGCCTGCACCAGGAAATGCAGCAGCTGAAAGACGAGCTAACCACCTACATCAAGGACACCCTCAAGGCGGAGCTGCTGCGTGAGGTGAACGACAGCATGGCGGAACGGATGGACAAGTTTACGGCGACGATGGACCAGCGTTTCGACGACCTGTCTGCATCGCTGCACGACACCTTGCACGACCGGCTCTATTCCGAGCTGTATGATGCACTCTACCATGCGCTCTATGTGCCGAGCTCGGATGAGAAGGACTTCGTGCCGCTCATCTGACGACAACAATATCCTATCCATCAGCGACGAAGACCATGAGCAACTTGAAGATACCTTTGGAAATCAGCGGCAAGGGACTGCTGAGGGAAGACAACCTCAAGCAGTCTATTGACAGCTCCGTCAACATGATACTCACTACCCATCAGTACAGCACGCCTGCCGACCCGCATTACGGCTTCGTGTTCATGAACATG
Source organism: uncultured Prevotella sp. (assembly GCA_947165435.1). Taxonomy (GTDB): domain Bacteria; phylum Bacteroidota; class Bacteroidia; order Bacteroidales; family Bacteroidaceae; genus Prevotella. The sequence continues at coordinate 19,964 of CAMVAI010000040.1, forward strand.
CGCTTCGAGATATTCAACGAGAACGAGGGCGTGGTATATCATCAGGGAGGAGCCGACAGTCGTGGACTGGCCAATATGTATGAAAAGAAGATTTCCGGTTCGTCGAAGAACCTGAATACCTTTGCCGCTGAACTGAAAGACACCATTGCCACGTATGAGAAGCGCTTGAGCAACGTAGCGGTCACGATGACCTACATCCGCGAAGAACGGCTGATCTATGTGACGGTGAAGGGTGTCATCGCCAGTATCAGAAAAGACTATACCTACTCGACCACCATCAAGGTGTGGAAATAAACGGAAACAGGAAATAAATGGAAACAGCATAATGAAACAAACGATATTTGAGACCAGACAGCGGGCCGACGAGCTGCTGCGGCGAGCCATGGAGATATGGCGCGGCAGCGACCGTAGCGATAGGTTGGAAGGCATCGAGAACGACCCCGCCTTCGCGCTGCTGATGACCGCCCTGGCCTATCAGGCCAACGAGACGGAGGAGGAGCTGGAGCAGATGAAGAGCGAGGTGCTTGACGACTTCCGCCAGATGCTGACGCCTTACGAGATAGGACATGCCATACCGGCTACCGCCTTGGTACAGACTGCCGTCAAGGGCAATGACGCGAGTATCGACATCGACTCGCGTCACACCTTCGAGCTGACCGATGCGGGGGTGAAGTTCATGCCCTTGCTGCAGACGCGTGTCTATAACGTCACAGCCCGTTCGGTAGTACGCTTGGACGGACGGCGCTGGAAGGTGGAACTGGCCTTCGGGGCACCTGTCACCGACGTGTCGAAGCTCTGCTTTGTCATCAACAACCCCTACTATCGCGACCTGAAAGTGTTTGCCGGCACGCAGCAGTTGCCCCTCGTGAAGCCGTGGCATTACGACGAACTACCGCTGAGCAAGGCGTTTGGCATGGACAACATGCTCTACAACCAGCGGCAGACCTACGTAGCCTCACCGCTCAGCCTCGACCTGTTTGCCCGCCAGAACGTGCGCATGTATTTCATCAAGCCCTATCAGCCGACGCCGTTCCTATCGCTTACAGACAGCCTGGAGCTGACGTTCGAGTTTACCGGCCTGTCCGACGGCTTCGAGTTCAATAAGGACAGCCTGCTGCTGAACACCGTGCTGCTTGTCAATGCCCAGCAGCACACCGCCAGCCTGTCGTCGTCAATCCCCATGGTCCGTGTGGTAGGCTATGACAGCTCGTCGGCCGATTCCAATAGGTCGCAAGAGCAGTTCCTGCACCTCATACGTCCGTCTGACGACCAGCTCTACGGCGATGCTCCCGTGGAAGTGCGCCGTGTGTCTGCCGACCGCTTCAATCAGGGGGCTTTGCTGAAGATGCTGAACGGGCTGGTGAACCGTTACTACTCCGACTTCTACGCTTTCCAGAACATACAGGAAGCAGCCAGCGACAGTACCATCCAAGAGCTCACCCAGATTATTTCGCGCATGATCAATGCCCTTCAGCAGAGCAAGTCGGGCAGCATACCCGGTGTCTATCTCATGCTCCGTAGGCAAGCCTCCCGTTCCGGCCAGTCGGCGGTGAGCCTGGATGTGCCCTATCTGACCACCAGCGGAGCCGGGGTCAACGAGCTGCTGACAGCCGACAGCACCTTTGTCGCACCGTCGGGCCTCGACAGCGAAGGCACGCGCCAGATAGCTGCCCCCATTCCCGGTGCCGACGAGATACGCGGCGAGAAGGCGGAAGCCGCCCTGCGCCGCTACTATATGGTGACAGCCGACCGCCTGGTGACCAATGCCGACATCAAGCTGTTCTGCTATTACGAGTTGCAGGCCCGCTATGGCATCGACCGCCACATGGTGAAGCAAATCACCGTCAGCTCCCGGCAGGAGTGTGAGCATCGCCTGTCCGGCTACGAAATCCTGGTAGAGATTGTGCTGGTGGAGAACGCCTTCATCAAGCGTGGCTTTGCCGACAAGCGCGACAAGGCCGAGATACTGCTCAAGAGCATGATGAACGTGCGCAGCACGAATATCTACCCCATACAGGTCATCATCCGGCTGGAACCCGACAGTCCCCGGAAATGACCCCTCATGACAGCATGCAAACATAACAACAACAAGAGATATGGAAGATTATTTTCTGAATATTGTATATAAGAACAAGGTCGTCAAGTTCCGCGTCATTAACCCGGAGGCTCCGCTGTCGCAGCTGATGACCAACCTCCGCCACGCCATCGGGCAGGACGGAAAGCTCATCTTCGATTTCCCGTCGGTTGACCAGACGGGTGCTCCGCTCGACTATTTCTTCGGAAAGGAAGACCCGGAGATTCACGAAGTCCGTGTGCTGCGCCCGCGCATAGGCCGTACCGACCAGACGCTGGCCGACTACGACGTGCATAATGGCGACACCGTCCAGCTCATTCCCGACCCATTCCCGGGCTGAGGCCTGACGGGGAAATGACGCAACGGGTAATCTGCAATACGCAACGGGTAATCCAAGCTATGCAATGAGTAATTGAAATGAACCAATGACAGTCAGAGATTTCACACCATCGGCACTCAGCGGGCGCAACCGCCGCCTGTGGTACGAGTGGCGCACGTTGGAAGAACGGCTTGCAGGCCGCTCCGACATCGTGTGCCAGGTGGCTGCCAGCAATGCCGAAGGACTGCCCGTCAGCTATCTTGTCGATTACCACCTGCGGAGTATCTGCGGCGTAGCCCATCAAGAGCACCTCGGCGAGCCCGGCTACACCCACGAGCCCCGTTTTGCCAACCACTTCCGCATGCAGATCGACCTGCCGTCGCAATATCCCTGCGTCGATGCCCCTCCCGCTTTCCGCTTCCTTACCGTCGGCCCGCAGGGCGAGCCCATTCCGCACCCTTGGCATCCCAACATCCGCTTCTTCGGCGACATGGCCGGACGGGTGTGCATCAACATGGCAGACACCTATACCGACCTGGCATGGGGCGTGCAGAGGGTGGCCCACTATCTTCGCTACGACACCTATCATGCCGTCTATGAACCGCCCTATCCTGAAGACCTGAAGGTGGCCTCATGGGTGGTCAGCCAGGGCGAGCCGAACGGGTGGGTCTGCTTCAGTCAAAACGAGTAATGCTTCTTCCGATATAAAGATGAATACTATGCATAAGCTACAAAAGATACTGTCCATGCTGGTCTGCTGCGCCTCCCTGCTGCCGCTGCAGGCCACTACCGTCAAGAGCATCAGCGTCTCTGCCGATGCACCGTTTACCGACCATGTCAGCATGCGAAACGATGCCACCGACATGGACCTCATGGTGAAGTTTGTGTTCGACGAGGCCCACGAGCAGCTTACCGTCAGCCTCATTTCCTACAGGAGCCTCTTCGTGTTTCGCGACGATGTTCGCTACTCGCAGGTGGTAGGCTGTGGTGGCAAGCTGCATCCTGAAAAGCTCCCCTATGTGGCCACTGCCGACAAGGGACAGCAGTTCAGAATAGCCAAACCCCTGCGCCGCACCATTGCCAAGCCGCACAAGCGCCACATCTTCCGCCGCTGGATGAGCTACGACGGCCTGATTCCCCAGCCTTCGGAATATGCCATGGTGAACGACTTCATCGAGCAGAAGTTCGACATCAAGAACAAGCAGGACTATGTCGAGGTGACGCTTCGCGACGTCTTCCTCATGGACCGTGACGCGAAGCACGCCAACCGCTATTGGCTGGTATTCGGGCGCGACATGGACACCCAGTATCAGATAACCATCGAGCGCAATCCGTGCTTCGGACAGGACAGCCTCATACTGGCGGCACAGCAGACGCTGGCTGACGTGCAGAAGAGCTTCGCCCCGTTCCATGCCCGATACAAGGACGGCAAGGTAACCTCCGACGAAGTCCTCGCCGTGTTCCAGAAAGTGCAGGCATCGCTCGTCCAGCAGTTCCCGTCGCGGACGGTACAGACCGCCTGTCCCGAGCTGCGCCAGACGTGGGATGCCTATAACCGCTATGCCGACTCGCTGCGCCAGATGCAGTGCAAGGTGGAGATGCCGCACGCCAAGGCTACCCTGTCGGGGGCCGCCGTGGGGGTGAACGCGACCTTTGTCATGGAGAAGGCACGGCAGATTGACTTGGCGGTAGGTCGCTGGATGGCTTCCGGCGACGCTGCCGAGCGCCGAGATATCAAAGAGCAGTGCTCCAGAATCCTCTCTACGGTCAATGCCATTATCAAGTCGCAGGGTGTCTATAGCGATGACCAGAAGAAGGCTGTCGCCTTGTTCCGCTCTGCCGAGAAGTATTTCAATGCGACGTGTTTCCCTAAAAAGTCATCTGATTATGTTGAATAGGAAAGTCCTCATATACCTGCTACTCTCCCTGCTGAGCCTCCAGCCCCTCATGCTGCATGCACAGCAGGGCGACGATGCCGCCCCGGCGGCAAGCGACGAACAGATACTGCTCGAACTGAAAGGCCGTATTCAGGAGTATATTGACGAGGTCGGACGCCTCTCTACGGCGGTGTATATGGCTTCCGGCGACAGCATTGGCGAACTGGAGCGGGCGTACAAGACGCTCAATGCCAAGTGGAACACCTACTATCAGGCACAGCAGGTAGATATAGCCACCGACGACAGCCTGCTGAGCATGGTGGCCGAATACCAGGTGGCCGAGCAGGGCGTGGCTGAGGCTATTGCCAAACTGAAGGCTCATAGCAATGGTCTCGCCGACTTCAAGGCTGCCGAGCAGTTTATCATGAAGCAGCGGCCGGTCTATAAGAAGACATACAACGAGGCCAAGTCGCTGGCCATGCTGCCTACGACTGCCCCCCGGCTGGCCAAGCTCAAAGGCAAGGAACAGCTGCTGTTTGCCGAGATACAGAAGCGCTACGAGCAGGCCAAGGCGATAGCTGCCGACGACCCCGACCTGCAGCAGCGTATGGAGAAGATGGAAGACCGCTTCGTGGAAATCAAGGAGGTGTCGGCACAGATTCAGGCCGCCGCCTACCAGCCGTTCTTCCAGCGCATCAAGGACTATCTCATGGGCTTTGCCGCCGTGGCCATCATCCTGATGTTCTTCCATCTGGCCATCTCGAAGCTGCAGGCTGTTAAGAAGGCCCGCGAGGCCGCCAAGAAGATGCAGGAGCTGTATCCGCAGAACAATGAGTACCCCACGATATGACGAACAATAAGCAATCAACAACTATGATAAAGCCCTACCGACTACTGCTACTCGTGCTGTTGCTCCCGCTGCTGTTGGCGGGCTGCGACGCAGAAGACCAGATGGACGACCTGCTGTCCGACCTTGACGACCATACCGAGAAGGTACAAATCGTCGGTACCACGTTTGCGCCCGACTATAAGAAGATATTTGTCGATGCCCGGCAGGAGCGGGACATTGGCCCCTATGTGCTCATGGACACCACCCACGTGCGCATAGCCGTCAACTACAAGCGCAAGACCCTGTTCGGCTCGGCCAGAATCATGCAGCCTACGTTGGAAGACATCCAGCAGGTGGGAGCCTCCGAGGTGGACAGCCTGGGACTGGCTATCCTGCTGCTGGCCGACCTTACGCTGCCGCAGCAGCAGGTTGACGCACAGCAGGCTGCCATCCGCGAGATGCAGAATCTGTTCACCTCGAAGAATTTCTATGTCTCCTTCATCAGCAACGATGGGGTCAGCGAGCCCGCTCCACTCACCGATTACGTGCTCACCCACGACTTCGTGGCAGCCCCTGACAGCCATAAGTTGCTGTACCGCTCTGTGCTCAACGAACTAGACAACATCAACGACCCTGACGGGCTGTTTGCGCGGTTCCGCTACAGGGGCCTGCTCGTCTTCTCCGACGGTGTCGTCTATGACGGCAACAAGCCGATGGACCCCGACCATTATGCCCTGCAGCAACAGCTGGTGCAGAAGGCTAAGACCATGGACGAGATGACGAACATCTTCTTTGTCGATTTCTCCGGCAACGAAGACGACAGCGACAACACCAACATGCTGAGTGCCATCTGCAAGGAGTCGGGCGGCGCTTCCATGCAGCACTTCAACTGGCCCGACCTGAAGGAGAGCATGCTGCACCATTTCCACATCAACGTGGCCGACTATCGCTTCGTCTTGCTCAATCCCGACCGCCGCGTGTTCCGTGGCGCCAAGGGTACACTGCAGCTCGACTTCTACGATGCCCGGCGCGACACGCTGATAGCCTCGGCCTCCACGCCGCTCACGGCGGGCAGCATTCTCAGCCCCATCATCGTCAACGGCGAACCTACGGCAAAGGTCATCCTTCAGGGCTGCCTGTGGGTGGTGTTCATGCTGATGCTGGTGTATGTGGTGTTCCAGGTGGTCATCCCTTACATCAGCTACCGGCTCTTCTTGCGCCGCTATGTCATCACTTACACAGGGCCGAACATGAGCTTCAACGACCACAGCATCGGCGAGTCGTGCTATTACTGCAAGGCACCCTTCCAACCCGGCGACGAGGTGGTGGTGAAGTGCCAGCACGTGATGCATAAGTCGTGCTGGGACGAGAACGGACAACACTGCCCGGAGTACGGGCGCCACTGCAAGCATGGCTCCCACTTCTACAACCGCCACAACCTGACCGACCCGCGCAACGCCTCGTTCTATCTGAAGTGGATAGTCATGGCTGTCGTAGGAGCCACGCTGGCATGGGTGTGCTTCACGGCCTTCGGACGGCTGTGGGGGGCCTTCGTCATGGAGACGGCCTTCCGCTGGTGGCAGAGCATCGGGCCCGACACACCGGGCTATGCCGAGCAGTTCTCGCATTTCAGTGCCCACTTCCGCCAGCTGCCGTCGTTCGGCCTGCTTATCAGCTTCTGGACCACCTTCTGCCTCAGCCTGCTCACCATCCATCACCGCGCGCGCTACCATGCCGTCCTGGAGTGCCTGGCCCGTGCCGCCATCGCCGGCATCGGCGGCTATCTGGCGTTCGTGCTGGCATGCTTCGTGTCGCTCGTGCTGAATGTCACCAGCTTCTCCATGCTCATCTGCTGGATTCCATGGCCCCTGGCGGGCTGCATCATTGCGCTGTGTGTCACCCGCCGCACGCGCATCGCTTTCAGCAAGTGGTGGATTGTCGTCTCGCTCGTGTTGGGCTTCATATCCATGTTCCTGTGGAACGCCATCTTCATCGACTCCATTCTCGACTACCGTGGCACCCTGCTCATCAGCCATATCGTCTTCTCGCTCGGACTGGCGCTCTTCATTGCCAAGGCGGCACCGCGCTCTGAGCGTTACTTCCTGCGGGCAGAAGGGGCCATCAAGCAGATGGACATCGCCATCTACAAGTGGTTCCGCACGGCTCCTGACGCCCCCGTCACCATAGGCAGGTCGGTAGATTGCAACCTGCAGTTGTCGTGGGACATCATGGGCAACATAGCACCCATCCAGGCCGAGGTGCGCATGCGGGGCACACAGCCGTGGCTCTTTGCCGTAGAAGACGGCGTGATGCTGGCCGATGCCCCGTTGTCGCCGGGTCAGGGCGTGCGCCTCTATCACGGCACGCAGTTCAGAATAGGTTTTACGCAGTTCACTTACATCGAGAAAGACATCTAATCAGTATTACAACCAGCATTGATGATAGCATTATATATTTTAATAGGTATAGCCGTGGGAGCCGTTGCGGTCTATCTGCTGATGAACCCCAAGACGGCGCGGCTCACCACCGAACTGGCCCGCAAGGATACCGAGTTGCAACTGCGCATACGACAGCAAACCGATATGCAACAGCAGTATGAACGCCGGCAGGCCGAACAGCAGGCAGAGCGTGACCGCTATGTGGAGCAGCAGCTGGCAGCGCAGCGCCAGCAGTTTGAGCAACAGCTGCAAGCCAGTCGCCAGCAGTTTGAGCAACAGCTGCAGACCAGCCGCGAACAGCTGCAGAACATGACACGCCAACTGTTGGACAACCAGGCCCGCCAGCTGAAGGAAGAGAACCGCGAGAGCATGGGCACCGTGACGCAACCGCTGAAAGAGGCCATCACCGAGATGCGACGCGCCATCACCGAAAACACCAAGGACCATACCGCCCAGGCGGCCTCGCTGCGCGAACAGCTGAGGCTGATGATGGAGTCGAACCGCGAGATAGGCGAGAAGGCCGAGGGACTGGCCAACGTGCTGCGGCGCGACAACAAGGTGAGCGGCAACATGGGCGAAATCATCCTTGGCGACCTGCTGGCCTCGCAGGGACTTAGCGAGGGCATCCACTACGAGGTGCAGGCCCGGCTGCGCGACGAGCAGGGCCGCCCGCTGAAGAACGACGACACGGGGCGCGAGATGCAGCCCGACGTCATCCTGCACTATCCGCAGGGCCAGGATGCCATCATCGACTCGAAGGTGTCGCTCGTGGCCTATCAGCGCTACGTCAATGCCGACACGCAGGAGGAGAAAGAGCGCGCCCTGCAGGACCATATCAAGTCGGTGCGCAGCCACGTCAGCGAGCTGGCGCGCAAAGACTACTCGCGCTACGTCAAGCCGCCCCGCGAGGCGGTAGATTTCGTCATCATGTTCGTGCCTTTCGAGTCGTCGCTGCAGTTGGCGCTGGCCAACGACCCCACGCTCTGGCGCGAGGCCTTCGACCGCAAGGTGTTCATCACCGGCGAGCAGAACCTGCTGGGCATCTTGCACATGATACACCTGGCATGGGTGCAGAACCAGCAGGCCGAGAACCAGGCACGCGTCTTCGGCGTGGCTGAACAGCTGCTCGACCGGCTGGGCGACTTCATACAGCGGTACAACAAGCTGGGCGAGCATCTGGAAACCGTGCGCAAAGACTTCGACTCGGCAGGCAACAAACTCTTCACCGGGCGCCAGAGCGTGGTGCAGAAGGGTAGGGAACTGATAGACCTCGGCGCCAAGGAGAATGCCAACCGCCGCATACCGCAACATACTGACGATGCCATCTCTTGTGTCAAAGATGATGATGAATAGAACTGTTCTTTCGTGAAATTGTCAACATGATATACCTGAACGACAACTTGGAACGCTTCGACGTAGAGGCCGCGCTGCCCCTGCTGTCGGAAGAGCGGCGCAAGCAGGTGCTGCGCTATCGCCACGAGCTGGGCCGCAAGCAGAGTGCCGCAGCCTATTTGCTGCTCTGCCGGGCGTTGCAGCAGGAATATGGCATCAAGAAGGCTCCGGTGTTTGAGTACGGCGAGCATGGGAAACCCCTGATAACCGGACGCCCCGACATACACTTCAACCTGAGTCATTGCCGCGAGGCGGTGCTGTGCGCCGTGTCCGACCGCCCCGTGGGTGTCGATGTCGAGAGCATCGGCCGCTATAAGGAGTCGCTGGCCCGATACACCATGAACGACGACGAGATGGCACAGATTGCTGCCGCCGACAGCCCTGACGTGGCCTTCATACGCCTGTGGACCCAGAAGGAAGCTGTGCTGAAACTCTCCGGCGAGGGCCTTCGCAACGACTTGAAGCAGGTGCTCGTTGGCTTCTCCGGTCGGCTGTCCACCACCGTCAACGAAGAGAAGGGCTATGTCTATTCTGTGGCCACTCCATAAAGCAGAAATCACTACTTTTGTAGGCAAGAAACAAAAACGGCAACGAGATGAAGATTGTAATACTTGACGGCTATTCAGCCAATCCGGGCGACCTGTCGTGGAAACCGTTGATGAAGATAGGCGAACTGACGGTCTATGACCGCACACGGCCCGAAGAGACGGTGGAAAGGGCGAAGGATGCCGACATCGTGCTAACCAACAAGGTTTGTCTGCACAGACAGGAGATAGACCAACTGCCACAGCTGAAATACATCGGCGTGCTGGCAACAGGCTACAACGTGGTGGATGTCGATGCTGCCAACGAGCACGGCATCGTGGTGACCAATGTGCCGGCCTACAGCACCATGAGCGTGGCACAGATGGTGTTTGCCCATCTGCTCACGGTGACGAACCGTACGGAGCACTATGCCATGCAGAACCGTGAGGGCAGATGGGCTGCCAGTCCTGACTTCTGCTATTGGGACACGGACTTGACGGAACTTGCTGGCAAGACCATGGGCATCGTCGGACTGGGCAACATAGGGAGCCGTGTGGCTGAGATTGCCGATGCGTTTGGCATGAATGTGGTGGCTCTTACGAGCAAGGAAGCGTCGGAGATTCCCTTCTATGTGGAGAAGAGGACGCTAACCGAACTCCTGAAAGAGAGCGATGTGGTGAGTCTGCATTGTCCTTTGGATGCCGGAACCCGCTATATGATAAATCGCCAGACGCTGCGCAGCATGAAGCCGTCAGCCATACTCGTCAATACGGGCCGCGGCCCGCTGGTGAACGAGCAGGACGTGGCTGATGCGCTGAGAGAGAGCCGCCTGAGAGCCTACTGTGCCGACGTGTTGAGCGAAGAACCGCCTCGTGCCGAATGTCTGGCCGACGGGCGCCTGCAAAACAAGAATCCGTTGCTCGAATGTGAGCATGCTTTCATCACTCCCCATATTGCGTGGGCCACAAAGGAGGCAAGGATGCGGCTGATTGAAGTGGCCATCAACAACGTGAAGGCTTTTGTGGACAATCGTCCCCAGAATGTAGTATCGTAGGAGGGTTCATAAACAATCCAGGTTCTGATAATTGCTTTTTAGGCGGTGACTTCGGTGACGCATCGCCGAAGTCTTGACGCGCGTATA
>CAMVAI010000041.1 GCA_947165435.1 uncultured Prevotella sp.
GAAAATTCCAAGCATTGGGACCATCGCTTGGCCCCAAAAAATACACGGAAAAAATGATATGATCAATTACATGGTAATTATATGTAAAAGAAGATTAAACATGTAATTACCATGTAATAATCCATTAATTTTTCAAAAATCCACGATTTCATCGGGATTTTTCTGCTGTAAATCTATATATAATGCGGAAAAAAGAAACATCCCGCACATCTCGCACATCTCGCACGTAAACTGACAGTCTGCTCAATTTATCTCGCACGTAACTGACGATTTGCTCATTTTATCCCGCACGTAGCTGACACTTTGCAACTGCCGCCCCACACCTATCCCGCACCTGACTGTTGCAGCAATAGGATGGCTTCATGCCGTGTTGAAACTTTTTCACGTGCGAGATGTGCGGGATGTGCGGGTTGTTTTTTTAACGCCCTGTATATAGGGTTTCGGGAGATTGGTATAGCACGAAATGTTAAAACCGCCGAAGTCAGGGAAAAAAACTGTGAACCGCCAAACGATTCACAGAATTTAAGAGGGTCAGCGCCCGTTCAGTTCCTTTTCAGGGGGTCGGCGCCCGTTCAGGTTCAGCACGACATACTCCGAGCGGGTGCCGATGCGGAACTTGCCGCCCCAGATGCCGATGCCACTGCTCACATAGTAGCGGGTGTTGCCACGCTGATGCGAGCCAAAGGCACACTCGTAGATGGCTTCCGTCACCCACGAGGCGGGCCACACCTGTCCGTGGTGGGTATGCCCGCTGAACTGGAAGTCGATGCCTTGTTGCTCGGCCTGCTCCAAGTGGTAGGGCTGGTGGTCTAACAAGATGCGGAAAGCGGACGGGGAGATGCGGGCCGATGCTTCCTTCATGATTTTTGCCAACGGCTTGCGGTGCTGGTTGGTACGGTCGTCGCGCCCGATGATGCATAGCGGGGCGGCAGCCGTGCCCGGCGCTTCTCCGTCCGAATTAACAGCAGCAGTGCCAGGTGTTTCTCCGTCCGGGAAGGCAGCCACCGTGTCTTGCAGCAGACGGATGCCTGCATCGCGATAGAACTGCTGGGCTTCCGGTTCGCCGCTGTAGTATTCGTGGTTCCCCAGGCAGGCATAGACGGGAGCCTTCAGCCGCAGGAACTCCTCGTGCATGCGCTCGTCGCGCAGCGGGCGCATGCTGCCGTCGATGATGTCGCCGGCTATCAGTATCAGGTCGGGCTGTTCGGCATTGACCATATCCACCCACCGGTGCAGTTCGTCGCGCCGGTTGTGGTAGCCAAGGTGCAGGTCGCTCATCAGCACCACACGCATGGGCCGCTGTATCTTGTCGGTAGTGACCGTCAGCACCTGGCGATACTTGTGGCGGTAGTGCAGGTGGCCATAGACGAAGATGGCGGTAAGCAGCAGCGTGATGCCGCCGGCCGTCCACCAGTTATTATATAATAAGGTACGGGGAACGAGGTGTACCAGCCTGCCCAGGTCGAGCACGAGGAACGTCATGAACACATAGAGCAGCACGATGAGGCTGCTGGTGCCCACCTCATAGACGCCCACGGCCATCGGCATGGGCATCTGGTCGGTGGAGCGCCGGATGCTGGTGAACAGGAGCAGGAACGAGGCCACCATGACGACGATGACAGCCAGCTTCCACCCCCACGCCACAGGCAGCAGGCACCACACATGCCACCCCACGTAGGCCAGCGCCACGAAGGGCAGCACCATGAATAAGAACATCCAAAACATATTGATAGACGATTTACTGATTGACGATATACCGATTGATGATTTACTGATTTACAAGGTACTGTTTACCGATTTTGGGTACAAAGTTACTACAAATTCGTCATTTCTTTATGATGATACGCAGTTTTTTCACTTTTATTGTATTTTGCCTGTCGGTGGCCGGGTGGGCCCAGCCCAAAGACTACCAGTGGCTCTCGCCCAGTAAGAATGCTTCCGAGTCGATGCCGTGCGGCGGTGGCGACGTGGGCATGAATGTCTGGGTGGAGCGGGGCGACGTCTTGTTCTATCTGTCGCGCAGCGGCTCGTTCGACGAGAACAACACGCTGCTCAAGCACGGCCGCATACGGCTCAGCGTATCGCCGGGACTGGACATGCATTACTTCCAGCAGATACTCCATCTGAACGAGGGCTATGTCGAGGTGACCGACGGACTTATCAGCATCCGTCTGTGGGCCGATGTCTATAAGCCCGTGGTACACATCGACGTGGAGAGCATGCGCGAGAAAGTGGTGGTGGCTGCCACCTATGAGAACTGGCGCACCACCGACCAGCCGCTCACCAAGCGTGCCGCCTTCCAGACCAGCTATAAGTTCGCGGCACCGAAGGGACTGATGACGCTGCGCGACAGCATCATGGCCGGCAACCGTGGCATCACCTTCTTCCACCATAACGGCGAAAAGACCATCTTCGATGCCACCGTGGAACAGCAGCGGATGACCGCCGTGAAAGACCGGCTGTACAATCCGCTGAAGAACCTGACGTTCGGCGGCAGCATGAAAGGCACCGGCTTCGTGCTGATGGATCGTGTGAGCGGACACTATGGCGCGGCCCCCTACGAAGGGTGGATGTACGTCATGGAGCGACCGGCCAAGAAGACCCACCTGCAGATTACCATGGCCACAAAACAGGGCACCATAGACGACTGGCTCGCGGAACTGTCGATGACGGAGAAGAAGGTACGCACCGACCACGACCGGTGGCGCTCGCAGCAGTGGTGGCGCAACTTCTGGAAACACAGCTATGTGGAAGTGGGCGGCAGGAAAGGCGAGGCAGCGGCAGATACCACCGTGGCGGCCCTGGTGCGCAACTACACGCTCTTCCGCTATATGTTAGGATGCAACAGCCGTGGCCAGTGGCCCACCAAATTCAACGGCGGACTGTTCACCTTCGACCCGCAATACGTCAACCACGACACGGAATACTGGCTGTCGCCCGACTATCGCAACTGGGGCGGCGGCGTGCATACGGCACAGAACCAGCGGCTGGTCTATTGGCCCATGCTCAAGAACGGCGATGCAGAACTGCTGCGGCCACAGCTGGACTTCTACCTGAACATCTACAAGAACGCCGAGGAGCGGTCGCGACACTACTGGGGCCACGACGGTGCCTGTCTGACGGAGCAGATAGAGAACTACGGCCTGCCCTGCTATGCCGAATATGGCAGCAAGCGCCCCAACGGCTTCGACCCCGGCATGGAGCGCAACGCCTGGCTGGAGTATGAGTGGGACACGTGTCTGGAGTTCTGCATGATGGCCCTGGAGGCCCACCGGTACCAAGGCATGAACATCGCGAAGTATATTCCCATGATTCGCTCGTGCCTCACCTTCTTCGACGAGCACTACCAGTATCTGGCCAACATGCGTGGAGCACGCCGGCTGGACGGCAACGGCCATCTGGTGCTCTACCCGGGCAGCGGAGGCGAGACCTACAAGGGGGCATATAATGCCACGAGCACCATTGCTGCCCTGCGTACCGTCACGCAGGCGCTCATGGAATATGAAGAGGAGAAGGGCGACACAGCCGCCCTCAGGGTACATACCGCCTTGCTCTCCCGGTTGCCCGACATCACCCTGCGCGACAGCATGATAGCACCGGCACTGCACTACGAGCGGGTGCAGAACACGGAGACCATGCAGCTCTATCCCGTATTCCCCTGGCGCATGTATGGCGTGGGAAGGCCCGACATCGACATAGCGCGCAACACCTACCGCAACGACTCGCTGGCCTTGAAGTTCCGTTCGCACGTAGGGTGGAAACAGGATGTCATCTGGGCGGCCTGCCTCGGCATGACCGACGAGGCATGGCGACTGCTACAGCTGAAGATGGGCAACGGGCCGCACCGGTTCCCGGCCTTCTGGGGGCCTGGCTTCGACTGGACACCCGACCACAACTGGGGCGGCTCGGGCATGATTGGCATGCAGGAGATGCTGATGCAGGAAGTGGGCGACAGCATCTACCTCTTCCCCGCATGGCCGCTCGACCGCGACATCCGTTTCAGGCTGCATGCCTCCGACGGCACCACCGTCGAGGCAGAGCTGCGTGGCGGCAAGGTTTTGAGCAGCAAGCTGACACCCGCCAAGAGCGGCAAGCGGTTGGTCAAGCCGAAGGGATAGCCGTCAAGCCGAAGGGATAGCCGTCAAGCCGAAGGCTACCATGACCCTGTCACACACACCAAGTAGGCCCGTCATCACGACGGGCCTACAGTGTACAATCCAATCCAATTACCATGAAAAAACTATTAATCTTATGCTTATGTACTAACTTCTAACCATGAAACAACGTATCTCACGTGTGTTTGTTCTACTAACCTATGTCTGTTACTAACTTCTGTCTTCCTGAATCACGATGCAAAGGTACACAGAAAACGGGACGTCCGCAAATAGTTTCAGCGAACGCCCCGTTTTTTATAGCGAATCGTTATGATACGTCGTGTCTAAACGCTCCAATCCTCTGTTCTTGACAGAAAAGAAGAATTACAGGTTCGGGTTAATCTTGCTCCACTCAGAGATGGGCGGCACGATGTTCAGCGTCACCAGCTCGTCGCGCATCTTGCACAGGTGCTCGTAGCTCTGGTCCAGCTTGGCATTCTCCTCGGCCGTGCCCTGTGGCACCTCATACTTGGCACCCTCGGCGGTCATGGTGGTCTTCATGGCCATCATGATGTGGTCGTACTTGTCGGTCTTCACGTAGGTGCCCACGGGGAAGCGGAACGGCTCACCACCCATGGCGGCGCGAATCATCTCTACCGACAGGTAAGAGGGGCTCTGGAACGACGAGCGTCCGCGCAGCTCGATGATCTTGGCACCACCCTTGGTGACGGCGGTCTTCATCTCTTCCCACTCCTCGGCGGGGAACTCTGCGGTGCCGATGATGTCGGTCAGCTTGCGGCCCTTGATTTCCACATGGCTGCCGAATACAGCCATCTGCTCGCCATGGCCACCATACGTGGCACAGCCCGTAATCTCGCACTGCATCACGCCGAACTTCTTGGCCAGAGCCGACTGCAGACGGGTGGTGTCCAGACCAGCCAGCGTAGTCACCTGTCCGGGTTTCAAGCCAGAGTAGAGCAGCGTCACCAGACCCGTCAGGTCGGCAGGGTTGAAGATGATGACCACGTGCTTCACGTCGGGGCAGTATTTCTTGATGTTCTGACCCAGCTCCTCGGCAATCTTACAGTTGCCGGCCAGCAAGTCCTCGCGGGTCATGCCGGCCTTGCGGGGAGCACCCCCGCTGGAAATGATGTACTTGGCATTCTTGAAAGCCTCCTCGGCATTGGTAGTAGCCACGATGTTCACATCGTCGAAGCCGCTCTGGCGCATCTCCTCGGCAACGCCTTCGGGAGAGAACACGTCGTAAAGACAGATTTCACTTGTCAGACCCATCATCAGGGCAGTCTGAGCCATGTTTGAACCAATCATACCGGCTGCGCCGACGATGGTCAGTTTGTCGTTAGTTAAAAAAGCCATAATTCGTTGTACTTTATATAAGTTTTGTTCTTTGTGCTGCAAAGTTACATAAAAAAAGTAAAAACCGTATATCTCTGACGAAATAAATTTGTTATTAATTATGAAAAACGCCTGCTTTGCCAACTCAACGTGGCAAAATGGCCGCTTTTCTCCAAAAATACTTAAATGATAACGGAAGATGTCTGCTTTTTCATGCTTTTTTCGTACTTTTGCATGTCATTTCAAAAGAGTATGATGAAAAACTATTATCAAGTGGCCGGTCATAGCTTCTCGGTGGAGCTGCCTGCCGACTGTGACGTGGCTTCCGAGATGAGCCAGTATGCACCGTTTGTCACCGCCGCTACGGACGATGTGGTGTTCAGTCTGCGTGTGGTGAGCGCTGAAGCGTTTCCCGTCACTGCCGCCCCGACGGTGGAAATCAACCAAGACGACGACGGCTCGCAGATTGTGGCGGGCCATGTTGACGACCGTCCGTACTTCGAGTTCCAGCTGTGGGGGCGTCGTGCCGCCCGCATGGTGACCAATGCCGACTATACGTCAGCCGTAGTCACCCTGGAGAGTGAGCCGCTGTTCGGCATCAACAACGCGCTGATGGTGCTCTACGCCCTGGCCACGGCCAACCGCCAGACGGCACTCTTCCATTCGTCGGTGGTCAGCTGCGACGGTCGGGCCTATATGTTCCTGGGCAAGAGCGGCACGGGCAAGAGCACCCACTCGCGGCTGTGGCTGCAATATATAAAAGGTACGGAACTGGTGAACGACGACAACCCCGTGGTGCGCCGCATGGCCGACGGCTTTCGTGTCTTCGGCTCGCCGTGGAGCGGCAAGACACCCTGCTACCGTGCCGTCAGCTATCCCGTCGGCGGCATCGTACTGCTGAGTCAGGCTCCCTACAATGCCATCCGCCGGCTGCGCAGCATCGAGGCATACGCTGCCCTGGTGCCGTCGATCTCCGGCAAGCGCTGGGACAAGCGGGTGGCCGAGGGGCTGCACGAGACGGAAGACCTGCTGGCCGGCGAGGTGAAGGTATGGCACTTGGAATGCCTGCCCGACGAGGCGGCCGCACATACATGCCATGATGCTGTCGCCATGCCGTAATGTCGCTATGCCGTAATACCGTTATCCCGTTATCCCGAAACATCGAAATCCCGTTATCCCGTTATCCCGAAATCCCGTTACTCCGAAATCCCGTTATCCCGAAAATCCCCATGGTATCTGACAACGAAATCATCCGCAACGCCATAGCATTGGTCAACGAAGGCATGCGAGTCACTTTTCCCGTAAAAGGCTACAGCATGCTGCCCTTTATCATCGGCAGCAAGGAGAGTGTCGATCTGGTGAAGCCTGACAAGGTGAAGGTGGGCGACGTGGTATTGGCTTGGGTGGAGGGCTGCCGCTACGTGGTGCATCGCATCATCCGCATCGACGGCGACCGGGTGACACTGATGGGCGACGGCAATATTGCTGGTGTAGAGCACTGCCGTACAGACGAGGTGGCGGCCGTGGCCATGGCAGTGGTAGATACACGCGGCAGGCACCATCCGCTCTATACGCCGTGGCGGCAGCATGCCTCACGGATATGGTGGCGACTGCTGCCCGTCCGCCGCTGGATATTGGCGGTATATCGGCGGACATGGCTGAGAATAGCGCTTCGGATGTCGTGACTTCGGAATAACGGAATCTCGGAATAACGAAATCCCGGAATAACGAAATCCCGGAATAACGAAATCTCGGAATAACGATATAACGCACCCCTGCCCTCCCCCAAAAAATAACAAAAAAAAGAAAAACCAAGATAGCAATGAAACAAAAAGAAGGATTTGTGCTGCGTACCGTATGCGGCGAAAACGTCATCGTAGGCGAAGGCTTAGGAACCATCGACTTCGGCAAACTGATTAGTCTGAACGAGACGGCTGCCTGGTTGTGGAAGAAAGCCGGCGAAATGGGAGAATTTAGCGTCGATACACTTGTTGATGCCCTCTGCGAAGAGTATGAGGTTGGCGCCGAACAGGCCCGTGCCGACGTTCAGAAGATTGTCGCCCAGTGGCAAGAGCTCGGCATCGTGGAATAGTCGGTAACGCTCGGCATCGTGGAATAGTCGGCCAGCAACAATAATTCAGCATCGTGGAACAGTCGGCCCCAAGCAGCTACTGGCCATAGGAGTAACCCAACAAAAGTATTTGACATGAGGTACGTCTGGTGGATATGGCGCAACATGGTGGGTATCAGGTTCAACACCTTGATACGTATAGCGGCAGGCATCGCGCAAGTGGTGCTTGGCCTGCTGATGGTATGGCTCAGCAAGCAGTTTATCGACGTCACCATTCGCACCGGCAATCACGACGACGTGTTGCAGATGATTGTCGTGCTGGTGGGTACCGTGATAGGCGGCATCCTGTTGCGCCAGCTCTACTACTATATGACCATCAAGGCCTCCACGCGCCAGTCGAACGCCATCCGCCTGCGTGTGTTCAGCAGCCTGTTCCGCCGGCAGATGTATGAGGATCAGCTGCATTCCGGCGACGTCACCTCACGGCTGTCGAAGGACATCGACACCGTGGCCGAGGTCACCACGACACTGCTGCCACAGCTCATCGTCACCGGCGTACAGCTCTCGGGAGCTTTCCTACTGATGTATTCCATGGACGGCCGACTGGCCCTGGCCCTGCTGCTGGCCACCCCGGCCATTGCGGTGTTAGGAAAGCTGTTCGCCCGTCGGCTGCGTACCATGACGATGAACATCCGCCAGCAGGAGAGCACCATACAGATGCAGGTACAGGAAGGTATGGAGTATAATGCCGTATTGCGCTCGCTGGGCAGCGAACAGTGGGTGACGGGACGACTCAGCACGATGCAGGACCAGCTCATGGGTCACGTGCTGCGGCGCACCCGGTTCACGGTGATTACCCGCCTGCTGCTGTCGGCCACCTTCGGCCTGGGCTATCTCTTCGCCTTCATCTGGGGCGGTCTGCAGCTGCGCACGGGGGCTATCACCTTCGGCGTGATGACCTCGTTCCTGCAACTGGTGGGACAGATACAACACCCCATTCTCAACCTGCTCAACATGCTGCCGCAGTTCTTCTATGCCACGGCCAGCATTGACCGGCTGAACGAGCTGGACCGTGCCAATGCCGAACAGGCCACGACGACGGAGCCGTCGTTCAGCGGCATACCCGGTGTCAGGGCCGAGAACATCACCTTCGGCTATGCCGACGACGAGCGGCGCGTGCTACAGGCGTTCACCCACGACTTCCGCCCCGGTTCGAAGACGGCCATCATGGGACAGACGGGCATCGGCAAGACCACCCTCTTCCGGCTGATGCTGGCCTTCATCACCCCCGAGAAGGGCACGCTGACGCTCTATACCGCCACCGACCGGCAGCCTGCCGCTGCAGCTACCCGTGGCAACTTCGTGTTTGTGCCGCAGGGCAATACGCTCATGAGCGGCTCCGTGCGCTACAACCTGCTGCTGGCCTGCCCCGAGGCCACCGACGACGACCTGCACCGCGTGCTGCATATCGCCATGGCCGACTTCGTCTATGACCTGCCGCAAGGCATCGACACCATCTTGGGCGAGCGCGGCATCGGACTGAGCGAAGGCCAGGCCCAGCGCATAGCCATAGCCCGCGGACTGCTGCGCCCGGGCGGCATCCTGCTGTTAGACGAAATCAGCTCGTCGCTCGACGATGCCACCGAGCGCGAACTCTTCAGCAGGCTGTTTGCCGCCTGTCCTGAGAAAACCATGATTTTCATCACCCACCGGCCCGCCGTCAGCATGATGTGCGACGAAACGCTCCGCATCGGCGACGGCCTATAGTTCCACGGCATCCATCCTGCCAATAAGGGAAAGCAGTACAGCATTCCGCCAAAAGGGAAAGCAGTACAGCATTCCGCCAAAAGGGAGAGCAATACGGCATTCCGCCAAAAGGGAAAGCAGTACGGCATCCTGCCAATAAGGGAAGTTCAGACGATAGGCAGCGAGATACCGTTTATCTTTTGGTAAACGTCCAGCGCATACACGTCAGTCATGCCCGATATATAGTCGATGACCGCCATCAGCCGTGTCTCCAGGTCGGTGGCATTGATGTCGTACTGGCTCGACACGCGGCCTATCAGCTGCTGCGAATAGTAGCGGTCAGGGTGCATCACGGCCTCCACCATCTGTTCCATCAGCGTTGCCATGATCTTGTAACCCGACAGCTCTACGTCGAGCACCGGACGACTCTTGTAGATGCGCTCCACCGACAGCTCGGCGCAACGGCGGTAGGCCTCGCGCTGCAGCGGACAGATATGGCTGATGAGTCCTTTCTCCAGCGTGCCGCTGAGTATCTCTTCCTCGTGGTCAACAAACGCCTTGACACACTCGTTCTCCAGTTTCCCTATCACGCAGGCCCGCAGATAGACCACCTGCTCGTTCTTGTCCAACAGCTGTTCGTCCTTGATGCGTTGACGGATGCGCTGCTGCGTATCCTCGTCGAAAAAGCTGAGCATCAGCGACGAGGCCTCTTCAAACGATATAATCTTCAGCTTGTGGGCGTCTTCCAAGTCCATGATTTCATAGCAGATGTCGTCGGCAGCCTCTACCAGATAGACCAGCGGATGGCGGGCATAGCGCAGCGGCTCGCCGTCGGCCGACAGGCGCTTCAGCCCCATCTCGTCGGCTATGCGCAAGTAGAGCGGCTGCTCGCTCTGGAAGAAGCCGAACTTGCCCTTCTTCCCCGCTGCCGACGACGCCATGGGGTATTTCACGATGCTGGCAATGGTAGAATAGGTCATGACAAAGCCGCCCGGACGGCGGCCCTTGAACTGGTGCGTCAGCAGGCGGAAGGCGTTGGCATTGCCCTCGAAGTGGGTGATGTCGTCCCAAAAGGGCTGCGACACCATCGGTCGCAGCATGCTGCCGGAGCCCTCCGAGAAGAAGGTCTGGATGGCTTTCTCGCCGCTATGCCCGAAGGGTGGATTACCCAGGTCGTGGGCCAGGCAGGCGGTAGCCACAATCTGTCCGATCTGCTCGAACAGCGTGTCCTTCAGCTCGGGGTGTCGCTCCCTGACGAGCCGCTGTGCCACGTCGTTGCCCAACGACATGCCCACGCTGGCCACCTCCAGCGAGTGGGTCAGCCGGTTATGCACGAAGACGCTGCCTGGCAGCGGGAACACCTGTGTCTTGTTTTGCAGGCGGCGAAAGGGTGCCGAGAATATCAGCCGGTCGTAGTCGCGCTTGAACTCGGTGCGGTCGTCGTGCCGTTCTATATGCCTCGACTCCTGCCCCAGCCGCTTATTCGTAATCAGTCTTTTCCAATCCATTATGCCGTGTCTATTTTCCGAATAATTCAGAGTGAGAGCCTAAGCGCACCAGCTCGATGATGTCAGTGTCTTTATATTATGCTGGTACCGCTTAAAATCTTTTTTGTATTTTTTGTCATACATCTGCATGCAAAGGTAATGCTTTTGTGCGACAATACCAAAGGATTGAGCCGTTTTTTTGTTTAGCCATCAACGTGGCAACGGTTGTTCATTATGTACAAAGCCCCCCATTTCAGCAGTTTTTGATTTTTTATACTACTTTTTCGTCAGAAAATGATGGTAGTTTGAATATAAATATGTACTTTTGCACATGAATATACGCGTATAAACGAAAAAATGGTAAAAGTCAACGTTGTCAATCGCGGGCACCAACAGCTGCCTGCATACGCTACGCCCCAGAGTGCCGG
This sequence comes from uncultured Prevotella sp., assembly GCA_947165435.1. Lineage (GTDB taxonomy): Bacteria > Bacteroidota > Bacteroidia > Bacteroidales > Bacteroidaceae > Prevotella. The sequence continues at coordinate 11,183 of CAMVAI010000041.1, forward strand.
CATGGACCTGCGGGCCAATCTCGATGCTCCCGTCACGCTGCACCCCATGGAGCGGCGGCTTATTCCCACCGGACTGTACATCGCGCTGCCCGAAGGCTACGAAGCCCAGGTGCGGCCGCGCAGCGGACTGGCCCTGAAGCACGGCATCACCGTCATCAACGCCCCCGGCACCATCGATGCCGACTATCGCGGCGAGGTGGGTGTGGCACTCATCAACCTGTCGCAGCAGGACTTCACGGTCAACGACGGCGAGCGCATCGCCCAGATGGTGATAGCCCGCCACGAGCAAGGCGAGTTTGTAGTGGTAGAACAGCTCGACGAGACCGAGCGCGGCGAGGGAGGCTATGGACATACGGGTGTTCGATAGAGCGATATACGAAACAGGAAGCATGATGATGACCAGAAAGATAGCTATATGGCTGATGCTGACGGTAGGATGGGCGGCAGTGGCTGCTGCCCAGGACGGTCGGCACCAGGTGCAGAGCAGATACGACCTGTTCTTCCTTGACGCCATCTGCCAGCAGGAGAAAGGAAACCTCGATGCCGCCTTCGACCTGCTGCGCCACTGTGTGGAAATCGACTCCACCCGCTCCGAGGCTTACTACTATCTGGCAAAATACTATGCACACCTGAAGAAAAAGGATGCCGCTCTGGTCTATTCGCGAAAGGCCGTGGCCCTGGACCCCGACAACGCCACCTACCTGGAGACGCTGGCCAACGCCTATATCGGTCGGCGGCAGTATGCCGAGGCCATCCCCCTGCTGGAGCGGCTGTACGACAAGAACCGCGACCGCGACGACGTGCTGGGATTCCTGGTACAGCTCTACGAAGAGCAGGAAGACTACGACAATGCCATCCGCATACTCTCCAAGCTGGAGACCATCGAGGGCAAGAGCGAGCGGCTGTCGTTTGCCAAGAGCGACTTCTACACCAGGAAGGGCGACAAACGGGCAGCCATTGCCGAAATGAAGACGCTGGCCGACCAGTATCCCAGCGACCTGAACTACCAGTGCTACTATGCCAACACGCTCTACAAGAACGGACAGAAGAGCAAGGCACTGGCCATCTACGACCGCGTGCTCAAGGAACAGCCCGACAACCGCACGGCCCTGCTGGCCATGCTGTCGCACTACGACCAGCTGAAGGACAGCATCCAGGCCGCGCGCTACACCGAGCGCGTGCTGCTCAGCAACGATGCCACCACGCAGGACCGCATCGCCGTGATGCGGCAGGTGATAGGCGGCAGCGAGCTCTCCGGCGGCGACTCTACCGAGGTGCTGCGCCTGTTCCATACCATACTGGACAGCAAGCATGCCGATGCTGACATGGCACTCTTCTGCGCCGGCTACATGGATCTGAAGAAGATGCCCACCGACAGCATCAGCCGTGTGCTGGAACAAGCCCTGCGCCTGGAGCCCGACAATGCCGCCGTGCGCTACCAGCTGGTAAGCTATGCCTGGCAGGCCGAGGACAAGGACCGCGTCATAGCCCTCTGTCAGGATGCGCGCCAGTATAATCCGGAGGAGATGGCCTTCTACTACTATCAGGGCATCGCCTACTATCAGCAGAAGAAGCTCGACGACGCGCTGAACGCCTTCCAGAACGGCATCGGGGTCATCACACAGCAGAGCGACCCGGCCATCGTCTCCGACTTCTATGCCGTCATGGGCGACATCATGCACCAGAAGGGCATGGACCGCGAGGCCTTTGCCGCCTACGACTCCTGCCTGCAGTGGAAAGACGACAACATCGGCTGTCTGAACAACTATGCCTACTATCTCAGCGAGCGCGGCATACGGCTCGACGAGGCCGAGCAGATGTCGTTCCGCACCATCAAGGCCGAGCCCAAGAATGCCACCTATCTCGACACCTACGCCTGGATACTGTTCATGCAGAAGCGGTACAGTGAGGCGAAGATATACATCGACCAGACACTGCAGTGCGACTCCGACTCGTCGGCAGTCATGCTCGAACATGCCGGCGACATCTACTATTGTGCCGGCGACACCGATCAGGCCGTCAGGCTGTGGAGCCAGGCACTGGAGCGTTTTGCCGCCGACACGGAGATGACGCCGGAACACCGGCAAGTGCTAACAAGAAAAATAAAACTAAAAAAATATCTGAAAGAATGAGAACCTTACGTTTATCTACCATCATCACATGCGCTGCCGTCGTGTTGTTGGCAGCGTCGTGCGGCTCGTCAAGAGGGCTGGGGCGCCATTCCGGCTCCACCGAAACTTTGCAGAAAGATGTCAAGCGCCGGCCGCTGTCGGCCGACAATACGGCCGGAGTGTCCGGCCAGTCGCAGCAAACCGGCCAGCAGGAGCAGCAAGCCCGGCGGGCAGCCGCTGCCGCCGACTCGCTGAACAAGGGCGAGCTGCTGCAGAAGGTGACCGACAACGCCCAGCATGCACGGTTCATCACGTCGAAGGTGAAATTCTCCGTAGAGGTGGGCAACCAGCAAATGACGCTCACCGGCAACCTCCGCATGAAGCGCGACGACGTCATACGCCTGCAGCTCATGGCTTTCGGATTCGTTGAGGCCGGTCGCCTGGAGTTCACCAAGGACTACGTGCTCATCATGGACCGTATCAACAAGCTGTATATGAAGGTGCCCTACGCCTCGATAGACTTCCTGCGCAACAGCAACATCGACTTCTACGTCATACAGTCGCTCTTCTGGAACGAGCTCTTCCAGCCCGGCACCATGAAGGTGCAAGACAGGCATCTTGGCACTTTCGATACCGACCTCGACGGCGACGATGCCGTGGTGTCGCTGCAGCACGGCAAGCTGTCGTACCGATGGCTGGTGGATAAAGTCGCTGCACACGTGAAGATGGCCAACATCATGTACAACGACCGCTATCGCGGCAACTACCAGCTCAACTGGGACTACGAGGACTTCCAGCGTAACAACTACAAGATGTTCCCCATGAAGCACAGCGTCTCCGTCACTACCCCCGACAAGGTGGTCAAGCTCGGCATGGTGTTCAACTACATGGGAGCCGACGAAGACTGGGAGACGCGCACCGAGGTGTCGGCCAAGTATCGCCAGGTAACCATTGATGAGATTATGCGCCGCTTTATGGCCCTCTAACTGTCAGGCATGAAGCGAATAGCCATTTTATTGCTCATCATGTGCGCCGCCCTGTCGGTGCCGGCGCAGCAGAAGCGTGCCGCCCGTCAGCCGGCGAAGAAGACTGCTACCACCCGCAAGCGTGCCACCACCCGCAAGCAGCCTGCCAGGCAGCAGCGCAAGCAGCAGCCGGTGTCGGTGCAGTCGCTGCAAAGCCAGCGCGAACAGATACAGAAGCAGATCAAGGAGCAGGAGCAGCGCCTGAGGAACACCCAGCAGGACGTGCGCAAGCGGCTGCAGAACCTGATGGTCATCAACAACGAGATAGCCGACAAGCGGCGCACCATCGACACCATCCGCCACGACATCACGTCGCTCGACGTCGAGATAGAGATGCTCATCACGCAGCTCGACGTGCTGCAGCAGCAGCTTGGCGAGTGTAAGGAGCGGTATGTCAAGTCGATGCGCTACATGCACCGCAACCATTCGCTGCAGAGCCGCCTCATGTTCATCTTCAGTGCCGACAACCTCATGCAGGTCTATCGGCGGCTGCGCTTCATGCGCGAGTACGCTTCCTATCAGCGCGTACAGGGCGAAGAGGTGAAGGCGAAGACGGAGGAGGTGAACCGGAAGTTCCAGGAGCTTAGCGTGGCCAAGGAGAAGAAGACCACTCTGCTGGCACGGGGCGAACAGGAGCGCCGCTCGCTGGAAGGCAAGCAGGTGGAGCAGCAGCAGGTGGTGAACACGCTGAAGAAGGAGCAGAAGAACATTCAGAACATCATTGCACAGCAGAAGAAGAAAGACGCCGCACTGAACGCACAGATAGACCGCTTGATAGCCGAGGAGGTGGCCCGCCAGAAAGCGCGTGCCGCCGCAGAGGCCAAGCGGCGTGCCGAGGCTGAGGCTGCCAGGAAGCGTGCCGCCGAGCTGGCCCGTAAGAAGGCCGAGGCCGAGGCTGCCGCCCGCGAGAACGCACGCCGCATAGCCGAGGCCAAGGCCCGCGAGGAGAAAGCCAAGGCCGACGCGCTGGCTGCCAAGAGCAGGAAGAAGCGCGAGGCTGCCGAGCGGAAGGCCCGTGAGGCCGAGGAGGCGCGTCGCGCCGAGGAGCGCCGTGCCGAGCGCGAGGCTCGTGAGCATGCCAAGGAGGTGGCTTCAGCCCGCAAGGAGGCCGACGAGGCGCTGAAGGTGCCTACGGAGGACATGCGCATCAGCGGCAGCTTCGAGAGCAACCGTGGCCGTCTGCCCATGCCCATTACCGGCGGCTACCGCATCGTGAGCCACTTCGGACAGTACAACGTAGAGGGATTGCGCAATGTGACGCTCGACAACAAGGGCATCAACATCCAGGGCGAGCGCGGTGCTCAGGCCCGCAGCATCTTCGACGGCGAAGTGAGTGCCGTGTTTGGTTTCGGCGGCACGATGGTGGTCATGGTGCGTCACGGCAGCTACATCTCCGTCTATTGCAATCTGTCCAGCGTCAACGTGGCGCGCGGCCAGAAGGTGACCACCCGCCAGGTGTTAGGCCGCGTGGGCCAGGACGGCATCCTCCAGTTCCAGCTCCGCAAGGGTACCGCCAAGCTCAACCCGGAGCAATGGCTCCGGAGATAGCATGCTCAAAAATCCAAAGAAAAGGCTTGGGGGAAATACTCAAAAATTGAACATGAAGTGGGGGTGTGATGTGCCGTGCGATTCACTCGCACGGCAGTTTTCATCATCGTGTCACCACCTTTTGGGGAACAGGATGTTTATACCAGTCCTGACATTTGGTGCGGTCACTCGCCCATGTGTTGAACTCGGGATAGGCATCCTTGATACAGGTCTGTTCCGTAGGCCACTGCCACTTGCCTGGTATGACAATGCCGTGAGGGTCTTGGCCAGCTGTAGCGATATGGATGTGGTAATAGTCACTCACATAGACGCCTTTCTGGTCGTCCTGGAACATGGCACCCAGCACGAATGAACAGGTCTGGAAGTCAAAGCCTTCGGGCTTAGGACCATCATAGACGACAACGGGATTGGCCTTAGTGCGTCCTGTGTTGACCAGTGTGCCGACGCTCACGCCTAACACCTCATGCAGCTCTTTATTGATGACGGGCTTGTGGTCCTTATACGACTCAGCAGTCTTTGAGTCGAAGCCTAACCACAGGCGGCGGGCACCACCTAACGCAACCAAAGTCACCTTTATCTTGCTGGCATCGTCAGCATGCTCTTCCACCTCTATCACGCAGTCGTTCATGTCGTAGTCGCCAAAGTCCTTGTCCTCCCATACGTAGGTCCATATTTGTGGGGTTGGGGCTATGGGTTCAACATCTGCTTTGGGGGCAGGCTTGCCACCACCTGTAATCAGGAATATGCGGTCGTGATAATCCCATTTGTCGCCAGTATCGAAAGCCAGATAGCTGTTGTCGTTCACTGAGAAGCAGGTGGCATGGTTCATGTCGTCGCTCAGGTCTTCCTCGCCATGTACCACGAAGAAGTCTATCTTCGAATTTGCTGGTACCTTGAACTCATACTTCTCCGGCTCATAGTTCCAAGGAATTGATGCACCCCACAATAGGTGGAGAGGAGTCTCATAACGAAAATATTTTCCGTTGAAGATGCCGTCCTTCAGTACGTAGGTCTGGATACCAGTGCCCGACTGTGAAGGATCAATGCGACAGCCTATCTTCACATCGTCCACTCCGGGACGTGAATAGATGCAGTTCAGCACGATGTCGTTCTCGCTGTCAGTGATCATCGAGTAGCTGCCGAGAGCCTCCACCTGCGCACGGTTGTTCTGCTTGGCAGGAATAAAGCGATTAGCCTCTTCCAGCAGGTCTTCCAGATTCGGAACGCCATTCTTGAGGTCCCAACAGTCTTCATATTTCGCCTCTATGGCGTTATCAGCCAGACCACGGGTAGCCATCATGGATAAGGCCTTACGCACTGCTGGTGTCTGGAACGACACGACAGCATCCTTCCCGGGCAGGAAGGGCCGTGCGATATACTGCTGGTCGCTGGTGATACAGGCGACATAGCACAGACTGTCAGCCAAGGGTGCCTTGAATGTCAGCTCTTTTGTCTCATTCTGATGGGCAGTCGTCTTTGCCAGGATGCTGGTACCCCTCACGAAGGGGTTGCCATCGAGAACAGCTATCTCTTGGATGCCATCAAGGTTAGCATCCACATTCACTTTGACGCTATAATTAGCGGTCAGCACCCAGTCATGCGTTCTATCAATGATCGTGTTCAGCGTCTTCTGCGCATATTCTAAGCGCTCACCGTCACTCACCGTATAGGGCTTCTTGACGTAGTCGTCTGAATCAGGCTTCTTGACGTAGTCGTCTGAATCATGCTTACACGATGTGGTCACCATCAGGCCTGCGGCCATCATGGTAGTCAATAGACATAAACTCTTTCTCATACTCATTATGCTTTAATTTACGAATTCCGGTTGATACAAGCCCCCTTTTCCCGAGGGAGGAATAGAGGCGTCAAAGCGGGTCCAGTTGATGGTAAAGATGCGGTGCAACTTGTCGCAATAGTACGACAGTCTCACCATCGCACCTGTCTCGTTGCTACCTACTATCAGAGGAAACAACCACTGGTCTTCCACCTGCTGTGGGGTTGCTACACCACGCACCTCGTCATTGATAGTGGCACAGAGCAGGTCTTGCTCCGAGGCATACTGTACCAATGCGTCTTGCAAAGATACATCTACTATCATGATCTGCTCGTAGAGGTCGTAGTTAGGTCCTGTCCAAGTAGGACGGGCATCGCTGCCCTCAGGGATTCCCGTAGGCCGTGTGTCATCATTGTCCGAGGAGCAGCCCCACGCCATGAAGGCGAGGGCTGCTAATGTTAATATACTCTTTTTCAACATCATCTTTTTTATTACGAATGAATTTTATGTCTAAGTATTTAAAGTTTACTTCACCACGACAGCCTTACCGTTGTAGATGTACACACCACTTCTTGTCGGCTTCTTGCCAATCAACACACCACCCAAGGTGTACCACTTGCCGTCGTGTGGCATCTCGGCGAGTGACATGAAGTTGATGGCGGTAGGCTCCTCAGGCGTGCCAAGAACCTTGTTAGCAGCATAGCTGATGCGGCTGCCCGTTATAGCCATCATCTCACCATTTCGCTCCAGCACGAAGGTCAGCGTCTGGTCTGTGTTGTCGTCGCTACCAATGTTCAGGTAGTAGTGCTGCTCATTGTCGGCAACAGCTTCAGCCATGCGCTCTGCACCACGGTAAACGACCAACTTGTCGCCAGTCTCAGTCACTACGCCCTCCACGGCAGCCACGATATTCATCGTCGTAGCCGTGTTGACGGCTGAGCGCTTCGGCGCACGACTCTCGCTGGTACTGCTATAGCGTGAGTCGTTGAAGTAAATCGGATACAAGAACTTCACCTCGTCATCAGCCTGTCGTTTCAGCATGTAGCCCTTACCAGCCTCCATATACTGCAGCGGGCCCTTCCATACCAGTCCGGTAGCCGATTGGCTGACAATGGCAAATCCGTCTTGTGACTTCACTACATCACCCACCTGAGCATGTTCCAGGTAGTCGGCCAGTGCTTGTGCTATAGGCAGGTTAATAGTAGAATTGTAACCTATGCGGTTCCAGTTCTTATGAACGGTGATATAACGGCGTGCGAACTCACCTTCCAGATAGATGGTCTTGTTGCTCTTAGAGGAGATACTATACATCGTTGAGGGGTCAACGACAATCGGACCATTTCTTATCTCCCACTTCTGTCCATTAGCCGCATCCTTATCCGAACGACAGGTACACTCCTGTGTCTTAAAGCCATTGATCGTTACTATCTTGTCTTCAATCTCCCACTTCGACATGCTGTTCATGAACTGTTCAAACGTCGTACCTTCTTTCGGAACCAGATTGAAACTTACCCAGTTCCAGCCCTTCTTCAGTTTGATGGTCTGTACAAAGTCGCTGCTCTGCAGGATAACAGGGTTGACATCCGTGCCGATGATGGCATCCTGCTTGAAGGTATAGACCTGACCGTCGGCAGGCTTCACACTGTAGACATTGCCAGAAGAGGCATCAAAGAAGCGGAAACTCAACTTAGGTCTTGAGGCATCTTTATTCAGATAGCCATAGATGGTTAGATAGGCCAGTGCTTCGTTGGCGTTGGCATTGTCATTGATCTCGATATGAGCCACACCCAGTACTCGATGATTCTCGTCGAATGCAGCCAGAATATCCTCCTTAGAGCTTGCCACCATACCGTCAATCTTGACGCGGGCCACCATCATCATGGTCTCGTTCATCTGTATCAGACTGTCGCCGACAGCCCATTCCGGTTCATCACCACGTACACGCAGCGTGATAGGTAGCGGTTCCGACATCTTGTTGTCACCAACCAATGAAACCTGCTCATTGTAAGTACCTATATTTATATAATTGTTAATGGTGAACGTGATCTTCTGTTCATCCAATGCGTCGAGCACGCCCTGGGTCTGTGAAGCATTGATCCACAGCGGCAGGTCTTCCAGCCTGAAATTCTGCGTCACACCGCTCAGATTCTTCACAGTAGCCTCGAAGGTCATTCCCTCGCCATAGTTCACAACCTTATCTATGCGCTTCACATCCCATCGCAGCGGGTTGCGGTTGACATAGAGGTTCAGTGTGATGGGCGATGCCATCGTATTGCCCTGCAGGTCGGTCACTTCCTTCACGGTGACGTAGATGTTGGTCTTCTCCACCATGAAGTCTGGCTGCTTGATGTTCATGTACAGCTCGTTTCCGTTGGCCACATAACTGTACATCAGGTTGCCGAGCTGGGCGTTGCTAACTATCGGTGCGTAGGAGTCGCGTGCCGCCATGGCTTCGACCTCAGTCTGGGCCACCAGCGTATCGCGCCGTGCTGTCACTTCTCCTCGTTCGTTGACATGGCGCCTCAGGCTGATGCCTGTAGGCTCCAGATGCTGTTGGTTGTCATCCATCTTCTCGGAGCGTCCGAAGTCCAGATAAGCCAGCATGGCGCTCATGGTGCCGAGCGGCGTATGGTTCGAATACTCCTTGATGAGGTTCAGCGGCAGCACGCTCTCAAACATTCCGACCTCGTCGATATGGCCGTTCATCACATTCGTTGGCGTGTTCTTGTCCACATAGGTGGCACCCAAGGCGATGTGGTCGCCAACGATACCAGCCAGGCTGTCTGCCGGGAAGGATTCAACCAGTATCTTGTCCTTATAGACATTTGCCACATTCTGTGAACGTGAGACTGTCATGGCGAAGTGGTGCCAGCTGCCATCACCCACGAATGCAGAAGTCTCCTTCTCGAAGCCGGATGAGCGGACATAGAGCTTGCTATTCTTCACACCGATGTTGATTTGGTTCTCTTGATTACGCTGGGCCTCACCGTTAGAGAACAGTGTAGCATTTTCGTCATTCGTGCGGAACCAGAACGTCAGCGTGTAGTCGTGGTTCTTCGAACGCATAAACCGGTCGGATTTCAGACGCAGACCCTTGTCGCCCTTGATAGCCATTGAGATGCCATAAGGACGCTTCCAGCTGGTGCCTGCCAACATGAGATCCATGCTGCCGGGAGCCTTGTCGTAGGCCCATGTGCCCTCACCCTCGTTCAGCGGATAGTAGTCGAGCAGTCCACTCTCGTAGCCCGTCAGCTTCTTCTTACTATAGCTTCCGAGTGAAGCGGCATCCATGGCGCGGTTCCACAAGCGGAACTCCAGCATCTCACCCTTATATAATATTTCGCGTGTGAAGTCACTATTAGAACCTAACAGAATGTTCGAATAAGCACCTTCAAAGCGCTCTGTCAGCTGCTTGCTGCCGATGGCCTTGCTGCCGTCGTAGAACTTCACGGTGGTCATGTCGCCGCTTTGGTCGAGCACGTAGGCCACCTGGTGCAGCATATCGTTGAACTCCACGATGTTATCCGACTCCACCGTCTCGCCGTTGACGGTGGCCGAGAGTTTCTTGTCGGCGGTCAGTCCGAAGCGCAGACCCTTCTCGTCGCCACCGTGCGAGAACACCGTCATCTCGCGATTTTCGGCGGCCGGGTTCAACATGACATCCACGGTGAAGCTCTTGCCCTTCAGGTTGCGTTCCCCCTGAGTGACAGCCAATGCATTACCGTCGAAGCTCAGCGACGTTGACGTTGAGATATTGTTGCTCATCAGCGTACCCAACACTTCGAAGTTGTTGATTTCACGCAGATAGTTGCCTGCAATAGGCTCGGAGAACTTGATGAGGATGTCGTCGCCGATGCCCAGAATGCCGTTGGTAGGCTCAGGCGTGCCGAAGGCGACGGGGCGACGGGTGTCCTTGATGCCCTTCAGCACCTCCGACGAACCGGTCAGATAGCCGCCGGCATGGCGACAGTAGTTCACGGCGCGAATGTCGTAGTACTGCTCGACGGGATCCACCTCACCGTAGAACGGAGCCACGATGATGCCCGACCTTGGTATCGTGTCGGTGACACCGCTGGCTTTCTTCTGCAATTCCTTGTCGGCATAGTAGGAGCAGACGTTCACCCAGTCTTTGTCGCCCTGGGTGGAGAGTTTGTATTGCAGCTCGATATGGTCGAAGCTGGGCCAGTTGGTGTCGAAGCCCTCAATGCGCACCGGCATGTAGTAAGCCTGACGCTTGCCGTCCAGGGGGCTTTCTGTGTTCATCACCCAGTTGTTGCTGGGCACGCTCACCTTCACCTTGCCTGCTGCAGGAATGAAGTGAGCGGAGAATTTCTGTGTGAACACACGTGAATTATCCTCGGGATCCACCAGACAAATCGCCAAGTCTTCATAGTCGAAAGCCTTGCTCGGATAGACCGTAATCTCCTTGGTAAACACCTGATGCTTGCCGTCGCTTCCGACTGCCGGCCACAGCACGAGGTCCACACCGGCGCCTGTGAGCGGCACTCCGTCCACGCAGACTCTGGCACCGTTGGGATTGCTGCCGGCCTCCAGGAAGTAGTTGAACTTCAGCGTGGCCCGCTCCGGATAATCGGTCTCGTTGGCCATGTGCAGCACATAGCGGGCAGGCTCGTCGAACGGCACATTGCTCACCACGGGCTCCTCAATCCAGATGTGCGGCTTGTCGGCAGGGATGGTGGCCACGTCGAGCACCGTTCCGGGCTGATACCACTTGGTCTTGCGCTCACCCTCGTAGGGCTGACAGGTCACGCCGCCAACGGTGCGGAACACGAAGGAGGAATAAACCGTCACCGGACCGCTGGGCACATAACTTACCCCCGGTTGCGGCAGTGATTCTCCGCGACGCACCTTTTCAATATAATCAAGCGTAATCTTGTTGAATGAATTGTTAATCGTATCAAGCGTGTATTCCATCGCAGTGCGATAGACCTCCACTGTCAGGCTCGACTTGCTGGCAGCGGCCAGGTTGAAGCCGATCTTCTTAGAAGTGCTCTCGGTCTTACCGAACTTATCGACAAAACTACCGTCAAGAATTAGTCCTCTTTTCCAAGACGTAGACAGCCCAGCAGCTGTTACTAATACTTCATTTGGATCAAAAATTAACCTTTCTTTACTTTTAATCTCAGGGTGAAGATCCTCTCCATCTTTTGAAAGTTTGGCATTCACTAAATTTATAATCATTGATCCGGGACCAACTACGCTACCAAAATCACCGATTGCTGGAAGGTGCAAGCCTCTGCTACCGTTTGTGCCAGCAGCAAACGACTCGCTGTACTGTATGTTGGCAGCACCGTCGAAGTCGTAGCGCTTCACCAGGTTGCTCTTCATTGCGGTGAGTTTCTCTTCCTCATTACCGGCCAAGAAACACACCCATTGCAGCACATTCTGATTGATGATGGAGATGGTGTCGGTTCTGTTGCCGTCGCCATCAGGAAGAATCATGTCATACGCTATGCCGTAGTTGTCATCATCCTCGTCCACCTGGCTGATGTAAGTCGCCCTCTTCTGCTCGTTGGCCAGCGCCTTGGCCCTGGCCACATCGGTGCCCTTCGGCAGAATCATAGAATTGCGCACCTTGATGAGGTCGGGCAGCAGCTCGTTCTCAATATAGTGCTGCGAATGGACGAAGGTAGAAGTGATGGACGGTGATGCCTGCATCACCTCGTCGCGAACCAGATAGACGGGCTTGCCCGTGCCGTCGGTACCCCTGGCCAGCACCTTGGTGGTGCCCACCGGCACCTTCACCTGGGTGACCACCTGGCCCTGCTTGTCTTTCACCTCGAATGTGCCCCCCTCGTGGTTCTTCACAATCTGATACATGCTGTCAGGGATGGCGCGCACCGCCATGGCATCCTGAATGATGACGGTCTCCATAGAGCCGATAAAGAGGTCGGCCTTGCCTGCAACCCACTTCTGTCCGCTCTTGGTCTGGATGCGTTCCGTCAGTTCCATGTTATAGTTATACTGCCACGAATCCTGCCAAGTGCTTGTTATTTCTAAATTAAAACCCTTCTTAGTCTTTGAATGAAAGATTTCTCCGCCTACCTCGCCTTGACCTTCTGGGGCAGCCACTGTGCCTGTATAGTATTCAGATCCTTCCGTTGTGACCTTAGTGATGAAGAAGCCGGCCTCTACCTCCAGATTGGCTGTATAGGAGTAAGACAGTTTGGAGCCGGTCTCCATATAGGAGTAAGAACTGCCGCCGGGGGGGTCGCGCAGGATATCGAACAGGATGGGCGTTGATGCGGCAATCGCCTTGCGCCCTTCCGCCTTGGGTTTGGTCGCCATCACGAATCCCTTCAGTATCTGTCCGTCGAGGGGTTTGATGTCATAGTAACCGCCATCATATTCCAAGGTGATATCGACGGTCTTCAGCGCATTGTCTCCTTCCAGCACGAACGTGGTGTTGGTGGGAGTGAAAACATAGGAGGCACCGCCGTCTTCGTCGAGCGTCAGTTCTGTGGACAACTTGCTGTCGTCGTTGCCGATCAGGTAGTTCTTGATGCTCACTTTGCCGCCATGGAGTTTGACAATATCCACCTTCTTGCGGTTGTCGTTGTTCCAGTAGTATTTCTCGCAAGCCTGCAGCATCCAGCCGTAGGGCGTACTGCCCATGAAGACGGGATAGTCGAAGGAGTAGTGCATGATGCTGTCCTGGGCTTCGGGGGTCACCTTCGTGTAGTAGACCAGATTCACCTCCGACTTGTTACCAAGATTGTCGGAGGCGGTCACCTTCTTCACGCCGAAATAGCGCTCACCGCCTGCATTGAACTGCGTCACCTCCACGTCGGGCACAGAATGGTAGATGCGGTTGTAAACTACGGTGTCATTCCTGCCGTTGAACGTCAGATCGACGGTCTCGCCCACCTTGCCGCTCTGGAACAGGGTGGCATAGCCCTGGGCCGACACCTCAATGACCTTGTACTTGGCAGGGTGCAGCCTTACCTGGTATTCGCCCGTCTGCGGATCGGGCTTGATGGTCATCGTGTGGCGGGTGACGTGAACCTCAGTGGTGTCGCTCCATTCGCCCTTGGCATTCTCCAGGCCGAAAGGCACCACATAGTCTGCCGTCTTCACCGTCTCATCGTCCTGCTTGCGAATGAGCCATGAGGCGTTGTCGCCCTCCAGCTGCATCACAATCTTCAGCGAGTCGCCCAGGTTGTTCTTCGACAACGACCGGCCCAGCGGCAAGGTGCCCTGGTCTTCGCCACCCACTACACGTCCGTGCAGCACGACGGTGGTAGAGTCCCAAAGATAGACGCCCGCCACGTCTTCGACAAAGTTGTAATCGTATTTCCTCGTCTCGTCGGTGGCATCGTGATTCACCAGGAAACCGTCGTTGGCAAAGTAGTGTCCGTCCTTCACAGCCTGCACCCTGTGGGTGCCCGACGGGATGCTCAGCTCGAAGTGTCCCTGCGTGTCGGTCAGGATACTCTTTTGGGAGGCATCGCAAATCTGCTGTCCGTCGAGCAGGAAGGAGACGCCTGGCACAGGAATGGAGGTGTCGCGATAATACACATTGCCGGAATAGACATAATACTTGTCCTGGTAGAGATTGTAATTGTGCGTCCAGTTGGCACTCGTCGTGAACTTCACCAGTCCGCCGGTATTCGGCATGGTGAAGGGCTCGTCGGCACCGGAGCGGCTTGCCGTGATTTGATAGGTGCCGGTGCCCTTGAAGGGCAGACCGCGGAACGCATAGTAGCCTACCTCGTCGGTAAACGTCCTGAGGGTCGGAGCACCCGGCACGTCTACCGGCGTGCACACCATCTCGATGTTGGCCATCGCGGTGCCGTCGGCCAGAAAGACATAACCGTCAATCATGCCCGTAGGTTCGCAAGCGCCGGTCTTGATGTCGGCGCTCACCTTCATGCTCTCGCACTGGAAGATGCTCTCTACACGGTAGTCGTAGGTCTGCTGCGACAGCACCGTCTTGTCTTCAAAGACCATCTGCGCCAGATTGTTGGCAATGGTGTCCGTCCATGCGGCATCGGCATCGTCGGTATGCTCGCGGCGCAGGATGCGGAAGAAGTCGCTCTCACCACCGTTGGTCTTCCAGCTCAGCTCCACGGAGCTTTGCTTGGTCTTGGTAGCCAGGTCGGTGATGGTGGCGATGTTTTCAAACTTGTAATGCCTCATCGCTTCATCCTTGTCTGCCTTGATGACGGCAGTGGTGAGCGTGTCGCGGTCGGAGCCCACAAAGTGCATGGCAGACTTGCCGCGCAGCGTGAGCAGCTCGAACGAGTATTCCACACACCGGCGGGTCAGCTCCTGGGAGAAACCACGTTTCTTGATGACTTCCAGATTGTCGGTGAGATCCAAAATCTGGGAGTCGATGCCATGCTCGCCATGCATGTTGATGCGAAGTTGTATGCGGGCTTTAGGATCCCAGGCCACAACGTTATAGGCATCGTCTCTCGTGACGGTCATCTTGGGGAAAATCTCGTCGTCGGTCAACACCCAGCCTTCGCCCAGGCCTGAAGCCATATCGGCGGCCTTGGTAGCATGGGTTCCGCCTTGGGGTTCGACAAGATCTGCCGGGACATAAACCTTAGGCACGACAGTGTTTGAGACAACTTCCCAACTGAGTGAGCCCAACTTATCTGCCAGCACGGATGGCGAGAGGGACCCGGCATCAGAGTAATCCCTGCCGAAATAAGCGCTTATGCCACTGCCGCTGTATGCCTTGTAGGTATAGTTGTTTTTTACTTTGGCGGTATTGTCACCGGAATTATAAAGAGGACTGACAAGATCGCTTATTACATAACGATTGGCTAAACTTACAACAGAAAAGTTATTGTAAATGCCTCTTTCCAAATTATTACGGATTTCAGTAGATTGAGTGTTGTTGGTCACGCCTACGAACGAACCGGCATTTTTACCCGGTCCCATGTTCGTGACGCTTCCGTCAAACAGACAGTCGGCAACCGTCATGCTTGCATTAGGGTCAACCAAAGCGACAATGCCGCCTGCATAGTTGCCATAGTTGCTGATGTGGGCCGATACACGTGAATTGAAAACAGCATTAGAGCGGCCAAGGGCTCTGCCTACCAAACCGGCAGTATAGTCCTTGCCGACGACATTGCCTGTGACATGAAGATCGAAGATCGTCGCACCGTTTACATATTCGAAAGGAGCGGTGTAATCAAAGTCCTTCCAATTCATATCTACTTCCAGCGTATGGCCGTTGCCGAAGAAGTAACCGTTGTAGGGACTGACGGTGCTACTTCCGGCCTGTTTTTTCCCGATGCTGATATCATTGGCGAGGACAGCATTCACCTCAGCGCCCTTTGCTGCGCTAACAAGATTACAGAATTTCTCCCAGTCATCAGCCGTGTAAATGACAAAACACTGGTGTCCCTTTACTTCACAGCTGCCGTACTGACGGGTGTAGAAACAGTTGTTGATGGACAGCGAACTCGCAGCCTCGCAGCGGGCAAACGTCTTGCATCCATCAGTCATCGTGCTGATTTCCGAAGGTGCAAAAAGACAGTTGTCGATGGTGGCCTTGCATTGGCTGTGAACGAAGCCGATCAATCCGCCGTTGCTGTGACACAGAGACCCCCTGAAAATGCCGTCAAAGCGGCAGTTCTTCAGATAGATGTTGCCTTCGGGCACGTAAGCGACAAAACCGCCGTTGGTGGCATCACCGCTAATGGTGGTGTAGATGAGGACGGAAGATTGACAGTTTTCAACGGTGTTGTCACCGCCTTCAACCCTGCCTATCAGACCGGCAGAGAATTTCCTGTTAATTGAGGAGACAGAACCGTTTACCTTCAAGTTGCGGATGGCGGCGCCACGAACAAAACGGAACGGAGCGGTATAATCGTTTGTGCTGGAGTATCTGACGGTGAGGCTGTAGCCGTTACCGTCATAAGTCCCGGTGAACGGATATTTGCTTGTACCGATCATCTCCTGGCAATCGATCAAATCGACATCGCCCACCTGGACGACAGTCATCGACTGCCACCCCTGGCTGACCTGTTGGGCAACGCGCTCCCAGTCCTTACGGCTACTGACCAGGAAGACCGCCTTCTTGTAGTCAATACCCTTCGCTTTCAGTTTCTGGAAATCTTCTTCGTTGCGGACAATGAAGCGCCCCTGGCTGTCGTATTCCATTTTCGCCAAATCAAAGGCGATGTTCACAATGTGGGCATCGTCATTCCAGATATTTGAACGCTGCACAGTGGGATTCTGCAGGGCAGGCAAATTGAACAGCGAATAGAGTTGCTGAGACTGATGACCGCTGCCTTCGGCCCACTGCCAGGTGGACGTTGACGAGCGGCGCACACGATAGGCCACCAGTTTGCCGCAATATTCGTCCAGCAGTGTGGAGTCAATAAACTGGTAGTCTCTTCTACCCTTCTTGAACGTCTCCTCCTGAGCAATGGTGCGCCAGTTTTTGTCGTTGGGATCCGTGGTTCCCGTGACGTTGCGCTGAACCTCAAAGAAATCATACTCCTCAAAATCCTGCTCGTCGGGTTCATCCACCTGCCAGGTCAACTTCACCTTGCCTTCTGTGGTCATCTCGGCCGACAGGTTGCGGGGATGGTGCAGCATCTTGGCGGACATCTTTTCGGAACTGATCGGAGTGTCCAACTCCTTTCCCTCGTTGTCAATCACCATAGCGTCAATATAGACATTCTTCCACGGACGGTCGGCAGGAATATAAGCAGAGCCGGAGATGCTGGTGGTGGGAAGACTGCAACTGTGGACCTCGTTAGTGATGGCATCGGTATAGTGAACGTTCATCGACTTGATTTTCCTGGCATTCACGCTGTAGGCGAACATGAGAGAGTTCACGTTGGAGCGGTCGAACGACAGCACCGGATCGAACATATACACAGAGGTCTCAGGGGCATCGGGACAGTCCCAGTCCAACAGCAGTTTGGACTCGTTGGCGCTGGGGACGTGCCAGTCGCCGGCTGCGCTCCAGTTGACATGTGCCCAGACGTAAATCTTCAGGTTCTTGCCGCGCAACTCACGGGGCACCGTCCACACCACAGTAGTGGTGTAATGGTCGGAACTGCCGATCAGGTCATAGTACACTACGCCATTGGAACTGTAGAAGGTCTTGTTGCCTCCTTTCACAGACCCCTGCAACTCAAACTTGCCTCCCTGAGAAGCCTGAATTTTACATCCCTTGGTGTCAATATTCGAGTAATCGACACAACTCCAGTCAAAGACGGTCTGTCTGGAACCACCATCGACGATAATGGAGACACGCCCCTCCTGCACACCATCGTTGGTGTTTTTGGTGTTGCCGGTAGGCAGTGTGAATCTCACAGCATCATTACCAACCTGAAAGGCCATGTAATTGTTTGCATTGTAAGTGAAATCATCGGCCACAGCCGCATGGCTCACAACCAACAGGCAGGTTAGCAGGAACAGACGCCCAAGCGTACTGCTTAGACTGATTATTAGATTCTTCATCATTTATATTTGTTATAAAATAAGTTGTTGCTGTTGACGGCGAGTCTTATAAGAGACTCTCTTGCGTTTGGTCAGTGATTATTCCATTGACATCAATGGATATGAGGACCACCTTCTTTGTTAACCTTCGTCAGGCCGAGGTTGTAACGGGCGTCGATGACAAAGTCGCTGAACTCATAGGAAACACCGATGGGGATGGAAATATTCATTTTCTTGCAGGCGTCCTTGTAATCAACATCTTCAACCTTAGCGCTCATCAGGAAGCCAAACTGTACACCTGTCTTCAGAGCCAGACCGCGAGATACATAGAAGTCGCCTACGAGGGGAATGTTAAGATAGTCAAGTTAAGTAGTAGTATTTGGAGATGAATTGAATGTGCTCATCCATCCTTGCTGGGCATAGCTGACACCAATGGCAGCACTGAACCAGTCGTTGATGTAATACTCACCTTCCACACCAGCCACGAGACCTACGCGTATCTTATGACTTTCACCGTCTGTCGTGGTCCAGCTTCCAGAGAATGAACCTAAACCAAGACCTACTTTAGGCTGCAGGGTAAATGTACCTTTGTCGCGCAACGTGTCCTGCGCACTGGCTGTCATAGCTACTATAGCCATTACAGCAATCATCATCATTTTTCTCATAATTCCAATTGTTTGAGTTGTTAATATTGAACTTACATTTGTATTCTGCCTCAAAGTTACGTAAAAAAAAAGAAACACGCAAGG
>CAMVAI010000042.1 GCA_947165435.1 uncultured Prevotella sp.
GAGGAACTCGACTTCATCATCAACTACGACATCAAGTACCGCATGGGCGATGAACTTTCTGATTAAGCGAGAGCAGAGGATATGCGTATCCTCTGCCGAGCGTGAAGAAAGTCGAACGCAGTTCAATTGAATGACAATGAATAAATTGTTGCCCGAAAATTTGGAGGTTTCAGAAAAACTCCGTATCTTTGCAACGTCAGAACGTTAGTTTTGGCTATCCGGGCAGAATCCCGCGAGGGGCAGGACTAAATTGACACCGCCTCAGGAGCAAGACATCACGATAACTACTCCACTTTAAAGCCATCCTCTAAGAGGGTGGTTTTATCGTTCGTAGAACTTCTTGAATAAAGACATATAATCGGAGCGTGTTACCGTGAAGCGCCGAATAGAGAAATGCCGTTTTCCCTTGAATATCAGCACTTCAACTGCTTTGTCGTTTATCTCGAAATATCTTTTTATGTCAAAGGCTAAGGAACGTGTATTATAGTCCAACTGAATATTGAGTAGTACGCGGTTGCACTGCTCTATAGAATCAATCAAACTGCTCCCGACAGACGACTTGCCAAAAACCGTTTTCAGATCGTAAGTGCGATATACACCCTTCTTGTAAAGAATAAAGTCTGGTGTGCGGATCTCTCTTGGGTTAGGAAGCATGTACACCCTGTAGCCAAACTCCACAGCCTTTCTCGCGGCAGTCAGGAGGTTCTGGTAGTCATCGCTGTTCTCGCCTCCAACAGAGTAAATGTCCTTATCCGTTTCAAGCGGGTGGAACTCTTTGCGCTGTGCTATGCGTTCTACCTGTCGGGAGAACTCTGCTCCTGACAGCCGATGCAATTTGGCCAGTTCTTCGGTGAAATCGTTCATACAGCATGCAAAGGTAAGCAAAAATAGCGAGACTGGCAAATTTATGTCTCAATATCTCTTTGTTTTTGCCAAGTCATGATAACAGTTATCCCCGCATGGGCGATGAGTTAGGTGGAAACGAGTAAATCTCAGCCTTTTTGATGAAAATATTCTTCATTATGATGGCAGAATGAAATAAATTGCTTATATTTGCAGCGTAAAACAGTAATAAGACGAAGAACTATGGCACAAGTATCTATGACCGTCCGCATGGACGCTGGCATCAAGGCGCAGTTTGAGGAACTATGCTCGCAATTTGGCATGAGCGTAAACACGGCAATGAACATCTTCGCCAATGCCGTGGTGAGAAGAAGGAAAATTCCGTTTGAAATTACAGCCAAACCATCAGAAGATAATGTGTTGAACGATTTCTATGCGTTTCGGAGGGAAGTGGCAGACAGTGACAGGCCCGAACTGACGATGGAAGAAATCAATGAAGAAATCAGGTTGGCGCGTGAAGAAAAGGCGTGAAATCCCTGACAAACCGATTGTGGTGACGCCGGCAGAAATGGTGGAGATATTAAGAGAACACGGACTGCTGTAATGGAATATCTTGGCAACACGGAACTGCTGTCGATGCCTAAGACAGCCTTCCTGGCATCGAGCACCATAGCGCCCGACGTGGTGCTGCGCTGCTATGACTGGGCTACGGACGGGCATGAGGGCTGCGTGGTGAGCGGCTTCAGCAGCAGGCTGGAGCAAGACGTGCTGCACTTCCTGCTGAGAGCCAAGGTGTCTGTCATCATGGTGCTGGCACGGCGGATGTACAAAGAAATACCAGAAGAACTGAAAGCGCCATTGGAGCAAGGCCGCCTGCTCATCGTCTCTACTTCAACTGCCGCCCGCCAGTCGCGCCCTACAGCCCTTGCCCGCAACCGCTATATCTGCGAAATGGCCGACCGCATCATGATGGTAGGCGTGACGGACGGCAGCAGTCTCTACGGACTACAAGAGGAGTTCAGGAATAAGTTGCTGCTTTGATGGACGGCAAGCGCACACCCCTCGACGGCAGACAACTCAAACGGTATATCGCCTCGATGCGAGAGGTGGTGGAGGCATACAAGAAAACTATGTTGGAAATGATTTATTGAAAAAGGATAATGAAAAAACAATTTTTTACCTTAAAAATTTGTTTGATTCAGAAATAATGCCTATCTTTGCAGCACGAATGAGAGTTGCATATAGGCGCGATGACATCAAGCTCCGCAACCGTTCCCTTTATATAAAGCCGCAGGTCGAGTACTTGTGGCTTTAGTTTTTAGTAAGAGGAACTGCCAGGATTTAGCATTTCGATAGCCGACATAATCTCTTGGCGAGTCTGCACGCTGGCGTTGACTACCACTGCTTCACCATCGAACACAACATAGCAGGCGGTAATCATTCCACTGACAAAGTCGGCCTTCCTTCGAGAGATATATTTGGAGAGTTCGAAGGAGTGTACTTGAAGAATATGTTCATCAAGGTCTATCACCACAATCTTGCAGCCTTGTTTCTTAGCTGCCTTGAAACCAGCCGTCACGCCTCTTTCTCCCATAATGCCCTTGCGGTCGCCCAGTTTCCCATCAATAGTGTACTCAGGATTCTTGTGACCAAACGACATCGTATGGGCGTTGATGATGATGCTGACTTCGGCAAAGGAATGGAGTATGGCGCGAGCAGCACGGATGTTGCTCTGCAATTCTCTTGGGTCAGCGTTCACACTGATAAGCAAACGCTGGCCATAGACTTCATCCTCAATATAGTCTGTAGATGCTTTCATACTGGGATGCAAAGTTAGCACATATTTCTGAAAAAGTGCTAAACCCTCTACGTTTTTAGACGGAAATATGATCTAAATCGTTGAATGACTGTTCAAATTGTTGCTTGAACCACAATGGTGTTTATCTCAAAATAGCTTTTTATGTCAAAGGCTAAGGAAGGAACGTGTATTATAGTCCAACTGAATATTGAGTAGTACGCGGTTGCACTGCTCTATAGAATCAATCAACCATGCTCCACAGACCATTGGCTACATCGACTTCCACAACAACGGTGAAGAAGCAGAGGACGATGAAGTTACCCAAAGGGTGAAGAATGACTGTTCACTTGGCTGGTAGC
Source organism: uncultured Prevotella sp. (assembly GCA_947165435.1). Classification (GTDB taxonomy): domain Bacteria; phylum Bacteroidota; class Bacteroidia; order Bacteroidales; family Bacteroidaceae; genus Prevotella. The sequence goes on from CAMVAI010000042.1 coordinate 3,001, forward strand.
AATGAGGCCGCTCACTTATCTATTTCCACCCGGTTCATGCGCTCCACCTGCTGGCGAATCACAGCAAGTGTGGTGGTGTCGCAAGCGAAGACGCTGTTCAATCCCTGCGCCTCCTGGGCGGGGTCGTTGGTATAAGGGGCGCCCACCTGCCACTGTTCATGGCGCGGCTGCGCAAAGCCACCCCATCCCCAGAAGTTGCAACCGGCAAAAGAACCGCCCTGCTCAGCATCGGCAGCCACCAGCGAGAACACGTAGCGGTAATAGCCGTCGCGCCCACGGGTAGGACTGCCCGGCACGAACGAGAAGCCGTCGCGCGGATAGCCGAACTCCTCCATGACCAACGGCTTGTGGAGCGAGTCGCAGACGGCCAGGTGACGGTCGATATACGCCTTCGTATTCTCACAAGCCCGTGGCAGATGCTCGACGAGCGAGTCTGGCTTGGCCCATCCCCAGTTGTAAGGCCATAGGTGTACGTTGCAGTAGTCTATGTTCGGGTCGGCGCAGATGCGGCTCCACGAACTGAGATCGTTCTCGCAGCCCCACGCCCCCTCGCTGCCTACGGAGATGAGGTGGTTGGGGTCGAGCGAACGTATGAGTGCCGAGGCCTCGGCGAGCCACTTCTCAAAAGCCGGCAGCGCGTCGGTCGAGAAGGCTCGCGGCTCGTTGCCTATCTGCCACGACATGATAGCGGGGTCGTCGGCATAGCGCACGCCTGTATAGCGGTTGGTGCGGCTGATGATGTCGCGCACATACTGATAAAAGAGCTGATGGGCACGTTCGTTGGTGGCATACTGCGCCATGGCTTGCATGAAGGCCGGATAGCCCACAGAGTCGGGGCGCGGCTGCCTGCCCAGTCCGGCATGCTCCAGATAGAAGCCGTAGCCGCCGCTCCACTCCCACGAGTTGTTCAGGTAGAGCACGGCCACCATCTTGCGCTTGCCCATCTCCTGCAGCAAGTAGTCGAGACCGGCCAGGATGGTGTCGTTATACACGCCCGGCTTCACCTGCAGCGTAGGTTCCACCTTGGTCTTGACACCGCGCTCGCCGTCGCTGCCCACGAGGATGCGCAGATTGTCTATACCCATCCGCTTCATCTCGTCCAGCTCGCGGCAGAGCCGCTGGCGGTCGCCTCCCTGCCCTTCCGAGCCGAGAATGGCTCCATACCAGAAGTTAGTGCCTACGTAATAGTACGGCTTGCCGTCGCGGACGAAGTGACCATTCTCTACCCGCACAAAGTCCTGCTCGGCAGTAGCCTGCTGTTGCCGACAAGCCGCCAAGGCCGTCATGCACATGAAAAAGAACAACAGTTTACGCATGGGTCAGCTATGATAGGTTATCAGTCCTTCCATCGGACTCTTCAGAATGTTTCCCAAGGTATAACCCTCCAGGCGGGCGGCCTCTTCAAGCTGCTCGCGATAGTGGAAAGCCATAGAGCCCACCACGCCTACGGGCAAGTCCTTACGCCGGTAGGGATTGAGGTTGGCACGGAAGAAGGCGCGGAAATTGTCAATCACCAGCTGGCGCAGCAGCGGATGGTCCAGATGTTGCTCTATATATAAAGAGGTGGAAGCCAGGAAGCGGTTGCCCATAGGCTCGCTATACACTTTGCGGATGATGTCGGCCTGCGTGAGCCGCTGGTCGTGGAGATAGGCATCGCGGATGTCGGCATAGTCGGGGTTCTTGAAGATGGCATTCATGAACATACGCCCCAGCACCGAGCCGCTGCCCTCGTCGCCGAGGATATAGCCCAAGGCCGGCGTGTTCTGCACTATCTGCTCGCCGTCGAAGAGACAGCTGTTGGCTCCCGTGCCGAGTATGCAGCCGATGCCTGCCTCGTGCTGGCAGAGGGCGCGGGCGGCCGCCATGAGGTCGCTTTGCACATCGACGTTCTGCGGCGAGAACAGCTCGCTGAGCATCTGCACCATCATGGGCACATGGGCCGGCGTGCAGCCGCTGCCATAAAAGAACACGTGAATCTTGGTGAGCAGCGAGCCTTCGAGCAGCTGGGTGTCGGCCAGCCGGGCACGCGGAAACTTCGAGAGCTGCGGAACCATCTCCTGTTCCAACACCTGACGGATCTGTGCTCCCGTCTGGTGGACTGGCGTGATGCCCTGCGTCTGAAACGAATGCAGGAGTTCACACTTCGCACTGGGGTAAGGCTGATGGAGCAAAGCCCAATCGGTCTTGGTACTGCCGCTGTCTGCTATTAATATCATCATAGTTATGGAGTATTGTTTTTAAAGAATTGTTGATTATTCGGCAAAGGTAATAAATAATTCTTAATTATAGACGAGGAATTGGCAATTTATTTGTACCTTTGCGCGAAATTTAATCAGTTTTTACGAAAAGAACGCTTACAACGGAACGAAAGATGAAACGAATACTGACCCTGCTGCTGGTGGCCATGGCGGCACTGAGCGCCCACGCCGTGCTGAAAGAGAAAGACCTGAGCCACACGCTTCAGATACTACGTACGGAGCTGACCAGCCAGCACCGCGAGCTGTCACAGCTGATAGCCATGAACAAGCAGAAGAGCGAACAGGTGAGGAAGGAACTGGTGGAGACCATGTTCAACTCGAACCAGAACTCACTGATGCTCTATTCGCAGAAACAGGAGTATGTGTTCGACCTGACCTACGCCTGCCACGAAGCCACCGAGCAGTACCAGCAGTTCCAGCGCCAGCAGCTGCCCTTCAAGGCTTTCCTGCAGAGGACAGAGAGCGAGATAGCCCGCTACGACTCGCTGATAGGCAGTCTTCGGGCCATGCCTGCCGACATGCTGCAGCCGCAGGCCGTCGCCGACCGTGACGTGTGCCTGAAGCTGGCCACCGACATCCGACAATCGTTGGAGGAGAACCGCGCCACACTGCTCAGCTACATACACTATTACGACATGACCGAGCAGCGGCTGTCGCGGCTGAACGACTATGCGCAGAAACGCTACAACGACATACAGACGAGCATCTTCCGCAACGGCGGCATGAACTACATCAACATCCTGAAAAACTGGAACCGCCAGTGGCACTTCATGGTGCGCACGGTGGAAAAGAAATACCAGCCTGCGGAGAACTCGCAGTGGGACAGCCGGTGGATTTTCGGTCTGATTATCTCTGTCTTCATCTATGCCATCGTAGCCACGCTGCTCAACTTTGCCGTCATCCGCTTCGTGGTGCCCAAACGGCTGCGCACCGAGGAGTTCATGAAGAAGCGTGCCTGCATCACCCTGGCCACCACCACCATCACCTTTGCCGTCATCCTCGGACTGACGCTGGCCTTGACGCAACAGAACTTCTTCATCATGGCGTCCAACCTGCTGGTAGAGTTTGCATGGCTCTTAGGCGTGGTGCTCATCTCACTGCTGCTGCGCGTGAAGGGCGACCAGATAGAGAGTGCCTTCCGCATCTATACCCCATTGCTGGCGGTATGTTTTCTGGTTATCGTCTTCCGCATCATACTGATACCCAGCGAACTGGTGAACATGATTTTCCCACCCGTGCTGCTGGTTTGCGCCTTGTGGCAGTGGAGCGTCATCAGGCGGCACAACCGCAACGTGCCACGCTCTGACATGTTCTATACCTACATCTCGCTGCTGGTGTTCATCATCTCCGTAGGCTGCTCATGGACAGGCTACACGCTGCTGGCCGTGCAGATACTCATCTGGTGGATGATGCAACTGACGTGCATACTGACCATCACCTGCATCATACAATACATCAAGCTATACGGCGAGCGGCAACACCTGAACGACAAGCCCATCACACAGACCTGGGGCTATCACCTGATGCGCCAAGTGTTGCTGCCCGTACTGGCAGTGGCCTCTGTCATGATCAGCATCTACTGGGCTGCCGACGTGTTCAACCTCTCCGACTTGTGCTGGAAGATATTCAACACCCGATTCATCGACCTCAAGAACTTCAAGCTCAGCATCATGACGGCAGCCATGGCGGTCAGCCTGTGGTTCCTGTTCTCATACATCAACCGCACGCTGCTGAAGCTGATGCGCATGCACTACGAAATCAAAGACCCCTTGACGGCAGCCAGCCGCGAGGTGATGGGCAAGAACGTGGTGCAGGTCATCGTGTGGGGAGCGTGGTTCCTCATCACCATGAGCATGCTCGGCATTTCGATGGAGTGGCTGCTGGTGGTGACCGGCGGACTCTCTACCGGCATCGGTTTCGCATCGAAAGACATCATCGAGAATATCTACTATGGCATCTCGCTCATGACCGGGCGCATCAAGGTGGGCGACTGGATACAAGTGGACGGCACCATGGGCAAGGTGACCAGCATCAGCTATGTATCTACCGTCATCGAGTCGCTGTATGGCGAGGTCATCACGTTCCAGAACTCGCAGCTGTTCACGAAGAACTACAAGAACCTGACGAGCAACCACGGCTACGTGCTGCAAGTGGTACCTTACGGTGTGGCCTACGGCTCCAATCTGCAGCAAGTCATCGCGCTGGTTGACAATGCCGTCAACGCCATACACCACCCCTGGATGGACCCTGCCAAGCAGGTGAAGTCGGTAGTGGGCGAGCTGGGCGATTCAAGTATCAACTTCAAGATGTTCGTATGGGCCGATGCCGTCAAGAAGTCATACGTCATCAGCGACGTGCTGAAGACCATCTACGACACGCTGAATCAAAACGGCATCGAAATACCGTTCCCGCAGCAGGACGTACACCTGAAACAGTAGGCCAACGAGGGTAAAAAGCAAAAAAAAATTAAAATCATGGTTTTTTTATGAAAAATGATTACCTTTGCAAGAATAATTGGCAAATGAAGGAATGAAACACACGTTTATAGCAGGCCCATGCGTCATCGAATCGGCAGCATTGTTAGACACAGTGGCTGCGAAACTGGTGGAAATCAACAGCAAGCTGGGCACAGACATCATCTTCAAGGCCTCCTTCGACAAGGCCAACCGCACGTCGCTGCAATCCTTTCGCGGTCCCGGCATGGAGAAGGGGCTGCAGATGCTAAGCGACGTGAAGGAAAAATACGGCCTGCGCCTGCTCACCGACATTCACGAAGCCTGGCAGGCCGAGCCGGTGGGCAAAGTGGTGGACGTGCTGCAGATACCGGCATTCCTGTGCCGACAGACCGACCTGCTGGTGGCGGCTGCGCATACCGGCCGGACGGTGAACGTGAAGAAGGCCCAGTTTCTGAGCGGGCGCGACATGCGTTACGTGGCAGACAAGATGCGCCAGGCCGGAGCGTCGGAAGTATGGCTGACGGAGCGTGGCAACATGATGGGCTACAACAATCTGGTGGTAGATTTCCGCAACATTCCCGACATGCTGGAGTTCTGCGATACCGTCATCATGGACTGTACCCACAGCGTGCAACGCCCCGGCGGTGCCGACGGCAAGACAGGCGGCGACCGTCGCTACGTGCCGCAGATGGCTCTGGCCGCCAAGGCATTCGGAGCCACGGGATGGTTCTTCGAGGTACACCCCACCCCCGACGAAGGCCTCAGCGATGCTGCCAACATGCTGGAGCTGGACAAGCTGGAGGGGCTGATAAACGAAATCTTGAAGTAAGACCAGAACACTTGAAGTAAGAACAGAGCACTATAGAAAACATAAGACAGATATAGAGAAAAACAGGAGAGCAATGACGATAAGAGAATACGCCATACAATGCATCAAGGACGAGGCGCAGGCCGTACAAGGCCTGATACCGCAGATGGACGAGAACTTCGACCGTGCCGTATCGCTCATCATGGGCTGTAGGGGCAAGGTCATCGTCACCGGCGTAGGAAAGAGTGGGCACATCGGGGCGAAGATAGCCGCCACACTGGCTTCTACCGGCACGCCGTCGTTCTTCGTCAACCCATTAGACGTTTTTCACGGCGACCTGGGCGTCATGTCAATGGGCGACGTGGTGCTGGCCATATCATACTCAGGACAGACCGACGAGCTGCTGCGATTCATACCCATGGTGCTGCACATGCAGATACCCATCATCGGCATGACGGGAAATCCGCAGTCGCTGCTGGCAAAATATTCCACCTGCCACCTGAACGTCAGCGTCAGCAAGGAAGCATGCCCGCTGAACCTCGCTCCCACCAGCTCGACGACGGCAACACTGGTCATGGGCGACGCACTGGCCGTGGCACTGATGGAGAAGCGTAACTTCCAGCCACAGGACTTCGCACAGTTCCACCCCGGCGGCGAACTGGGCAAGCGGCTGCTCACCACCGCTCAGGACGTGATGCTGACCGAGAACCTACCACTGCTGACCGAGAGCATGCACCTGGGCGAGGCCATCATCCTGGTGAGCAAGGGAAAGCTGGGCATGGGGGTTGCCGTGGCCGACGGCCGCGTGGAAGGCCTCATCACCGACGGCGACATCCGCCGCGCCATGGAGAAATGGAAGGCCGAGTTCTTCGACCGTACCGTAGGCGACATCATGACGCGCCAGCCCAAGACAGTCGGTCCGCAAGCCAAGATTTCGGAGATACAGAAGATAATGAACCAATATAAGATACACAACGTACTCGTCGTCGGCAGCGACCATCGCCTGTTGGGCATCGTTGACCGCTACGCGTGCGTACTATAATATATTAAGGCAATACTATGAATAGGCTGAAGAAGATATTGTTAACCGTACTGCTGGCATTGCCGTTGGCAGCTGCCGGAGTATATATGTTCAAGACGCTTGACACACGCAACGGACTGACCAGCAGCCAGATAAACTGCATCATCAAGGACTCGCGCGGATACGTATGGTTCGGCACACCGGCAGGGCTCTACCGCTACGACGGCTATACGTTCCACAACTTCCAGTGCAACTCGCAAGACGGCTCGTCGCTGCCCGACAGCTACATCATCAGCCTGCAGGAGACGCTCGACGGCAACCTGTGGGTAGAGACCTCGGCAGGCTTCTGCATCTATCACCCGCAGTCGGAGAACTTCGAGCGCGACATGAAGCAAGTCTATGCCCGCATGGGCGTGGAGGGAAAGCCCAACGTGGTGTATATAGACCGCCACAAGAACTTCTGGGCGTCCATACCCAACAAGGGTGTGGTAGCTTACAACATGCAGCAACAGACCAGCTACGAGTTCGCCTATACCGACGACGCCCACGGTGTGCCGCAGGGTGTCATCTGCTCTATCAGCGAGTGTAAAGACGGTGCCCTGATAGTCTATAACGACGGGCGCATCGTGTGCTGCGACATCATGCACCAGCAGCACACCGTCTGGCAGACCAACTACGTGGCAGAACAGAGGCTGCGCAAGAGCAACACGCTGAAAGCCTTTGCCGACCAGAGAGACAACATCTGGCTGTACGGACAGGGCACACTCATGATATACAACAAGAGCACCGACCAGTGGGATACCACCTACGGCAACCAGCTGGGTCTGACCGGCACGAGCGTTGACCACACCGTGAACGGCATGGTGGGCGACCGCAACGGCAACATCTGGATAGGCACCGACCGCACCGGACTATACCGCACCAACGTCAACAACCTGAGCGAAATAGAACCTGTGGCACCACGGGGGGCCAGCAACGACCAGATGCGCCAGGAGGTGATAGGCATACAGAGCCTGTACATCGACGACACCGACCTGCTGTGGGTAGGTACGGAAAAGTCGGGCGTGGCCTTCTTTGGCAACAACATCTATAAGTTCCAGTCTGACTTCATAGGCGACATCACCGCCATCGCGCAGGACGAGAGCGGACAGCTCTGGTACGGAACCGGCGACAAGGGCATCGTAGGCTACGAAGGCACACTGGCCAGCCATAAGGTGACGTGCATGACCACCACGCCCGACGGCAGCCTGTGGGTAGGCTCCAAGCAGAACGGACTGACCCGCATCAAAGACGGAAGCAGCAGGGTGTATAGTGCAGCGCGAGACAGCGCCACACGAACACTCATCGACGACCACATCAACGACCTCTGTGCGGATAAGACCGGCAACCTGTGGATAGCCACTAACGGCGGTCTGCAGGTGTACAACCCGAAGATGAACACCTTCTCGTCGTACACCCGCGAGAACGGCATGCTGAACAGCAACAACATCACCTGTCTGCACTACGGCAAGAACAACAACATGCTCATCGGTACGGCAGAAGGACTGGTGATACTGAACCTGTCAACACGCGAAAAAACGGTACTCACCGGCAACACCACCAATCTGACCACGTTCACCAACAACTACATCACACAGGTGTATGAAGACTCGCGCGGACTGCTGTGGATAGGCACCCGCGAGGGTATCAACATCCTGAACATGGTGAACGACGAGCTGAGCTACCTGACGGAGAAGGAAGGGCTGTGCAACAACTCCGTATGCGGTATCACGGAAGACAAGAACCACAGTATCTGGATCAGTACCAGCAACGGTCTGAGCCGTGTCGTCGTGCAGCGTAACCACGAAGACGAGACCTTCAACTACGGACTGTACAACTACGACATCAGCGACGGTCTGCAGAGCAACGAGTTCAACATGGGAGCCATCTTGACGAAGAAGGACGGCGAAGTCATCTTCGGCGGACTCTTCGGCACCAACATGGTGCGCCCCACCAGCAAGGAAGAGCAGGAGTCGCTGCCACGCGTCATGCTGACCCAGCTGTTCGTCGGCGAGGAAGAGATACAGACCGGACTGGAATACGACGGCAACGTCATACTGACCTCTGCCCTCAACGAGAGCAACAAGATAGAGCTGAAGAACAGCCAAAACACCTTCACCATCAAGTTTGCCGCCGGCAACTACAACCAAGGCGAGCGCCTGCAGTTCAAATACTGGATGGAAGGCCTCGACAACGACTGGCGCAACGGCGATGCCCTGCTGCACGGCGTGAAGTTCCGCAATCTGGGCAGTGGCGACTACACGCTGCACGTGAAGGCCAACAGCGCCGACGGAGCCGTCAGCAACCAGGAGCGGGTACTGGAAATCACCATCGACCGCCCGTGGTGGTTGTCGTGGTGGATGCTCACGGTCTATGTCGTCATTCTCATCGTAGCACTGGCCATCTGGCGCTACGGCATCAAGAAGCTGCACGCCGTTTGGCACAGCAAGCAAACCGTTGTCGAGGAGCTGAAGCGGCAGCGCGAGGAAATCAAGGTGGCCAGCGACGAGCTGCGCCAGCCTATGGCCCGCATGACCACCATCATCGGCAATATGGCAGAACGAGAGCAGACCCTGGAGGGCCGCGAACAGCTGAACTCGCTGCACTTCCAGCTGCTGCAGGTCATCACCCGTATCTCGGAGATGCAGAGCACGCTGGAGAATCCTGAGAAGAAAGCGGAATCGACTGCCAAGGACCGCCTGGAGCTGAACGACAGCGGCATGGTGGCGCTGACCGACTCCGATGGCAACCAGCTCAATCTGGACATCAAGCCGCTGAAGTTTGACACTCAGAACAAGAAGTTCAGCATCGTGTTCATCGACAACAACCGCGAGTTCCTCAACTTCATGAATGCCCACCTGCGCGAGGTCTATGACTTCCATACCTACGACAACATCAAGGATGCGCTGCCCGACATCGAGACGCTGAAGGCAGACATCGTGGTGTGCAAGCAGAACATGGACGTGATGACGGGCAGCGAGCTGTGCAACCAGTTCAAGAGCGATCCGCGTCGCGCCAAGACGAAGTTTGTGCTGATGACCGACCAAGTGCTGACCGAACAGGACATGGCGGAGCAGAACATCACCCTGGCTGCCGACGACTATCTGGCCAAGCCCTTCAACGTACATGATGCCGTGTTGCGCTTCAACAAGCTGATGGGGCTGGGCCCGGTGGAAATCACGCAGAACGTCATCGAGGGTGCAGAAACCCGCATGCTCGAAGGCCGCAACGCCAGCATGACCACAGCCACCATGGTGTACGACGACCATGGCCTGGTGGCTACATCCGGACCGATACAACCGGGTGACGGCGACCAGCTGTCGCAGACCACCCACGACGAAGACGGCAGCGACACTACGGCCAAGGGCAAGGAGCTTGCCAAGCAATACTATGGCGACGGCACCATCGGCGACTACTCGATGAACAACATCATGGACCAGCAGCTCATGCGCAATGTCGAGCAATACGTGCTGCAGAACATGAGCCGCGGACAAATCAGCCTGGAAGATATGGCTGCGGCTATGGGTATGGGGCGCGTGCCGTTCTTCCACAAAATTCGCAACATCACCACCAAGACCCCGGCCGAAGTGGTGCGCGACCTTCGCCTGAAGCATGCCTGCACGCTGCTTGTCAGCACCAACATCAACATGAGCGAGCTGGCTATCAACGTTGGCTTCATGACAGCCGAGAACTTCATCAACATCTTCAAGGAGCGCTACGGCATGACCCCGCTCGAATACAGGCTGAAGAACAAGAGATAAATGACACTTAGAACCATCCTACTGACAGTCATAGCCTGCTGCAGTCTGTCGGCAAGTGGCCAACGCAGCTACTCGCTGAAGGCAAATTCGTCGGCAAGCGACCAACGCAGCGACTCGCTGATTGTTAATGTCTTGCGGCAGAACGGCATCCGTTTTTCCGACAACAACAAGGTAACGCTGCTCATGTCCGGCCAACAGAAGTTTGACGACATGTTTCAAGCACTCCGTCAGGCACGCAGCAGCATCCACATGGAATACTTCAACTTCCGCAACGACTCGATAGCCATGCTGCTGTTCGACATTCTCAAGAAGAAGCGCAGCGAAGGGGTGGAAGTGCGGGCCATGTTCGACGGCTTCGGCAACGACTCCAACAACCAGCCGCTGAAGGCGAAGCACCTGCGTGCCCTTCGCAATGCCGGCATCGACATCGTGGAGTATTCGCCCATCCGCTTCCCGTGGGTGGACCACATCTATGGCCGCGACCACCGCAAGATAGTGGTGATAGACGGCTGCATAGGCTATACCGGCGGCATGAACGTGGCCGACTACTACATCAAGGGCACCGCGAGGGTGGGCGAATGGCGCGACATGCACTGCCGGATAGAGGGCGATGCCGTCAACGAGCTGCAGCGCATCTTCTTGCGCATCTGGAACCGCACTACCGGCCAGCACGTCGGCGGCATGAAATATTTCAACGGCGGCACGCTGTCACGCTTCGGCGGCCTCAAGCCCGACACCACCCGTACGGCAGGCCGCAAGATGGTGGGCATCATCAACCGCGAGCCCCACGTCACCCCCAAGATCATGCGTACGTTCTATGTCAATGCCATCGATGCCGCCCAAGACTCCATACACATCATCAACCCCTACTTCACGCTGCTGCCCTGTATAACAAAGGCGCTCACACGGGCCATCCGGCGCGGCGTGAAGGTAGAGATCCTGCTGTCGGCCAAGAGCGACATCCCGCTTGTTCCCGATGTGGTATTCTATCAGGCACACAAACTCATGACGCGCGGAGCCACGATATGGCTCTACCAGCCTGGCTTCCACCACTCTAAAATCATGATGGTCGATGGGCGTTTCTGCACCGTGGGCAGCACCAACCTCGATGCGCGCAGCCTGAAGTGCGACTACGAAGAGAATGCCGTCATCATCGACCCCGCCACCACACGCGAGCTTGACGACATGTTCCGCCGCGACAAACAGAAAAGCAAGCTGTTGACACCGGAGTATTGGCAGGAGTTCCGAACATCGTGGCAGAAATTGCGAGGCCGCTTAGGCCACCTGCTGCAGACATTCATCTAAGCACCAAGCTTCCATTAGGAAGACATTCATCTGAGCACCAAGGCCTCCATCATGCGGATGTCCGTATCGGTGATGCCGTTGGCATGCAGCAGCCTGTGCTCCCTGAACTCGAAATCGTCGCTGCTCACATCGTCGCGCTGCACATACTGCCGGAAATAAGAGGCTGCCTCGCCGAGGCGATGCTGCAGCCACAGACAATAGCCCATGTTCAGCAAGTCTTCGCCCTCGGCCTGCCCCTGTTCTTCCATCTGGCGGTATAGTTTCTCGGCCTGCTCCAGCTTGCCATCGCTGGTCAGTGCCCAGGCCAGCGTGCGGTTCACATAGCTGTTGTCGGACTCTTCATAGTTCAGCTGGTAGAGCAGGCGGGTGGCCTCTTCATAGTCGCCCATCTCCACCAGACATACTGCGCTGTTCAGCATATATCGTTTCTTCTCCGGATGCAACAGCTGCAGCCGTGCGTAGTCAGCCTGTGCCTCGTCATACTGCCCTCGTTCGAACGCCCACCGGGCATGTCCGACGAGGGCCCTCTCGTTGTCCGGCTCCAGTGCTAAAGCCTCGGCATACTCGCCGGTCCACAGGTAATACTGCACATCGTGCATGCTCTGCGGAAACGATGCGAGCAGCATCTGGGCGGCATGCTCCAGCTTGCGCTTCTTCAGCAGCGCCACCAGCGTCGGCTTGCTGGCCTCCAACGGTGTATCGCTGAACACCCTTGAGGCCAGAAACAGACACATGCCCATCTGCTGCTTCGCGGTATCGAAGGGATTGAACAGTGCCGACCGGTTGGGGAACAGGCGGAAAAAGCGGAAGAGGTCCATCAGGTAGAGGCGGCGTATGTAGGCCGGCTCGTGCTGCTCTTCCTGTTCTATCTCTGCCAGTTTCAGCTCGCCCTTCTTCATCAGCTGGCGCATCGACTCCGGCATCTTGTCCATCACCTGTTGGAACACCATGACGAACGAATACTTGTCGCTGTTGCAGAAGGGAGCCTTGGCGACGATATAGTTCAGGAACTTATTGCCCTGCAGTTTGTCAACGAACTGTTCGATGTCGGGATGCTTCAGGAAGAACGGCACCAGCCAGTTGCTCATGTCATAGAAGAACGGGAAACGCTTCATCTGCGAGAAGCCGCCGAAATAGATGTCCACGCCCTTCTTCTGCATGTCCATCATCCGTGCGAAGGAAGCCTCCAGCCGCTCCATGCGCTGCTCGGCGGCATCGGGGTGCAGCACGTCTTCCAGCGGGTCGTCCTCTATCTCCTCTATGCCGTTTCGGGTCAGTCGCACCGAGTTGTTCTTCATGATGTCCGGCACTATCTCTTCCTGTATGGCCGTGGTCTCTTTCTCCGAGTCGAGCGTATAGACCAGCTGTATCTGCAGTTCAGCGACCTCCTGCTGGCAGCGCTTCGATTGCAGCAGCTGCTCTACCAGATTGCGCTGCTCGGGATATAGCAGCATGAAGTCGTCATCGATGCCAAGCACCCATCCCACCAGTGCCCGCTGGCGCACTTCTTCGTCGTGCGACAGCTGATAGACATGCACCAGCAGCCTGAACTTGGCGATGTCGAAACAGTTCATCAGCGACAGCGACACCGCCGTGGTCACCAGCTGCTGGTCTGCGCTGTCGATGGTGGGCAAGAGCAGCATTTCCTCCATGTTCTGCCCCACCCCGTCGGTCCATACATGCGATGTCACGATGAAGTTGAACAGCATGTTCATCTGCTGCTGGTGCTGCCGGTACAGGCTCCTGCTCTTCTCGGCCCGCAGCTGCTCCGGCTCCAGTTCCAGCATGGCGATATCGGCCACGAAGCCCTCCATTTCCTGACGGACGCTGTCCAGCGACCATTGCTGGCCGGGCTTGTGCGATTGCGTATAGACCTGCTGCAGAAACGACGATGCCGCGATATGGCGGTGGATGGCCACGTTGGCGCACAGCCTATATATGCCCTGCAGCAGCCTCAGATACTGGGCGTCCATCTGCGGGTCCTTCACGCCCTGCTGCCAGTAGCTCTCCATCAGCCGGTATTGCTCCTTCATCGTGTCCAGATTCTCGCGGGTCTGCCGGTTGGGCCATGCTTCCAGATAGGTTTCCGTCTCGGCAATAGCCAGTCCGGCATTGCCGTCTATCAGACGCTTGAAAATACGTTCCAATGATATATCCAGTGCTCTCATCGTGTCATTTTTTGTTAAGCCATTTCTCCACGCGCTCCACATCGGCCTCGCGAGGTCCCTTGGCATGGCTGTATTTCATATCCGTGGGCAGCGAATCTACCAGCTCCTTGCGCAGCTTACAGTGCTTCACTATCAGGTCGCGATAGTGCCTCAGGCCATATTTATTGATCGAGTCGCACGCCTGGTTATAGGCCGTGACGAACAGCTGCAGCTGCTTGCCACGAGCCTGCCGGCGCATCTCCTTCTCGCGGAACACTATCACGCCCGGCTGCAGCTGCTCGCGTCTGCTGTCGAATAACACGGGATTGCGCATCACACGGGCCATCGTGGCCTGCGGCTCCGTCAGCCAGAGGGCGTCCATCTCGTTGTTCTGCAACATCAGCATGCGCACGCCGACATCGTTTATCTGCACCTTGAACACACGCTCTACCGACAGCCTGGCCGAATCAATCACACGGTCGGTCAGCAGGTCGGTAATCGAATAGCGCGTCATGGCCACCATCTTGTCGTCCAGCTGTTTCAGCTGCCGGATGCGGGCATTGCGGTTGCTCACGAGTTGCCAGTAGGCATTCGTCACAGCCACATAGCGCATCTTCACCCCCTGCAGCTCCAGGCGTTTCGCCCGCACCAGGTCGCTCACCATGCCTTCTACACGGCCTCGCTGCAACGCGCTGTCGCAGTCCATCTGCGCCATATAGGGCTTCAGCCTCACGCCTCCATACAGCGTGTCGTACAACTGGTGATGCCGCGCCACGTAGAGCGGCAGACAGTCGAGCGTGGGCAGCACGGCAATCTTCAGCGCTGCCGAATCTTTCCGCATGGCTTCCTTGCGGCTCTCGCGGGCTATGCGCTTGGTCTCTTCGTAACTCTGTCCGCAGGCCGACAGCAGCATCAAGACGACTAACATGACTATTGTTTTTCTCATTTTCTTTTCTTCTGGCTTTGAGTGTGCAAAGGTAATAAATCTTAACGAGACGAACAAAATATATTGCCGAAATTCTGCCAAAATTTAACGGTTTTCCTTTTGCATATAAAGCGACAAATACAAGAGAAAGTTAATATAAGCATTTTTTACAGAATTATTTGGAATTTAAATAATAAATGTTTATCTTTGCACCGAAATGTGTACATAAAAAACATTGATAGATATGAAGAAACTATTGTTATTGGCTGTAACGACTCTTACAGTGTTCTGCGCCCACGCCCAGAACATCAAGGTAACGCTGTTTCAGCCCTTGGAGAACGACATGACGGCCAACATGCACGGCACGACGAAGCTCGACCAGAACGGCGAGAAGGCAGCACTCATCAAGATTCAGTCGCCCGAGCAGGGCTTCACGTTCAACGGCGGCACGCTGGGCATCGTGGCCCGCGAAGACCACGACGGCGAGATATGGCTCTACGTGCCGCGCCGCTCGAAGAAGCTGACCATCCAGCACAAGGACTTCGGCGTGCTGCGCGACTACTACTACCCCGTGGTCGTGGAGGGTGCCCGCACCTACGAGATGTACCTCGACATCGGCATCGGCCGCTACGTCACCATTGCCTCGCAGATAGCCGGTTCCACCATCTACATCGACGGCCAGGACTGCGGTCTGTCGCCCGTCAACCACAAGTACCTGAACTACGGACGCCACACCGTGCGCGCCCTGAAGGACCGCTACGAGGGCGAGCAGCAGCTGATGATTACCACCGACGACGCGCAGGGCGTGCGTATCGTGAATGTGGAGCAGCGCGACATGAGCGACCACTTCGGCGACGTGACGGTCAGCGTACCCAACAAGGCCGAGATATGGTTTGAGGGCAAGAACGTGGGCAGCGGCTCGTGGCAGACCCAGCTGCGCGAGGGCAGCTACGTGGTGGAGACCCGCAAGGCCGACTGCGACCCGGAGAAGACATCGTTCACCGTGGTGGCCCAACAGCAGAACCGCGTGCAGGCCGCCCCGCCGTCGCCCCACACGGGCCGTCTGAGCCTCTATACCCGTCCGCGCAATGCCGTGGCGACGTATAACGGCAACAACCCCATCGACCTGACCGAGACGCACACGCTGCCCATCGGTACCTACCAGATCAACCTCTCGCGCAAGGGCTACGTGGCCAAGAGCGGACTGGAATATACCGTGCGCCACAACGAGACCACCCGCGACACCATCACCCTGGAGCGCGTGAAGTATATCAAGCCCCGCGCCTTCTACTTCGGAGCGGGCTACAGCCTGCGGCAGCTGGGCGGCATCACGGCACTGGTGGGTGCAACCTACAAGAACATCGACCTGCAGGTGAGCTACACGTTCGGACTGTCGAAGTCGGACGACGTGCCCTGGTACACCACCGACGGCAACGACACCTATCTGAGCAGCATCAGCTACAAGCGCTCCACGCTGGCCATCAAGGCGGGCTACCAGTTTGTGCTGACCGAGCGCCTGGGGCTGACCCCGCAGCTGGGCTATGCCATGGAGCGCCTGTCGGGCACGGTGCAGAACGGCACCAACCTCTACGGCGACGGTGCCATGGCACACTGTCTGAGCATCGGTGCCAAGCTGCTCTTCGCCCCCATACAGCGGCTCTACGTGTTTGCCAGCCCTGAGTTTGCCATCGGCGTGAAGAAGGACGACACCTTCCAGCGCATCGCCGACAACAGCGACATCGCGGCAGGCGGCTTCCAGGTGACGCTGGGTGCTATTTTCAACTTCTGACCATGAAACAAAACCATGTTTGGTATGACGACCATACAGGCCCCACGGTCTCAAACTTCTCCAAGTTTACTTTTCATAGTTACACAAAACTAAAGTAAAACCAATAAAACGAAACAACATCATGATGAAGACAAAGAAGATATTATTCATATTGGCACTGCTGCCCCTCATGGCAGTGATGACGGCCTGTTCGTCGGACGATGAGCCGAACGCCAAGCCCGCCAAGGAGATACTGCGCGTGCTCGAAGGCGGCGTGGTGCTGCCCGCCAAGAACAGTGCTGTGGCTACTGACCGCGTGATGGCCAGTGTGTCGGTACAGGCCGACTGCGAATGGGTGGTGCTCGACCGTTACGGCAACCCCTTTGGCAGCCGTTCCTCCTATGGCTTCGGCACCAAGCTGTCGGTCACCCCGCTGAAGGGTGTCGGCAACGGTAATCTGACCGTCAGCGTTGACCAGAACACCACCGTCTATGAGCGCAAGGATACCATCATGCTCAAGTCGTCGGACGGCTTGCAGCAGATGGTCACCATTCGCCAGCTTAGCGGCAGCAACACGCTGACTATCAGCGACGATATGGTGGTATTCCCCACCGACGATGTCACGCCGCAGCCCTTCACCGTCACCAGCAATGTGCCGTTCACTATCCAGATGCCCACGGGTGCCAACTGGTATCAGTTGACCGAAGGCGGCGTCAACGTCGGAGGCACCACGCTGGCCGCCGGAGCCCATGTGTTCAGCATTGTGGCCAGTGCCGCTGTCAGCGATGCGCGTCGTTCGGCCCGCTTCTATGTGAACACCGGCACGGAGAGCTATCCCGTGGAGGTGATGCAGGAAGGACTGTCGGAAGTGACGCTCATGGTACACGCGCAGAGCGACGTGGTTTCCGGCGAGGGTGGCGAGAAGACGGTATGGATAGAGAGCAACGCCGAGTGGCATGCCTATGTGCCGTCGTCTGCCGATTGGGTGTTTGTAGAGCCCGCCACGGGTGTGGGCAACGGCGAGCTGCGTGTGTTCTGCGAGCCCAACTCCACTGGCAGCGAGCGGCTTACCGCCATCGTCATCATTGCCGGAGCGAAGAATCCGAAGCAGGAAATCGTCGTCGTGGAGCAGGGCATCGGCAACGGTCACCACAGCCAATACTACCTCTCCGTATGGGACTTCTATTCCACATGGGTGGGATGGGTTGATGCCAAGTTCCGCTTCAATTACGAAAGCTCCGAGGATGTGGTAGAGTATGGCTTGGTGTACAGCAGCTCCATCAGCGAGCCATCGCTCGACAACGGAGGTGAGGTGACGATGCTGGGTCATGGCGGACGGAGAGGCATGGCCGAAGGAGTGATAGAAAACCTGCAGCCCATGACCACCTACAGGGTGCGCGCCTTCGCCATCGGTGCCCAGGGCGTGGAGTATGCCTACAACACCATTACCATCACGACCGGACAACAAGGTCAAGAGGGTAGCAGCGACACGCCATTGCCATGATACCATTAATATAATGAGAAACAGAAATATGACACGAACCATCGTGAAAGCAGCAAGAACGATACGAAGCATTGTGGAAAGTAACCGTTTGACACGAACTGTAGGCAGGGGCGCCATCGTGGCAGCCCTCATGCTATGTACGCTGACCGCCGCCGCCCAGACGTGGGAGGAGGTGCGCGACAGCGAAGACTACCTCTATGGCGAAGGATGGGGTAAGACCGTGGCTGAAGCCGAGCAGCAGGCCCTGAACAACCTTATCAGCAAGATAGCCACCAACGTCAGTGGCAGCGCGCAGACCAAGCTGTCGGTAAGCAGTGGCGGCGGCAAGCTCGACGAGCAGTCACAGTTTCAGCAGACCGTGAACACCTATTCGCAGGCCACGCTGACCAATACCCGCCAGAAGGTGCTGCAGCGCGAGCCGGAAGCCTATGTGGTGCGTTGGATTAAGATTAGCGAGATAGAGAAAATCTTCGAGGCCCGCAAGCGTAAGGCCAAGGACATGGTGGAGGCTGCCCTGCGTGCCGAGAAGAAAGGCAAGGCCGACGACGTGCTGCGCAACTACTATTGGGCACTGACGCTGCTGAAGAGTCTGCAGTACCCCAACGAGGTGACCTACCGCGACGAAGACGGCAAGGAGCACGTGCTGACCAACTGGTGTAAGGAGAAATTGGACGATACGTTCGACGACCTGAAGGTGGTGTTCGACAGCCGCGACGGCGACGACGTGAAGCTGGCCTTCACCTACAAGGGCAAGCCGGTGAACAGCGTTGACTACCGCTATTGGGATGGTCAGGGCTGGACGGCAGTCATCAGCGCGAAGGACGGTTGGAGCGTACTGGAACTGGCCCCCGGCTATGCCGGCAAGCAGGTGCAGCTGCAGTTTGAATACGAATATTTTGGCGAGGCGAAGATAGACAAGGAGGTGGAAGACGTGCTGAACGCCGTGAAGGGCACCCCCATGCCCGCCTCGCACGTCAACGTCTATCTGGAGAGCAACGAAAGCAAGAAAGAAGCGAAGGCCCGCCAGCAGATGATGGCCACCGAGTCGTTCTCTACCAACAGCGTCGAGACGAAGGCAGCCCCCAAGGCCGTTGACAAGGGCAAGGAAGCCACTGCCTGCAAGACCGCCGTGGAGCGTCTGGTGCAGGCCGTCAGGCAGAAAAAGTACCAGTCGGTGCGCGACCTCTTCACCGACGGCGGGTGGGACATGTTCACCAAGCTGGTGCAGTACGGTCGCGCCAAGGTGCTCGACAGCGACAACATCCGCATGCTCGACAGCGACGGCAGTGTGGTGGTGCGCGGCCTGCGCATGTCGTTCTCGTTCGACAAAGGTGTACGCCGTTCGTTCGTCGAAGACGTGGTGCTGGCTTTCAACCCTGAACAGAAGATAGACAACATCGCCTTCGGACTGGGCAAGACGGCCGAGGACGACATCCTGTACAAGGGTGTGTGGGAAGAGCAGTCGCGCATGGCCATCATGAATTTCCTGGAAAACTACAAGACGGCTTACGCCCTGAAGCGGCTCGACTACATTAGCTCGGTGTTCGACGACGATGCCGTCATCATCACCGGTACCGTGGTGCGCCGTGCCAACAAGACAGTATCGATGGAGAACCAGTCGCAAATCAGTCAGGAAGGTAACCTGATTATCAAGAAAAACCGCCAGACGAAGGACGAATACCTGCGCAACCTGAAGCGCTGCTTCGAGCGCAACGAGTTTGTCAACATCCGTTTCTCCAACAACGACGTCATCAAGCTTGGTACCGGCGGTGAGTCGTATGCCATACAGATAGCCCAGGACTACTATTCGACCACCTACGGCGACAAGGGGTACCTGATGCTCATGGTGGACATCAACGACCCGGAGCACCCGCTCATTAAGCTGCGCACATGGCAGCCGGAGAAAGACCCACAGTTCGGACTCTATGAGCCGGGCGACTTTTAAATACATGAATCACAAATACTAACCATTTAAAAAAGTAGCATTATGAAGACAATTCGATTAATTACCACGTTGTTGCTGATGGCAATGACCGTCTCTATGAATGCCCAGTCGGAGTCGGTGAAACAGCAGAAACTGAGACGTACACGTGCCGAGCTGAAAGACGAGGCATCGCGGTTGGCCCAGAAGGAGGCCAAGCGGCTCATCAAGGAAGACTGGCAGGTGTCGCCGGGAGCACTTCCCCTGGAGCGCCAGCTGGACCGTTCGTACATGTATCAGGAAGACTTCGACGACGAGATGAATCCCCGCTACTTCATTGGCGAGGGGCGTAGCGTCGCCGAGAACTTCTCTGCCGCCCACATCCAGGCTCAGGAACTGGCCCGGCTCGACATTGCCGGCAAGATGATTGGCTCGGAAGCTACCGCACTGGTCGATAACCTGGTGGCGAACAAGATGTTGGCTGCCGACCAGGCCGCTTCGGTCACCACCACGATGATGGAGAACAAGACCGTCTATTCGCAGAAGTTAGGCCGTCTGCAGGTGGTGTTCGAAGTGAACCGCACGCTGAAGAACAACAACAAGGAAGTGATGGTGCGCTTGGTAACCAAGGCTGACGGCATCCGCGAGATGGCCAAGGAAGCCGTCCGCGCAGAGTTGGAGCGCCAGGGCGTGAAGATGAGCGAAGAGCTGAAGGCTATCCTCTCTGCCAAGAAGTAAACAAGCATCAGCCATTGTTTGAAAACCCTCTTATCGTCCTGTCGTATGAAGATGCCAGAGAGCCTGCTGCGTAATGTCGTCGTGACCCTGCTTGCCTTTGCGGTAGTGGCCATCTACGGTGTCGTGGCTCTCAACCTGAAGGTGTTCAATCCGGTGGGGGCGGTGCTCAAGGACTACTCGTTCACCGACTTCTACTACCGGCTGCTCGACGGCGTGGAGCAGAAAGACACCAGCCGTATTGTCACCATCGTCGATATGACCGACCTGACCAGTCGGCGCGACTTGGCCGAGGTGCTGATGGAAATCAATGCCCTGCACCCCAAGGCGGTAGGCATCGACGTAGTGTTCGAAGGCTACAAGGAAGACGTGTTGGGCGACACGATGATAGCCGTCACCGCCAGGCAGATGAAGAACACGGTGTTCTCGTATAAGATTCTCGACGACACCGAGGGCGACACGCGCCACTCGTTCTTCCTGCCTAACGACACCGTGGTGGAGGGCTTTACCAACATGCCGCGACAGCTGTACGGCGGACTGAAGCGACAGCTCAGCATAGGCCGTGAGCATGGCGGTGTGCTGCGCCCATCGCTCATCAAGCAGGTGGCCGACATCTACGCCGGACAGGAGGTGGTGCCGCTGGCCGCGAAGGAACTCGACATCAATTTCTCGCCCGTCTTCTTCCATGTCGTGCCGCCCGACTCCGTGCTGGCCTGCCGCGACCTGATAGAAGACCGCGTGGTGCTGTTCGGTGCCATGAAGGAAGAAGCCGACATGCACTATACGCCACAGGGAAAGATAGCCGGTGTGAAGCTGCTGGCATACGCCGTAGAGACCATGCTGCGACAGAACCAGATACGCCACGTGCCCGAGTGGCTGACGGTGGTGGTGTCGCTACTGATAGTATTCGTCACTGTGGTCATGCTGAAGTGGTATGGCAAGATTCGGCAGAAGAAGACCCTCATGCGTGTGCTCTTGTCGGCATCGCTCTTCAAGGGCCTCTTCCTGTTTGTATGGCTGTCTATACTGGTGTGGGCGGCGTTCATCCTGTTCAGCCGCTACCAGGTGAGCATCAATCTGACCTATGCCCTCGCTGCTGTGGCCTTCATCGGCATGGCCAACGATTTGTACGACACCCTCAAGGACCTGATAACATTTAAGAAAGAAAAAAAGCAATGAAGAGTAAGAGACTACTGATGCTGGCTGTCGCCGTCATGCTGTTCTGCCTGGCCGTTCATGCTGCTAAGAAAAGGCAGGATGTCTATGTGGTGTCTTCAGTGAAAGGCAAGGTAGAGTGTATCACCGCGAAAGGCAAGGCTCCGCTGATGAAAGGCGACTCGCTGACCGTGGACATGGTGCTCAACCTGCCGTTCGACGGGTCGGTGACGCTGCTCAAGCAGGGCGACGACAAGCAGATAGTCATCAATTCGCCGGGTAAGGCCAAAGTGGGCGTCTTGGTGGCCGACAAGCGGAATACGGTGCTGACGCTTACCAAGGAGTATGTCAAGTCGGTCATCGGACAGCTGCGCAAGAAGCCTACCGTCAAGGCGGCTTACCACAGCGACCCGGCTACTGTGACGCGCGAAAAGATGGAGCGCGACTCGCTGGCTGCCGACTCGTGTTGCCAGGAGTCGCACACATGCCATCCCGACAGTATCGCCACAGAGTAGGCGAATACTTATTTCCCCAGTCTTTTTGTCAAGAACTAAAGAATTATAGAATCTATGAAAAGAAGAATAATATTACAACTGCTGGTGCTTTTTGTTGCCCTCACGGCTGCTGCCCAAGGCGGCAATAAGATGCGTGATGAGTATGAGAAATTCAAGAATAAAAGCTTGAGAAGCGATTATGATAGCTTTAAATTACGAGCACTTCGCGAATATGAACAATTCCGCAAAGAAGCTTTAGCCGAATATGCAGAATTCGTGCGTAAAGCCTGGAAAGAGTATGGCGCAGAGCCACCCCGCGAAATGCCACAGGTGAAGGAGGTGGAGCCGATGATAGTGCCTCATGCCGACGATGCCACCAACTCGTGGTTCACCAAGCTGTTCGGCTTAGACAAGAAAAAGAAGAAGAACAAGGAGGCTAAGGCTGACAAACCGAAGGAAAAAGCTAAGAGTCAAACCACGAGCCAGCCTGTGCCGCCGCCACTGAAGGACCGTGAGCTGACATACGACCAGGTGCTCACCCCTGAACCTGTCATGCCACAGCCTGCTCCTGAAAAGGACATTTTGGATCATCCCGAAGAAGCCAACCCCTACTACGAATTCACAGTCTTCGGCACTACCTGCCGTGTGCGCATGGGCGACAACTGCCGCTTCCAGCTGAAGAGCCTGACAGAAGACAACATTGCCGATGTCATCAAGTATGAGTTCCAGAAGTCGCAGTATGACAACATGCTCCACGACTGCTTAGAGGAGCGCAAGAACCACGACTTCTCCGACTGGGCTTACTATCAGATGCTGCTGGCACTGGTCAACCAGTTCTACGGTCCCTATTCCAGCGAGGGCATGCTCGTTATGGGATTCCTCTACACCCAGTCGGGCTACAAGGCACGCCTGGCAAAGGACGGCAACGACCTCTTCCTCCTGGTGGCCAGCCGCCACTTCATCTACAACACGTCATTCTATTACATCGACAGCGAGTGGTACTACCTGCTCGATGGGCGCAAGAGCGACAAGCTGGCCATCTGTGCCGCCTCGTTCCCCAAGGAGACCTCGCTGTCGCTGCAGATTTCTGCCGTGCAGAAGCTGACCGACAATCCTACCGTCGAGCGCACCATCACATCGGTGAAAAACGAAGACTTCTCGTTCACGCTGACCTCGAACAAGAATTACATCGACTTCTTCAACACCTATCCCACATCCACCATCGGCGACAACTTCATGACCAAGTGGCTCATCTATGCCGAGACACCGATGGAGCACGGCGTCATCGACCAGCTCTATCCCCCCATGCGCCAGAAGCTGCAGGGACTGTCGAAGGAGGAGGCCGTGCAGCAGCTGCTCTGGTGGGTGCAGACGGGACTGGAGTATGGGTTCGACGACCAGATATGGGGCGGCGACCGTCCGTTCTTCGGCGAGGAGAGCCTGTTCTATCCTTATTGCGACTGCGAAGACCGTGCCGTACTGTTGTCACACTTGGTGCGCGACCTGGTAGGTCTTGACGTCATCCTTGTCTATTATCCCGGCCACTTGGCCATGGCCGTCAATTTCCCCGGCGACGTGGAGGGCGACTATATCACCTTCGAGGGGAGGAAATACACGGTGTGCGACCCTACCTACATCGGAGCGCGCGTCGGCGAGACCATGCCCATTGTGAAGGACGAGAAAGTCACCGTGGTCAAGTTGCGCCGCAGCTAAGAAGTCATGATTAATCCCTCCCATTCTGAAGAACCCATTGCGCTTGAATGGGTTATAATGTAAAACTTAACGCGATTTTATCGCACCAGTACTAATTGAAATTAAAAAAAAATATGACTAAGAAATCTATTATTATTAGCAGCCTTTCATTGTTAGTTCTTATTATTACTTCATGCAGCAATGATGATGAAAAACTCTCCCTTGACGGTGAGAAATTCGTAAAGATTGAAAGTCCCATCTCTTACGATGAGTTTATCAACAAAGCTATAGGAGAATGGCAAGAAACAGAACACAGATATATCAATGCTGATGGTACGCTGCAATCTCCTGTCGACTTCTCTCAATTAGTAGGAGGTCATTTGGGAAGAATGAAAATTGAGAATGAAATAATCTTCAGATACAGGGGAACCCTTGGGATTGATGAATGGCAAAAATACAGCTATACCTACAATCCATTGAACAACAGTATTTATATTGATGGCCAGCGTGTAATGCAGATTCTTTCTATAACAGAGGTCTCTATGATAGCGATAGAATCATCATACCCGAATTATAGTTATTGCACCTATGTAAAGAAATAGCCTCAAGGAGGAGAGCGGGTGAACGACAGGCGGACCAGGGGACTCTAATGTAGAATGGAAATTAAATGAAGAAACTTGGGGACGGTTCTCATGATCCACTTTTTAGTAGAATAATTCTGCAATATTGAAATAAATATGTATCTTTGCGCAGTAAATAATATACTAGCTGAAATTATGCCAAGACAAGAGCGCTTACAAAGTGCAACCGGCATCTATCATGTTATGCTTCGTGGTATCAACAAGCAGGACATCTTTGAAGATGATGAGGACTATTCCCAGTTCCTCAATATTCTTCATGCGCTAGTTAAACGATGCGATGAGCAAGGGCATTCTCTCCCCTCACATTGTACATTCTATGCATATTGCCTGATGACTAACCATGTGCATCTGCTTATCAGAGAATGCGATGAGCATATTGGCGAAAGCATTAAGCGCATCGGGGTTGCATATGCCCGCTACTATAATCACAAATACGAGCGCAATGGTCACTTGTTTCAAGACCGTTTTTCCCGAATTTCTGTTCCATCGTTAGTGCTTGTGTTTGATTCAATCGGCGGTTATTGCCACAAAGGTTCGCTCTCCCATCCGCGAGGGAAGCCCATGGCGGTGACGTCGATGGACGGGTAAGCGGCGAGCAGAGCATCGACCTTCGCCTTCATGTCGTTGTTGGGCGAAATGATGTTGAGGAAATACTTGATGATGCAAAGATTGAAATAGATGCGGAGGGCATCGGTAGGCAGTGTAATCCAACTGCCTGTCATGCGGTTGGGGAGCATCGGACGGATGGTGTTCTGCTTGTTCCATACACGGGCATGGTGGCAGCAGGAATTGCGCGTCAGGGTGACGATAGTGAGCCACGACTCGAAGGGGGCTACTTGCAGGCCGAACTTGCGGGCAATGCTCTTCTTGATACGTGGGGTCTTGATGTTGCTGAAGATGTTGGTGATAACACCGAAGGGAAGCACTTCTGCCAGAATCCATGCAGGCGGATAGGCGTCGGAATAGGTCTGCTTGAAGTGGACGATAAAGTCTTCGCGTGAACGGTGAAGCTCTGTGCTCACAAGGGGTCTGTCCCCCTGTGCCGAAAGTGATATCCTTTCGGATCATGCTGATGTTTAGAGTATAGAGAATGTC
>CAMVAI010000043.1 GCA_947165435.1 uncultured Prevotella sp.
ATCGTGGAGAGGCCACTGGTGATCGTGGAGAGGCTACTAATTTTCGTGGAGAGGCCACTGGTGATGACAACAATGATGCTTTTTCTGCGGAAAAATTTTGCTGTTCGCCCGCATCTTTGTACCTTTGCAGCCATTATGGTATTAAATTATATTTGGGTAGCATTTTTCCTCATCGCCTTTGTCGTTGCGGCGATGAAGCTGGTGTTCTGGGGCGACTACGACGTGTTTCCAGCCATGATGGACTCCACGTTCGCGTCGTCGAAGACCGCCTTTGAGATTTCCTTGGGCCTGACGGGCGTGCTGTCGCTGTGGCTCGGCGTGATGAAGGTTGGCGAGCAGGGCGGCGTTGTCAACGTGCTGGCGCGCCTGCTGTCGCCGGTGTTCACGAAGCTCTTCCCCGACATTCCGAAGGGTCACCCCGTCACGGGCAGCATCTTCATGAACATTGCCGCCAACATGCTGGGGCTGGACAACGCCGCCACGCCCCTCGGCCTGAAGGCTATGGAGCAGATGCAGGAGCTGAACGCGAAGAAGGACACGGCGTCGAACCCCATGATCATGTTCCTCGTGCTCAACACCAGCGGGCTGACGCTCATCCCCGTCAGCATCATGGTATATCGCGCACAGATGAATGCCGCCCAGCCCACCGACATCTTTATTCCTATCCTGCTGGCCACATTCTTCTCGACCCTGGCCGGCATCATCGTCACCTCGCTCTACCAGCGCATCAACCTGCTGAACCGCACCATGCTGCTCACGCTCGGCGGGGCCTGCGCCGTGGTGGCCGCCATCATCTGGACCTTTTCACGCATGGACCCGGAGACGATGAACCGCACCAGCACCACCGTGGCCAACATCCTGCTGATGAGCATCATCTGCAGCTTCATCTGGGCCGGTGTGCGCAAGAAGGTGAACGTATATGACGCCTTCGTCGAGGGTGCCAAGGACGGCTTCCAGACCGCCGTGCGCATCATTCCCTACCTCGTGGCCATCCTCGTGGCCATCGGCGTGTTCCGTGCCTCCGGGGCCATGGACCTGCTCATCGGCGGTCTGCACCGCGCCGTGGCCGCCACCGGTTTCGACGCCCAGTGGGTCGATGCCATGCCCACGGCACTGATGAAGCCCCTCTCGGGCAGCGGGGCGCGCGGCATGATGGTCGATGCCATGACCACCTACGGTGCCGACTCCTTCGTGGGCCGTCTGTCGTGCATCTTCCAGGGCTCTACCGACACCACGTTCTATATCCTGGCCGTCTATTTCGGCTCGGTGGGTATCTCGAAGACCCGCCATGCCGTAGCCTGCGGCCTGATGGCCGACCTGGCCGGCATCATTTCCGCCATTCTGATTTGTTATATGTTTTTTGGATAAATGGGAAAGCTTACCACCATCTTCAAGGACACCGCCATCTACGGCCTTTCGAGCATCATCGGGCGGTTTCTGAACTATCTGCTCGTGCCGCTCTATACGGCACAGATGTCGGCCGCCTCGGGCGGCTATGGCGTCATCACCAACATCTATGCCTACGTGGCCCTGGTGCTGGTGCTGCTCACCTTCGGCATGGAGACCACCTACTTCCGCTATACCAACAAGACGCACACCGACTCGCAGACGGTCTATTCCACCACGCTCATAGCCGTCGGCGTCGTGTCGCTCTCGTTCGCCGTGCTGGTGCTGCTGCTGTTAGGCCCCGTCAGCACGCTCATGGGCTATGCCGACCACCCCGACTACGTGGGCGTGATGGCCGTCACGGTGGCCATCGACGCCTTCCTGTGCATACCCTTTGCCCACCTGCGCCAGCAGAAGAAGGCCATGAAGTTTGCCGCCCTGAAACTGCTGAACATCGTGGTCAGCATCCTGCTGAACCTCGTCTATTTCTACTTCATGGACGGCGAAGACGTGGCCTACGCCTTCTACATCAACCTCTGCTGCACCGCCATGCTGGCCGTATGCCTCATTACCGAGTACACCGGCTTCCGCTGGACGCTCGACACCCGCCTGCTGCGCTCCATGCTCGGCTACTCGTGGCCCATCCTCGTGCTGGGCATTGCCGGCATACTGAACCAGACGGCCGACAAGATGCTCTTCCCCTATATATATAAAGGTGACGACATGCTGGAGCAGCTGGGCATCTACGGTGCCTGTTCGAAGATAGCCATGATCATGGCCATGATTACGCAGGCCTTCCGCTACGCCTACGAGCCCATCGTCTTTGCCGGCGTGAAAGACAAGGACCAGCACGCGATGTACGAGCAGGCCATGAAATACTTCGTCATCTTCACCCTGCTGGCCTACCTGATGGTGGTGGGCTATCTCGACATACTGAAAGGCATCGTCGTGCCCAATCACGACTACTGGGTGGGCCTGAAGGTGGTGCCCATCGTCATGGCGGCCGAAATCATGATGGGCGTCTATTTCAACCTCTCGTACTGGTATAAGGTGACCGACCGCACCATCTGGGGCGCCGTCTTCTCCGGACTGGGCTGTGCGGTGCTCATTGCCGTCAACATCCTCTTCGTACCCAAGTTCGGCTATATGGCCTGTGCCTGGGGCGGTGTGGCCGGCTACGGCGTGGCCATGGTGGCGTCCTACGTGGTGGGGCAGAAGTATTACCCGCTGAACTATCCGCTGCGCCAGATGGCCGTCTATGTGCTCATGGCCGTCATCCTGGTGGTCATGATGCGCTATGTGGCCGACACCTACAGTCTCGGACTGGTGGGGCGCATGGCGTTCAACACGCTGTGCATCGTGTTCTTCGTGAGCTACCTGCTGCACAACGACCTGCCCGCCGACCGTCTGCCCGTCGTCGGCAAATACTTCAGGAAGGCCAAGACGGTAAGCATCCACCGCAAATGAGGATTGTTTTGTTCGTACCAACTAAAATCGAACAGTCGCTTAGCAACGAAATAATTTATAAGTATTGATATGATGAAACGAATAGTACGCTATTTCCTGCTGGCAGCACTCGTTGTATGCCATGCACCGAAGGCCAGTGCCGACGAAGGCATGTGGACCCTCTTCGACCTGCCCACCGCCGTCTATGACCAGATGCGACAGTACGGATTCCAGTTGCCCAAGGAGCAGCTCTACCAGACCGACAATGCCGTGAAGAACGCCGTGGTGAACTTCGGCGGCTTTTGCTCGGGCGTGGTGGTCAGCAGCGAGGGCCTGGTGTTCACCAACCACCACTGCGGCTTCGATGCCATCCGCAAGCACTCCACCGTGGAGCACGACTATCTGCTGAACGGATTCTACGCCAAGAGCCTGGAAGAGGAGCTGCCCAACGAAGACCTCTTCGTCAGCTTCATGATTGAGCAGAAAGACGTCACCGCCGACGTGCTGCCCCAGCTGCAGGGGCTCGACAACGAGACGCGCGCCTCGCGGGTGGATAGCATCGAGAATGCCTGGCAGAAGGACATCCGCGCCAAGGACTCTACGCTGCGCGTGGAGCTGAAGCCGTTCTACGAGGGCAACCGCTACTACTGCACCACCTACCGCGACTTCAACGACGTGCGCCTGGTGTTCACCGTGCCCAAGTCGATGGGTAAGTTCGGCGGCGAGACCGACAACTGGATGTGGCCCCGCCAGACGTGCGACTACAGCGTGTTCCGCATCTATGCCGACCCCAAGACCGGCGGCCCGGCCAAGTATTCGAAAGACAACGTGCCCTACCACCCACGGTCGTGGGCGCCCGTGGCCATGGACGGCTACCGGCCCGGCGACTTCTGCATGATCATGGGCTATCCCGGCAGCACCAGCCGCTATCTGTCGAGCTATGGCATCCGCGAGCGCCGCGATGCCATCAACGCCCCGCGTGTGCAGGTGCGTGCCGTCAAGCAGGACATCATGCTGCGCCACATGCGTGCCGACGAGGCCGTGCGCATCAAGTATGACTCGAAGTATGCCAGCTCCAGCAACTACTGGAAGAACTCGATAGGCATGAACAAGTGCATCGACAGCATCGGGCTGATAGGGCAGAAGCAGCAGTACGAGGCAGCCATCCGCCAGTGGCTCGCCGCACAGCCCGGCGGCACGGTGGCCGAGGCCAGTGGGCTGGACTTCGACAAGATGGCCCGGCTCTACGAGAAGCGCATGGCACTGACCCGCATCCAGACCATCTTCCGCGAGTCGTTCTTCCTGCAGGACCAGCTGACCAGCCGGGCCTGGCGCGTACAGTGGCGCATGCCCGTGAAGGGTCCGAAGAGCAAGCCCAAGAAGCAGTACCACGAGTTCAGCGACAACAGCGACGAGTGGGACCGCGCCACCGACATGGAGCTGCTCACGGCACTCATACGCAACTATCGCCAGCAGATTAGCGACACGGAGTACCTGCCCGACTTCTACCAGACCATCGACCGGAAGTTCCACGGCGACGAGGCGGCCTACGTCGCGGCCCTCTACGACAAGTCGGTGCTCATGCAGTCGGGCAAGCCCATCTACTTCAACAAGAAACGCTACCGCAAGGACCTCGGCGTGCAGTACGGACTGTCGCTGAACGACCTGCAGGCCAAGATTCGCGAGGCGCGCCACCAGCTCAGCCTCGACATTGCCGAGCAGGAGCGGCTGCTGTGTGCCGCCGTGGTGCGCATGGAGCAGGACCAGCCGAACTACTCCGACGCCAACTTCACCCTGCGCATGACCTACGGACAGATAGGCGAGTACACCCTGGGCGGACGGCCCTCGGGATACTACACCACCGCCCGCTCGCTGTGGGAGAAGATGCAGAAGGCCGACGAGAACTTCGAATACTTTGCCGAGCCGGTGATGCACGAGCTGATGGCACAGCAGGACTTCGGACCCTATGCCGACTCGCTGACGCACACCATGCAGCTCTGCTTCCTGTCGAACACCGACATCACCGGCGGCAACTCCGGGTCGCCCATCTTCAACGGGAAGGGAGAGCTGTTAGGGCTGGCCTTCGACGGCAACTGGGACTCGCTGTCGAGCGACATCTTCTTCGACCGACAGCTGGCACGCACCATCAACGTCGATGTGCGCTACATGCTCTTCATGATGGACCGCTGGGGGCATGCCGACCGCCTGCTGAAAGAACTGCGGAAATAGTTCGGTTATAGAATAATGATTACACGCTGCGGTGGGTGTCCTTCATCTTGCACGGGAACCAGAACGAGGCGACGGTCTTCTTGTCGTACTCCGTGTCCATATAGAACTCGCCGCCCAGCATCTCGACAATGGCCTTGCAGATAGACAGTCCCAGCACCGACGAGCTGTTGACATTCTTCAGCGCGTCTTCCTTCTGCAGGAACGAGTAGATGTCGGTGCCCAGCAGCTCGGCCTGTCCGATGCCCGTATAGGTGATGGCCACCTTCAGTCCCTTGCGCTCGTGACCGTACTTGATGACGATGTCGCCCTGCGTCACGTGGCGGGCGGCATTGGCCAGCAGGTGCATCATGAGCTGGTGCATGAAGTTGGTGTCGAGCACCGCACGGCAGTGGGGCGACAGGTCGCTGCTCACACGCACGGTGACGTCGGGCTTGGTCATGGTCATGGCCTCGCGGCGGTAGCTGGCCATCAGCTCGGTCAGGTTGACCTCGATGAAGGTGAACGACGGCGTGATGCCCTCGAACTTCGACATCTCGATGAGCTGCGACACGAAGTCGATGAGCTGCTGCGTGTCGTTAGAGATGTTGCGCGCCAGCTCCTTCACCTGGGCGGGCTGCATGGTGGCATCGTTTTCTTCCACAATCATGTTGCTATAGCCCAGGATGGCGTTCAGCGGCGACCGTAGCGAACGGCTCACATTATCGACGAAGGCCGACTTCAGCTGTTCGCTCTTCTGCGCACGCCGTACAGCCTTCCTCAGCTTCCGGCTGTAGTAGTAACGTACCAAATAGCAGAACACGCTAAAGACAACTAGCAACAAAGCAATTATCCAAATCACTGCATTCATTGTATTCAACTGTTTCTTAAGATAATAAATAGGTTAAAATAGTCTCTAATAGATTGCAAAGATATTGTAAAAAAATGAGAATTGCAAGAAGTTGGGCATTTTTTTGTAATCTTTTTTCACTATGCTGGCATCTTTATGGCAAAAATGTTGTACTTTTGCATCACAATAGCTATTGACCACAAAGACAACCCTATCAATGAAACACCACCTGCAGCCTATTATGAAACACCACCTGCACCACCTGCTGCTTTCAGCATTGTTTGCCCTCGCCATGCCGACGGCCAGCGCCCAGCGCATTGACCTGGCCGGACCGTGGACGCTCACCCTGCCCGACAGCATGCCGACCACCGTCACGCTGCCCGGCACACTGGACACCAACCGCAAGGGGCGCGCCGTAGGCCCCACCCGCGAGACCACCCACCTGTCGCGCCGCTACACCTATACGGGGGCTGCCGTCTATGAGCGCGACATCGACATACCGAGGGCCTGGCGACGACAGCCGCTGACCCTTGTGCTGGAGCGCAGCAAGCCGTCGTGGCTCTACATCGACGGTGTGCTGACCGATTCGTGCAACCGTATCTCCACCCCGCAGCGATACCGCCTGAAGCCGCTCAAGGCAGGCCGCCACCGGCTGCGCATCGTCGTTGACAACAGCCGGGGCGTGCCGCAGCAGCTCTATGCCAACAGCCACGCCTACACCGAGGACACGCAGACCAACTGGAACGGCATCATCGGACAGATATACATCGAAAAAGGCGACGCAGCACATGCCCCTCGGCAGCAGCCGTCGCTGACCGTCCGCAACCGCCACTTCTACGATGCCCGTGGCCACCGTGTCTTCCTGCGCGGCAAGCACGACGCCTGTGTGTGGCCGCTGACGGGTCACTGTCCGATGGATGTCGCGGCCTGGCGCAAGTATTTTTCCACGTGCAGCGACTACGGCATCAACCATGTGCGCTTCCATTCGTGGTGCCCGCCCGAGGCCGCCTTCGTGGCTGCCGACGAGCTGGACATCTACCTGCAGCCCGAACTGCCCTTCTGGGGCGACTTCAACGACAAGGACACCACGCTGATGCGATTCCTGCACGACGAGGGCGAGCATATCCTGCGCGAGTACAGCCACCACCCGTCGTTCGCCATGTTTGCACTGGGCAACGAGCTGTGGGGCAGCACCGACGCCATGGCACGGTTCGTCGCCGACTTCCGGCAGATAGCGCCCTACGTGCTCTACACCTTCGGCTCCAACTACTACCTGGGCTATAAGGGTGTGCTGCCCGGCATGGACTATTTCACCACGTGCCGTGTGGGCTGGGAGCCGTGGGGCACCTACGTGTCGCACACCCGAGGCTCGTTTGCCTTCTGCGATGCCAAGACGGGCGGAATGATCAATACCGAATATCCCGGCACGACGGCAACGCTGGATGCCGGCTGCGACCGCTCGTCGGTGCCCGTCGTCAGTCATGAGACGGGGCAGTTCCAGATATATCCCGACTACGACGAGATAGCCCAATATACCGGTGTGCTCTACCCGTGGAACATGGAGGTGTTCCGCAGTCGCCTCGATGCCGCCGGCATGATGGACCAGGCCAAGGACTTCCACCGGGCCAGCGGGCTGTGGGCCCTGGAGCTGTACAAGGCCGACATCGAGCTGGACTTGCGCACACGGGGCATGGACGGATTCCAGCTGCTCGACCTGCAGGACTATCCCGGACAGGGGTCGGCCTACGTGGGCATCCTCAACGCCTTCATGCAGCCCAAGCCGCTCTGTACCGTGCGCCGGTGGCGACAGTGGTGCAACGACGTGGTACCGCTGGCCTGCATGCCGTCGCACTGCTTTGCATCGGGGCAGCGGCAGGCGATAGAGGTGAAGATAGCCAACTACAGCGGACAGTCGCTGGCGGGCAAGACGCTCTACTGGGTGGCGGGCAACATGGAGGGCGACATGCCCATTCCCGACGGCGAGGGACTGCTGACCGTGGGCACCATCCCGTTTGAGGCGCCACGGCTGCACACAGGGGCCAAGATGTCGGTGGCCCTCTTCATCGACGGTACGGAATATCACAACACCTACGACATCTGGGTGTATCCACAGGAGGTGCAGCTGGAGAAGGAGGGCATCGTCATTACCCGGCAGCTGACCGACGACATCGGGCGGCAGTTGGAAGCCGGGGCGCGGGTGCTGTGGATGCCTGACAGCAGCCAGCTGGACAGCACTATGACCGTGGGGCCGCTGTTCCAGACCGACTACTGGAACTACCGCATGTTCAAGACCATCTGCGAGAACAACAAGAAGCCCGTATCACCCGGCACGCTGGGCTTGCTGACCAAACCCGACCACCCGCTGTTCGGCGCGTTCCCCACCGACGAGCATACCAACTGGCAGTGGTTCCCCGTCGTCAGGGAGTCGCGGCCCGTCATTCTCGACAACCTGCCTCGTGGCTACCGCCCCATCGTGCAGGTGATAGACAATGTGGAGCGCAACCACCGTCTGGGCCTCGTCTGCGAGTTTGCCGTCGGCAAGGGCCGTCTGCTGCTTTGCGCCAGCAACCTGGAGTGCGCCGCCGACTACATCGAGGGTCGCCAGTTCTACCACAGCGTGCTGCGCTACATGCAGAGCGACCGCTTCCGTCCGCAATATGCCGTCGGCTACCGTGAACTGCTGCGCCTGCTCACCACTCCGGCGAAGCAGCTGCAGATAGAAGAGCTGAACAACATCTCGCCATATTGACGGATTCCACGCGTCTATTCGCAGCGTATAAAACAACACGTCTATTCGCGGCGTATAAAGCAACGCGACTATTCGCGGCGTATAAAACAACACGTCTATTCGCGGCCATCCGCGACATATAAAACAACAGATTTCGCGGATTATACGGATTTTGCCATGGCTGATAACAGCAGGCTGAAAATCCGTATAATCCGTGAAATCCGTTGTTAAAGATAAATCTTAGTGCTTATGACCCACCCTCGTCAGTAAAAAACTAACCATCAGAGCGGGTGCGGTAGCTTACTGAGCAAGCTTGCCGTCAGAACCCAGCACTTCCTTGATCTTGTGGATGTACATCTTCTTCATGTTCTCGCGAGCAGGCTTCAGATACTGACGCGGGTCGAAGTGGTCGGGGTGCTCGGTGAGGTACTTGCGGATGGCAGCCGTCATGGCCAGACGTGAGTCAGAGTCGATGTTGATCTTGCAGACAGCGCTCTTCGAAGCCTCGCGGAGCTGGTCCTCGGGAATACCGATAGCGTCGGGCAGATTGCCGCCGTACTTGTTGATGGTGTCCACCTCGTCCTGGGGCACAGAGCTTGAGCCGTGGAGCACGATGGGGAATCCGGGCAGCTTCTTCTCAATCTCGTGCAGCACGTCGAAGGCCAAGGGAGGGGGAACCAGCTTGCCGGTCTTCGGGTCGCGGGTACACTGCTCGGGCTTGAACTTGTAAGCACCGTGGCTGGTACCGATAGAGATAGCCAGCGAGTCGCAGCCGGTACGGGTAGCGAAGTCGATGACCTCCTCGGGCTTGGTATAGTGGCTCACCTCAGAGGCCACCTCGTCCTCAACACCGGCCAGCACACCGAGCTCGCACTCTACGGTGACGTCGTACTGGTGAGCATACTCTACCACCTGACGGGAAATCTTGATGTTCTCCTCGTAGGGCAGGGCCGAGCCGTCGTACATCACGCTGGAGAAGCCCATGTCGATGCAGTCCTTGCAGAGCTCGAAGCTGTCGCCGTGGTCCAGGTGCAGCACAATCTCGGGGTGCTCGCAGCCCAGTTCCTTGGCGTAGGCCACAGCACCCTCGGCCATGTAGCGCAGGATGGTAGCGTTGGCATAGTTGCGGGCACCTTTCGACACCTGCATGATGACGGGCGACTTAGTCTCAACGGCAGCCTGCACGATAGCCTGCATCTGTTCCATTGTGTTGAAGTTGAAAGCGGGAATGGCATAGCCACCGGCTACTGCTCTCTTGAACATCTCGCGAGTATTCACGAGACCTAATTCCTTGTAATTTACCATAATTGTAAAATATTTAAAAATCCATAGTTTGAAAATTCTGACTGCAAAGATACTAATTTTATGTAAAACAGCACCATAAAGCCTTGAAGTTTTTTTCTTTTTTATCTTTTACTCCGTGTCTTTTGTCTCCATGGTTAATTCTTTCCACCGTCTTTGCAAACTATGTATTACAATTTCACTACACTAATTACCGAGTATGACGTTCACTGTCGCCACCACGTCGGCAACGTTTACCTTGCCGTCACCGTTCATGTCGGCAGCCTCGATGACGAAGGAGTCGTCCGGCTGACCGTGTATCTGTTTGACAATGGCCACCACGTCAGCCACGTCAACCGTTCCGTCGCCATTGGCATCGCCCATGATTACGTCGGAGCTGTCCGTCACGTCAGGGTGGAACAGTCGCAGGAAGGGATAGCCGTCGTTGACGTCGTTGTTACGTCCCCAAGTGGTCTCAAAGTCCCAGCCTTCGTAGGTGGCTTTCCGCTTCATCTCAGTGGAAGTGCACGCCTTGCCGCGGGCCACCTCGTCAGTCCATGCTATCTCGTCCTTGTTATAGTAGCAGCTGGTGGCAGTCATACCGTTACTGTTGCCGAAGCAGAAGCCAGAGCCCGTCCTACCGGTGCTATAGCAGTTGGTGGCGGTGATGGCCTTGTAGCAGTAGCCGATGAATCTGCCCTCGCCCACACCATTGACATTGGTGATATTAGCCCGGCTGTAGCAGTTCTCGATGGCTGCATCACCGTCGTAACTCTCATCGATGACACCTACCAGCTGTCCTACACGATGTTCATCAGCAGCCACACAGACGATGTTACCACCGGTGAAACAGTTCGAGATGGTGGTACTGTTCATCAAGCCCACCAGCAGTGAACCGCCTCCAAAGCTTCCGCCGGCGTATGTTCCCAATTCATTCTGACGGTCGGTGGCATCGATGACAGAGGCTTGCACGCCGACATTCTTAATGACAGCACCGGCCTTCGTGAGGCCAAACAAACCATAATAATACTGTTGGTGCATTGGCGCTGCTCCCATCTCGATGTACATGCCATAGATGCTGTGGCCCTGTCCGTCGAAGGTACCTGTGAACTCCACTTCGGCCTGCGAGTCGCCTGCTGCCCCCGTGGTGTAACTGCCGATAGGTTTCCAAGGCACGGCATAGCCCCCGTGTCCCCAATACTGCCAGTCGGTGGTGTCGTTGAGAAAGATGTCGTTGTCCAGCACCACCGTCTTGCCTGTGAAGTTTTGCGGGGCACGGGTCTGGGTGTATTCATAGGCCATATACTTGTCTCCATACATACCGGTGACAACGGTCTTTGTGATGTTCCACTCGCCGTTCACCGCCACGGCTAGGCCGCGCAGCTGGGCAGCCGTCTTGATGTGATAGGTATTGGTGAACTTGTTGTTGAACGGTGTGAGGTCGTAGTCGAAACGCGTGTCGTCGAGCCACTTGGCGTAGAGTGTCATGCTCTCGGTCACCTCAGTATGCTCAAAGTCGAAGAATTCAGTAAGAGCCTCGTCTTTGTACCAGCCGGCAAACACCTTTCCGTCCTTTTCAGGCCGTGCAGGAGCATCGATGGCCGAACCGCTTTCCACATGCTTCGCAACGACAGCCGTACCGCCGTTGCTCTCGAAGGCGATGGTTAGTCCCGGTATGTTGTCTGCCGACGGGCTGACTCGCGGATACTGTCCTTCGCGCCACTGCCAGTAGTTCAGCTGCAGTTCGTCGTTGTCGGCGTGGTCAGCGTTCCAGCGGCTGACGGCATCGTTGAAGGTATTGACACACTCTTTCGACTGCAGCCATGCGGTGGTTCTGTTATACTGTACGTTCGTGTTCGCATCATACAGGTCGGCATCGACGAAGGGATTCTCAATGTATTGGAAACGAGCGGAGGGAACGGTGCCTCCATAGCTCATGGTGCCTGCAAAGAGGTAGTTCACCAGCGAGTCTCTGGCCCACGACAGATAATCTGTCACCACTGACCCTGTATAGTTCCCCACGCTTCCGTTGCCGCCCTTGACACTGGCAGTTGACATGCAGTTGAGCACGCGGCCTTCCTGGCCGTAGTCTCCCAGCAGTGCACCGGCCTTCCAGGCACTGGAGTGCGGGCCTTGTGCCTCCACGTCGCCCGATGTCCAACACTGGATGATGTTGTAGTTGCTGCCAATCTTTCCAGCCAGTATGGCCGACTGCTCGGCACGGATGTAGCAGCCGGTCACGCCCAGGTTGCGAATGGTGGCGGAGTCGCCCACTATGCCGAAGAGTCCCTGCTGGTCGAGCAGGTTGTCGATGTACATATTACGGATTTCGTGGAAGCCGCCGTCGTAGTTGCCGCGGAATGAATAGGTCACGTGGTTGTACGACATCAGTGCATGATTGTGCATGCTGCCAATGGGCTGCCACTCGGTGGGCATCTCCTCACCCCAGTACTCTATCGGCCGGTTCAGGTCGATGTCGGCCGTCTGCTTCAGGTAGGCCTTATGGAAGTCATAGCCGTTGTCCACCAGCCAACTCACGTTCTGTAACTGCTCCTTATTATTAATAAGGTAGGGATTCTCCTTCGTACCGACGCCGCCCGTGAAGAAGTCGGAGGCATCTTTTGTGCAGACACCTGTGGCGCGGGGGAGTTGTCCGGTACGGTACTCCCACTGGCTGGAGCCCATGAAGCGGGCCATCTTGTTCAGTTCGTCAACAAAATCCTGACTCTGCATGTAGCTGACCGTACACTCACGGCCTAAAGGGGAGTTGAGGTTACCACTGAACTGCGGTATGCCGTCCTTGTTCCAATAGACGCCTATCTCGTGGGAGTAGTCGCGGGAGTAGTCGCGGAATCCTGCCTGTCCGTGATTGTACTCATAGAGGAAGGCGGCACAGTTATTGATATAGAACTCATCGCTCTGGTTGTCGTCCTTGCGCAGTTCGCACACACTGGTGGTAAAACAGTTGATACAGTCGCCGGGATAGGCAGAATCGTCGTCGTGATGGGCCAGCTGGCCGTTATATACCACGAACTGAGCCATGGTGACGGAGCCGGCCAAGGTGTTATAGTCGGTGATGTCGGTCATACGCCCAGTGCTGTAGCTCGACTCAATGCGGCCATAGTTGTAGAGTGCGAAACCGCCTAACCTGCCATTGCCATTGGCACTGAGATTGCCCGTGGCGTAACACTCGCGAATGATGCCACCCGTCCAGTTGTAGACTACGAAGCCACCGGCAAAGTGCGGACTATACACCTTGTTGCCTGACGCGTTTACAGCTCCGTTAGTGCCGTAGAGGGCCTGAATGTCAACGGATGCAGAACTGCGTTCAACGAGTCCGTAGTTGTAGTTCACCACGCCGCCGCCATTGCCGGCCGTACAGCGGGCAGAGCCGGTTGCGGAGCAGTCGCGGACAATGCCCGTCGTCTGGTTTTCATAGACTATGCCCCCCATGCCGGCTCCGTCGGTCTCTATGTCGGCCGAGCAGCTTTCTATCAGGCCTTCGTTTTTGGAGACGATGCCGCCCAGACTCACCTGCGTACCGTGCATCTTACCCTGCACGTGGCAGTTGCTTACCACACTGCCTTCACTGAGGAACGCTGCAATGAGTGCCACATTGCCGACACCACTCATCATGGCATTCTTCAGGTTGAGATTCTTGATAGTTCCGTCTTCGACATTGCAGAACAGCCCCTTGTTGTAGCTGGAGAAGTCCATTTCACCCAGTTCCACATCCAGATCCAGCGGGTCGAAGCCGACACCGAAGTCGGCTCCTTTTCCGTAATAGAGGTTATGGATGGTGTGGCCTGCCCCGTCGAAGGTGCCGCGGAAGTAGGCGTACTTCGTCTCTTCGCCCCATTTCCACACTTGATGTCCGATAGGTTCCCAGTCCAGCGTGTCTTTGCCTTCAGCCAGTTCTGAAATCCAGAGGTCGTTGGCCAGTTGCACCACCTTGCCGGCAAAGTCCTCTCCGTCGTCGTTCACGCGGGCAGCCAGACCGGCCAACTGCTCCGGTGTACTGATAAGATAGGGACTAGCCTCAGTGCCGTCGCCCGGCAGGTTCTTGTCGGCCGTACCGTTCCAATAGGTCTGCGCCTGCGCCGTCAGCACACAGCATAAGCAGGCCACCATAGTTATTAGAGTCTTCTTCATAAAAAATAAAATATTGAGTTTTCTGTGCAAATATACAGAAAAAACCGCAAAGAAGTACTACAGGAAGACATCATTGATGCACATTTTGACCCAATGACGCATGTTTTTGTTCGATTGACTTTTTTTTACTGTTCCGTCACCCAGTCGTCAATGGTCCACGTATCGGGGTTGAAGCGAATGCCCGCCATCACGACCTTGTTGCCTTCCGTATGGTAGGGCAAAGCGTAGTGCTTTTGCTTGGGCATCGTACTTCCCCATGATGTCGAAGTTCAGTTGCAGCATCTGGCCGATTTTCTCGTCCAGTGTCATCCTGGCCAGCGTCTTTTCTATGCTGGCCTCCAGTTTGGCATCGCGTGGAATAGCACGTTGTGCTGATGCAGTCATGGCAGACAGCATCAGCACAACGGTTAGAAAGGTATGTCTCATTGGTTTACTTGTCGGCAGGCTCAATCATCTTCCAGATGCCGGCAGCGCAGGCACCGCCGATGAACGGGCCGACAATGAATATCCAGAGGTTGGCCAGAGCCGTGCCACCCTGGAAGATGGCGGGAGCCAGCGAACGGGCGGGGTTCACCGACGTGCCGGTATAGCGGATGCACACCAGGTGAACCAGCACGA
The DNA here is from genome assembly GCA_947165435.1 of uncultured Prevotella sp. Lineage (GTDB taxonomy): Bacteria > Bacteroidota > Bacteroidia > Bacteroidales > Bacteroidaceae > Prevotella. The sequence goes on from CAMVAI010000043.1 coordinate 14,667, forward strand.
GGCTCAGACCGATGGCCAGTCCGGCGAAGTTGTTGGTGGCACCGTTGGTCTTGGCGGTGGCACCGAGCACCACGAGCACGAAGACGCAGGTGAAGATAATCTCAGCCAGCAGACCGCCCAGCACCGACACGTTGGCCTGCAGGTCGTTGGCACCGGTGCCCTCCAGGCCGGGCACGTTGGCCGTCAGCACATAGAGTAGGGCAGAGCCGATGAAGGCGCCGATGCACTGGAACACGATATACATACATCCCTCGCGGGCATCCATGCGTCCGGCCAGGATACAGCCGAGCGTGATGGCGGGGTTGATGTGGCAACCGGAGATGCCGCCGATGGTATAGGCCATGGCCACCACGGCCAGACCGAAGGCAAAGGCTGTGCCGACGACAGCCGGAATGTTGTTGACAGGATCACAACCGAGGCTGACGGCTACACCGCAGCCCATCAGCACGAGCACCATGGTGCCCACCATTTCTGCTAAATACTTTTTCATAATTTGTGTTGTTTTAATGTTTAAAATGGATTGATATAGTTAACTTTTAAACGCAAAAATAGTAAAAATATTTGATAGCTGCAAGCAAATGACAATTATTTTTCGCCTTTTCCTTCCTTTTTTACGACATATTTCGTAATTTTGCAGCATGATGACAGAAAATCCATACGTAAAACAGTTTCCCGAGCTGATGGCGGGCAAGACCGTGCTCTACGTACACGGCTTCGCCAGCAGCGGACAGTCGGGCACCGTGGAGCGGCTGCGCACCGTGCTGCCCGAGGCCCGCGTGATAGCCCCCGACCTGCCCGTCCACCCGCAGGAGGCCATGGCCTTGCTGCACCGCGTCTGCCAAGAGGAGCAGCCGTCGCTGATTGTCGGCACGTCGATGGGCGGCATGTACGCCGAACAGCTGCGCGGCTTCGACCGCATCTGCGTGAACCCCGCCCTGGAGATGGGCGACACCATGCGCACCCACGGGCTGACGGGCACGCAGCAGTTTCACAGTCCCCGCCAGGACGGCGTGCAGGAGTTTTATGTTGACAAGTCGCTCATCAAGGAGTACAGGGAGCAGACGGAGCACCGCTTCGAGGGTATGACCGACGATGACCGCCGCCGCGTCTATGGGCTCTTCGGCGATGAGGACACGACGGTAGATACCTACGACCTCTTCCGCTCCCGCTATCCGCAGGCCCTGCATTTTCACGGCGAGCACCGCATGAACGACAAGAGCTTCATGCACTCCATCGTGCCCGTGATACGCTGGATAGACGACCGGCAGGAAGGCCGCGAGCGCCCTATAATATATATAGGTATGGAGACGATGACCGACTCATGCCGTATGCCGGCCTCGTCGGTGCAGAAGGCTGTGCGCCAGCTCATAGAGCACTATCAGGTGTATTTCGTAGCCCCCGCCGTGCCGGAACCGGCTACCGAAGACGGCACGACAGACGGCCACGGCGAAGAAGACCGCTGGGCGGCGTGGCTTGCCGAGTACATCGGTGTACCGGCCTGGCGGCATGCCGTCTATACCTGGCGGCGCGACCTGCTCTACGGCGACTATCTCATAGGCTGCAAGACGGGCGGCGACACCATGGCCACCCTCCTGGAGTACGGCTCGGACACGTTCAAGACGTGGGAAGACATCATCGAATATTTCTCGCGACTTGGCGGGCAGTGAACGCCGGATGGCATACCTGCCGTTAAGAGCTACTGACTACCGTTTCTTTCATGACAGCATCCTGAACTATTTATGACTTTATGACGAACAACAGCAAATGGGTGGCCTGCTGGGGCACCGCCACCTCGATTACCAACCGGCGCGAGGCCACATACGCCAAAGACCTCACCCTGCGCTACCCCATCCGTATATGCTTCAGCGGCACGATGCTGCGCTTCCGGTTCTCCAACCTTACCGGCACGGAGCCTGTCACCATCGCGAAAGCCTTCGTGGGTCACACGCCCATCACCTTCGGCGGCGAGCGCAGTGTGGCACTCATGCCCGGCACGGAGACGGAGAGCGACGCCATCGCCTATGCCGTGCATCGCGGCGACACCATAGAGGTGAGCTTCTTCCTGGCCGGCTTTGCCCAGATGAACAGCGGCACCCTCGTCACCGGCCCGCTGTCGAAGGGCTATTATGCCTATGGCGACTATGCCGAGGCCGACGAGCTGCCACCCGACCTGAGCCGACCCACCAACTGGTTCTACTTCCTGAACACCATCGACGTGCTCACGTCGGCCGACTGTCATGCCATCGTGTGCTACGGCGACTCCATCACGGCGCAGTCGTGGCCCGACTACATGGCGCAGCAGGCCTTCGGCACCAATGCCGCCATCATCCGGCGGGCCGTCAGCGGCACGCGCATCCTGCGGCAGTACGACTGCATCACCTATCAGGCCTACGGACTGAAGGGCAGCACGCGCTTCCCCATCGAGATGCGCGTGGCGGGTGCCACCGACGTCATCATACAGCACGGCATCAACGACATCATCCATCCCGTCGGCACCGACGTCAACCCCTTCCGCCCGTGGAGCGACCTGCCCACGGTAGCGGAGATGGAGCAGGGCGTAGAGAATATCTACGTGCGCCCCGCCAAGGCCATGGGGCTGAAGGTGTGGAGCGGCACGCTGCTGCCCATCTACGGCTGGCGCACCTACAACGAGGAGCGCGAACAGATGCGGCAGGCCTTCAACGAGTGGCTGCGCACGTCGCCCCTCTTCGACGGCTGCATCGACTTCGATGCCGCCGTGCGCAGCGTGACCAATCCCAAGGCCTTTGCCGACGGATTCGACAGCGGCGACCACCTGCACCCCAGCGAGCGTGCCTACGAGGCCATGGCTCATGCCGCCACGCACAGGCTGATACGCCGCATGCCCCGCTACGACCATGAAGAAATTTTTTAATCAGATGCTTGTATATGAAGGTAGCATAAACCATACAATAGCGTGATGACAGATATCAGACCCTATACAGAAGACGCCGTGGAGCTGCTGAAGCGGCTCATTGCCACCCCGTCGGTAAGCCGTGACGAGCAGGCCGCAGCCGACATCATGCAGCAGCAGATGCACGACTGGGGGCTCAGCCCCCGGCGCATCGGCAACAACCTGCTGGCGTATGGCACCATAGACGCACAGAAGCCCACCCTGCTGCTGTGCGCCCATATCGACACGGTGAAGCCCGTGAGCACATGGACGCGCGACCCCTTTGCACCGACCATAGAGGGCGACCGCCTGTACGGCCTGGGAGCCAACGACTGCGGCGGCGGCTTGGTGAGCCTGCTGCAGGTCTATCGCTTGCTACAGGGGCTGCCACTGGCCTACAATCTGGTCTATCTCGCTTCCTGCGAAGAGGAGGTGAGCGGCGCAGGCGGCTTTTCGCTGGCATTGCCCGAGCTGCCGCCCATCAGTGTGGCCATCGTCGGCGAGCCGACCGGCATGCAGCCCGCCACGGCAGAGAAGGGGCTGATGGTCATCGACGGTGTGGCTCGTGGCAAGAGCGGCCATGCCGCCCGCAACGAGGGGGTGAACGCCATCTACGAGGCTCTCGACGACCTGCTGTGGCTGCGCGACTACCGTTTCCGCAAGGTCAGTCCGCTGCTGGGTGCCACGAAGCTGTCGGTGACGGTCGTACAAAGCGGCACGCAGCATAACGTAGTGCCCGACGAGTGCCGTTTCGTCATCGATGTGCGCACCAACGAATACTACAAGAACGAATACCTCTTCTCGTTCCTGCAGAAACACATGAAGAAATGCGAACTGAAGGCCCGCTCGTTCCGTCTCTCGTCGTCGCACATCGCCGACAGCCACCCCTTGGTGCAGCGGTGTCTGGCCTTGGGCATGACACCCTACGGCTCACCCACCCTGAGCGACCAGGCCCTCATGCCCTTCCCCTCGCTGAAGTTAGGGCCAGGCGAGTCGAGCCGTAGCCACACCGCCGACGAGTTCGTCTGCATCAGCGAGATAGAACACGCCATCAGCACCTACGTCCGGCTGATAGCGGGATAGACAGGTCAGGACGCGCATATATATCTCTCTGGGCTAACCATTTTCATGGAGAGGCACCCGGTTATCGTGGAGAGGCTACTAATTTTCATGGAGAGGCTACTAATTTTCATGGAGAATTTTTAACCTCGGCAATCACCGATGAAATGGCAAGGAAACAAAATTTTTTGGGGAAAACCCGCCCGATTTCACTAAAAAATAGTAACTTTGCAGACAAATTATCGACAATAAACGATATGCCTGAACAGATAACTCCATTGTCGACGCTGTATCTCCTGCTCCACGGCGCAGGAACCGGCGTGTCCGTCGTGCTGTGCCTCTACCTGCTGCTATGCCCGGGCAAGGCTATCGCACCCGACATCACACCGCCCGCACGACTGCGGCGCTGGGCAGCGGCATTGTTCGGTGTCATGGCTATGGCCCACATCTGGTGGATACTGTTCTACACGTTCTCAGACGACACCTGCTCGTTGATTTACGGACTGCTCGTCGCTAACGACTGCATGGTGCTGCCCCCCGTTTTCGTCGGCACCCTGCTGACCATGCTGCAGGACCGCCGCCGACCGCTGTGGCCCATTTTTGTCGTCATGACGCCCTGCGCGGTGCTTGCAGTGCTGCAGACCGCCCTGCCATCCATCGACCTGACGTGCCCGAACAAGCTCTATGGGCTGGTACTCATCGTGACTTTCATTATCTATATGGTGGTGGCCGTGAGACAATATGGGCGGTGGCTGCGTGACAACTACGCCGACCTGGAGCACAAGGAAGTGTGGATCAGCCTGACGCTGCTCATCGGTCTCATGCTACTGCTCACAAGCTTTGAATATACCGACAACTACGTGATGTGCACCATCGCCCACCTCATCGGATTCCCGCTGGCGGGACTCCTGCTGTGGCGCGTGGAGACCTTGAAAGACCTGAGCACCGACAGCCTCACCAGCGACCCCGCTCCCAAGGGTGAGCCTTCACATATCAGCCAATTGCTGACGAAGCACTGCGAGGACACGAAGCTCTACCTGCAGGCAGACCTGACCTTGTCGCAACTCTCGGCAGCCATCGGCGTGAACCGCTACTATCTCAGCCAGTATTTCGCCAGTCAGGGCACAAGCTACTATGAATACATCCACGACCTTCGCATCGGTCACTTCATAGCCCGCTACCGCGAGCTTGCCGCTGCACACAAGTCCATCGTCGCCCAGCAGCTTGCGCGGGAGAGCGGCTACAACAGCTACAGCACCTTCAGCGCCGCCTTCAAGCAGCGCATGCACAAGAGCGTCACCGCCTGGATGCACGAAGAGGCAGTGTAACTCAGTCACCTGTGCCTTCTGGCATGTGGTAACTCATTTCATCGGCGATTGCCGAGGTTGAAAATCCGTGAATTTAGGTTGAAAATCCGTGAATTTAGGTTGAAATTCCGTTAATAAGATGACCTGTAGGGGCGGGAAAACTCTCAGCTAATGCAAAAAAAGTCTCAGCTAATGCAAAATCTTCGATTGCGGCGATTTTGGCCTTGCGTGTTTCTTTTTTTTTACGTAACTTTGAGGCAGAATACAAATGTAAGTCCAATATTAACAACTCAAACAATTGGAATTATGAGAAAAAAGATGATGATTGCTGTAATAGAACAACTTATTTTATAATAAATATAAATGATGAAGAACCTAATAATCAGTCTAAGCAGTACGCTGGGGCGCCTGTTTTTGCTAATATGCCTGCTGGCCGTGAGTCTCAACACGAAGGCTGACAGCGGTGCATGGTATTTTAATGACTCCAAGTATTTCACTTGGACGCCCAGTGGCGATTGCGAGATTGAGTTCTCCATCCCCGTGTTCATCTGGGATTCCTCGTCGAACGATGCCGTCACGTGGGGTTACATCTATGTGACTCCAACGAATGAGACTGAGACCAGTATCCTCAGCTATTCTTATGACAAATCGCGCGATCAGGACAAGCCTGCCACGTTCACGGCCCAGTCTGAAGGCGACTTCAAGATTGTCAACACCACCAGTGGTCTTGTCAGCTTCAACCGCAACAGCGGCTCAGTGAGCTATGTGCTGAAGCGTGATGCCGACGATGACGACCACCATACAGCGAAGATTCGCTGGAAGGTGCCCTATCATTGGCGTGGCAAGTTGCTGAAGATGCGTGTACATTTCAGATATGATGACCGCTATAGCCATAGCGAGGTAAAGCACAATTTCGATGACTATGATTGCCCCAAGCCTATTGATTCAGGCATCACGCTGATGGACCCCATGCTGTCGTTCGACAAGAGCAGCGCCGGCTACATCATGATTCCCTGGTACGCCCAGCTGAAGAGCCTGACTGATGCCAAGCTGCGCATGGTTGACGGTGCTACAGGTCGTGTGTATATTAAAAGGGTGGAGACCAGCGGCCTCTCGGGTTATGTCAATATTCCCATGGACCGTCCTTATTCCAGCGTGACGCTCAAAGGTCATGCGGTAGCAAGCGATGGCTCAGCTATTGACGGCGAGTTGGCGTCTAATACAATTAACGTTCCCATGCTTCATACGCCTACTGAACTGACGGCTACGATGCGCTCCGATGGCAGGGTGGTGTTGAAGTGGCAAGTAGATTTGCCTGAATTGGGTGATATCATGGAGAACGACCTGTTCGACATTCAGCGCAACATGACGGGCAACACCGACCCCAACGATGCCTCGTGGGTGACCATTGCTCAGGAGCTATATGAACGTAAAAAGGTCAACTATGAAATCCTGGACAGCACCATGCTCGACGGCTATCAGGGCAAGCCTGTCAGCTATCGCGTGCGCCGTCAGGCTACCACTTTGTGGGGATGGACGCCAGCTGCCAAGTATGCCCAGGTGCAGATTCCTGCCGTCCTGAGTCTTTTTGGCGTCAACAATGCCACCGTCACCCGAAGCGCAACCGAGTGGAACGACGATGTACACAAGGCTAACTTTGTCTTCAACTTCAACGGTCCTGAGACTGATGAAAAAGGCACTTTCATCATCCGTAATGTTGCCGACTGGGAGCGCTTTGCCCAGCGTGTCAACAGCGGTGAGAGTAACCTCAGCGCCATCCTTGCCGCCGATATTGACCTCGGCAAGAGTCAGACCATGGTCGGAACGACGAATAAATTTTACAAAGGCACCTTCGATGGTAATGGCTATACGCTGACCGTTCATTATACGAATACAGAGGACTATACGGCTCCCTTCCGCTATGTTGCTGACGCACGGTTCAAAAACCTGAGAGTAGCCGGCACTATCAGTTCAAGTGCCAAATTCTGTGGCGGTATAGTAGGCCAGCTGAATCAAGATGGTGTGATTGAGTTCCACAACTGCCAATCGTCTGTAACCCTCGAAAGTTCTGTCGATGGAGATGCTACCAATGGCGGTTTTGTTGCTCATTCGCTGAGTGGTCAGTTGTATTTTTATGATTGCCTCTTTGATGGCAGCTTTATAGGCGATAAATGTCACAGCAATGGTGGTTTCGTCGGTTGGATAGATAAAGCAATAACCGAGCATGCTTATTTTACGGATTGTTATTTCAAGCCGAAGAAGCTCAGCACCAAACTGGATAATTGTCAGACTTTTGCCCGTCATAATAGCAACATTTCGTTGGAATTAAATAACAGCTACTATTCCGAACTCTACGACGGCAGTGAGACGACAACCATCAATGGCATTGAGTACTTTATCATCCGTAATGCTGATGACTGGAAGGCGTTGGGTCAGAAACCAAATACCAATGCTATTCTGAATGCCGACATCACCATCACGGAGTCAATAGGCACCGCAGCGAAACCTTTTTCTGGCCTCTTCAATGGCAATGGTCACATCATCAATTGCAATATCGATGCTTCTAAGAGCGGCTCAGCGGCTCCGTTCGCCTACGCTGGCTCAGCGACGATCCACGATCTCCATGTCACGGGTACTATTCGTGGTGATGATCCTGCAGGTCTGGTGCAGCATGTTAGTACTACATTACCCTTCAACGTGATACATGTCCGCGTCTCTGCCGACCTTACAGATACTTCCAAAGAGTGCAGAGCCTCTGGATTTATACAGAATGCAGGAAGTTCCGCAGTGCGGATGAGTAACTGTCTGTTTGATGGTACCATTACGTCCTCCAATTGGGAAAACTCCTATGCCGCAGCCTTCATTTCTTATTCCGACAATGCGCCTGGCACATGGACTATCTATTCCTGCTATGAGAACGGCAGCTATACCAACATCAAAAACCTCGCAATGGGCTGGAGAATATTGTTTGCACCATTATCTGGTGCAAACCTAATACCATACGAGTGTGACAACACGAACTATAGCACGCATGACTGGTCAACAGTATATGAAAGCAACCGCAATGTGGGTAAGTGGTCGAACCAAACGCTGTTAGCGAAGTTAGACGACAGTTGGACAGAGGAAGGCGATATGGTGGTTCCGAAGATGGAAGCCAGTTCCATTGGTCAGGGTACGTACAACTATAGCCTGACTGATGAGGAGCTACTCTCTAAGTTAGGCGACAAGTGGCAGATAACAGGCAATGCCATTGTACCCAAATTTGAACGTTCCGAGGGTAGTCTCTACGGTAGCACTATCTGGGATCAGCGTGCCAAACTGCAGTTGCGCATCAATATGCATGGTGAGAAGGGCGTGGAGAGCAAGCTGATAGACTTGTCGGGCAATGAAGAGGCCATTAAGAAACAGCAGTTCACGCAAGAGCTGTCGCGCAAGTGCGTTGATTACTCCTTCGACTTGGTTGTGGAGAGAGGCAGGTCGCCATTATCTATTGTCGGTTCGAAAGAAAATAGCGTTGCCTATGCCGTGACGAAGGCCGACCAGGGCGACAAGAGCTACCGCTTCCAGAATAGCAATCGTATCACCGCGCTGACGGCAACGGCAAAGCAGTCGTCCGTGCTGCTGCAGTGGGAAACCACTGGTGGCGACCACGACTACTTCCGCGTATTGCGTCGTCAACATGATCCGAACGTCAGCCTGAACAATGAGAAATGGCCCGAGGCAGACACCATCGCCACCAACCTGAACCAGCTGTTCTACGAGGATAAGACCGTGCTAGTGCAGCAGGACTACGACTACCGCGTGGAGAGCGTCTATCAGTGCGAGGGCACCAATATCGAGAAGGAGAGCTGCACAGGTGCTTGTGTGAAGACGGGTATGATCGACGGCTATATCCGCATGTCTGACGGTACAGCCATGGGTGGTGTCACAGTACAGTGCCATCCAAATGGCAGTATTCCCGGTGCCCAGGCTGTCTATGAGACCACAACCAATGACGAAGGCTACTACGAGTTCAGAAACCTGCCTTACAACAAGAACGGCAGTTATACCGTGGAAGTCATCGCAACGGGCGGCAGTGGCAGTTTCGTAGGTCCCAACAGCGACGGACTGGTATATTTCAGCCAGAACACGAACTGGTCGCAGGGCTTTAACTTCTATATGGACAATTACTTTGTCTATTCAGGTCACGTGTACTACCGCGACACCTCAATGCCTGTGCCGGGCGTATCGTTCAAGCTCGACGGCAACGTGATGCACGATGCCAGCAAACAGGTCATCATCACCGACAACCAGGGTGCCTTCGCGCTGAGCATCCCGCGTGGCACTCACACGGTGCAGGCCGTGAAGGAAGGACACTACTTTGCCAACGACGGTTTCCTGGTGAATCATGATGCCGTCAGCGAGGATCAAAAGTATAAATATAACTTTATCAATGACGTCGCGGGAGTCTTCCTTTGGGACTCTACTACCGTCGTGTTGCGCGGTCGCGTAGTAGGTGGCGACATCGAGGGCAGCAGGCCGCTTGGCAACAGCCTCTCGAAGAACAACCTGGGCGACTCGCTGAAGATTGTCATCCAGCTGGAGGGCGACAACGCCTCGTGGCTCATCCGCAAGCAGGATGACGAAACGGTGAAGAGCGCTACCTACAAGACAGCCTTCGGTGCTGGCGAAAAGGACACGACACGCGTGGATATTACCCGCCACACGCTGACCGTTCGTCCTGATGCCAAGACGGGCGAATACCAGGTCAGGCTGCACCCCGCCAAGTACAAGGTCATTGAGGTGTCGGCCAAGGGCTATGCCACCCTGTTCCAAGACGGCAAGGTGGGCGAGACCGTAGATATGACGTTCAATGGTAAGAACGACACCGTGGTTTACAACCGCATCTACCATGCTGTGCCTACTGTCAAGGTCAAGCAGTTCAACCCCAGTGGCGAGGACTATTTCGGTGTTCAGAAAATGACTTCGACAGACATCATCGGCAACAAGTCAGAGATTCATCTCTGGTATAACAAGAAAGACCCGCAGGATGCTTCGGAGGTCACACCCACCTACGCATTCGGCTATCCGGTGTTCATGGCTGGTTCGCCTTACGCTTTCACGCTGCAGGCCTGCGAGATGTACTATTGGAACAACAATTCCAATGCTACTCCCGACATGGTGAACCTCCATGGCGGCAAGGTCACCATCAAGAACACGATGCTGAGCGACACCGACAACAAAGAGATTACGCTCGACGAAGAGGGTATGGGCTCCTATCTTTTCACGCCGCAGAACGCCACTTTCGACCTGCGCGATCAGTATGCCCTGAAGCACATCAGCATCACGCTGGAATACGATAACTCCTTCTACGATGTGAAGCCATCAAGCCAAAGCCTACAAGGCTTTGTGATGGCTACCAAGCCAAAGCCTGAGGGTAGAAAGAGCATGGTGACGGGTGTGCCCATCTTGTTCGACATCCTGCGCGACCCCCCAGGAGGCGGCAGTTACTCGTATATCGAGGAAGGCTCGAAGATGAGCTATGGCTATTCTGCTGATTTCTCTGCCACGCTGGGTGTGAATATCAACCAAACGCTTGGCTCCAGTGCAGATACTTGGCAGAGTTTGGTAAATGTTATAGTGGATGCACCTATTGATGGTACTTACTCACATACTGAAAAAAATACCTATTTTGACATTGATATTTCAACCAGTTTCGGCTTCTCATGGGTTTACACGTATAACATCGACGTCACGGAGCGCATACAGACGAACGCCGGCAAGAAGTGGGTAGGTCCCAAGGGCGACCTCTTCATCGGTGCTTCTACGATGAATATCATTCAGGATGCCCTGGCTGTGACGGTCATCCCCGACAGCGTTTACCAGCAACTGAAGCTGCACGAAGGCGGTTCGTTCCAGGTAAAAGACGCGCAAGGAAACGCCACAACGGTCAAGGTGCCTGTTGGCACGATGGAGGTGTTGGCACAGGGTGTTGACGATACTGGCAAGCCCATCTATCTGATTCGCAATGAGGCGATAGGCGTGGGCAATGTCGTGAAGTCCACATTCGTACATTCACAGCACTATATCGAGAACGAACTGCTGCCCGATCTCATCAAGGTGCGTAACTCGCTGCTGCTGCCAAAGGGATATAGCGAGGCTGATGCCCAGAAGCTGGCTAACGACCGAGGCTATGCGGCATATATCAGTGAGGTGGATGAAACCGATGAATGCTTTGGCTTCAAGTACAAAATCTATTGGCCAAACAAGTCTAAGGCAACGGCGGTGGGGCCCGGTGACATCAAGTATGAGACAGGCGACAGCATTCATGCGCTGAACCAGGAAGCAGGCCAATGGATGGATTTCCTGGCGAAGAACGAACAGGAGAAGTTGTCGGTCGTGTCCGCCGACTTGGTAAAACGCTACGACTTTGATGGCGGTGCCGCATCGATACAGTACAGCGAGAACTTCTCGACCAGTAAGACGAATTCGCGCTATCTGCGCTATCCGTTATTGGCTGATGTCGGGAATTTTGCAGAAGCAGGTCTTTCGATGATAGGAACATTCTTCAAGGCTTGGAATAAAGTGAAGGCCGACCGATCGCTTCATGTTCATGAAAAGGAGACAGGCGACGATTTAAAAGTGAAATGGGAAACCAGAACAGTAGCGTTGAACTCAACCATGGCGTTCACACCTATTATTGAAGCAGCCTTTTCCGACAAGCATACCACCACGGAGACGCACTCCAAGAAGGTGGGCTTCTCGCTGTCAACAGCCAGCAAGTCGAGCCTCTCGGTGGAAGTCTATCGCACGGCCAACGAATTTACGTGTGACTCGACGAACAATGTCTTCATCCAACTGACTGAAGACATGATTGACAAGGTGCGCTGGGGTGGCGTGGTTACGTCTTACCTAAGCTATCTCGACTATGGAACGAAGGTGTATTCCGACTTCGTGTTCCGTACGATAGGCGGTGTGACGTGTGAACCCTACGAGGGTGAGCGCAAGACGAAGTGGTTCCAGCCGGGCACCGTGCTGGATGTCGCTACTATCCCTGCCGACAAACCCCGCATCTGGGTTGACGAGCCCGTGGTGAGCAACGTGCCATACGGCGAACCCGCACGATTCACGCTGCACATAGCCAACGAGACCGACTATCCCGAACAGGCATCACCCGTCTTCCAGTATTTCCTCAAGGCCAACTCGAATCCCAAGGGTGCCAAGGTGCTGGTAGATGGTGCACCCGTCACCACACAGGGCACCCATATCACGCTGTATCCCGTCATCGGTGCCGACGGCAAGCATACCGTCTTTACCAAGAAGGTCGAGCTTTATCCCGCTACGGACTTCGACTACGAGGACATCACGTTCTGTCTGATGGATCCGGATGACAATGCCCGTGTGTTTGAATGTCAGATATCGGCACACTTCATACCGTCGGCAGGCAAGGTGAAGGTCAGCGTGCCCAGCAACAACTGGGTGATGAACACAGAAAGCCCGCTGGATGGCGACCGCCAGGCTTACTATATGCCGGTGCGCATAGAGGGCTTCGACGTGAACTGGCCCAACTTCGACCATATCGAACTGCAATACAAGCTCTCGAACCAGGGCGACAAGGACTGGGTGAATGTCTGCTCCTACTATGCCGACAAACAGCTGCAGCTGAAAGCCAGCGGCGTGACCGACACCATTCCCACCTCCGGCATCATCGTGGCACCGTTCTATGGCGAGACAGACCCCGTAGAGCAGTACTACGACATCCGTGCCGTGACCTACTGCCGCCATGCCGGCGGCTACCTGACCGGCTCGTCGGAGGTGCTGAAGGGCATCAAGGACACACGGCGACCCATAGCCTTCGGCACACCTGAGCCCACCAACGGCATTCTGGGCATTGGCGACGATATCATCATCAAGTTCTCCGAGCCTATTGCAGGCAACTACCTGCGCGACATCAACAACTTCGAGGTGTTGGGTACGCTGATGAGCAACGACATCTCAACGTCAACGTCGCTGAGTTTCGACGGTAATGCACTGGCTGTTACCCAGGGTGAACGCAACCTGCAGGGTAAGAGCTTCACCGTGGATGTCATGTTGAATCCAGCCACCGAGAATCGCGAGATGACGGTGTTCTCGCATGGCGGCGATGAGAAGGGACTGCGCTTCGGACTGACCGCCGAAAAGAAACTCTCGGCTACCATCAATGGCGAGACGCTGGAATCCGACAGCATCGTGGATTTCAACGATATGTTGCACCAGGTGGCCTACGTGCTCGACCAAAGCGGAGACAAGACAACCGTGAAGTTCTACGATGGCAACAAGGCTATCGGCAGTAAGCAACTGACAGAACGATATGAAGGTTCTTATTCGAGCATGGTGTTAGGTTCTAATAGTGACTTCACACGCGAAATATTATATAAGGGTGAGATGCT
>CAMVAI010000044.1 GCA_947165435.1 uncultured Prevotella sp.
ACAAGCTCGGCACTGACGGCACATACAGCACCACGGTTCCCAGTGCCACAGCCGCCGGTACCTATACCGTTTACTACAAGGTGGTGGCTGATGCCAACCATACCGATGTGGCAGAAAAGAGTATCGAGGTGACTATCGGCAAGGCTGCCGCCGCCGTTACCAAGGAGCCTGCCGCTGTTGCCAACCTCGTTTATACGGGTCAGGCTCTGGCCCTGATCACTGCCGGTGAGGCCACAGGCGGAGAGTTGCAGTACAAGCTCGGCACTGACGGCACATACAGCACCACGGTTCCCAGTGCCACAGCCGCTGGTACCTATACCGTTTACTACAAGGTGGTGGCTGACGCCAGCTACTCCGCTCCTGAAGCCGCGTCTGTGGAAGTAACGATTGCCAAGGCTGAAATCAAGCCCACGGTATCGCTACAGGGCTGGACCTACGGTGCAGAACCAAATACTCCAGTGGTAGAGGGCAATACGGGTAAGGGTGAGGTTACCATTACCTATGCCGCCAAGGGCAGCACCACATTCTCGGCAACGGTACCCTCGACGGTAGGAACATACACCGTGAAGGCCACGATTGCCGAGACCGCCAACTATCAGGGCGGAGAGGCTACGGCGGAATTTAGCATCACCGCCGCAGCGATTACAGTGACTGCCCCGAAGGCCATAGAGAACCTTGTCTATACCACGTCGCGCCAGACGCTGATAACGGCAGGAACGACTTCTGTCGGCGAGATGCAATATAAGTTGGGCGAGAACGGAACCTACAGCACCACACTGCCCCAGGCCGCGAACGCCGGTACATATACTATATATTATAAGGTGGTGGCCGATGCAGGCTATACCGTTCCAGAGGAAGGCACGGTGGTAGTGACCATCGCCAAGGCGACGCCCGAAATGACGGTGAAGAACGAGTCGGTAAGTCTGGATGCACTCGACAGTGATAAATGGACTACGAACGCTGTCAGCATCACGGTGAATGATGTTGAGATGGTGACCAGCGGCTATACCTTCACCTACACCAGTTCTGACGAGAGTGTGGTAAGCGTTGACGAAGACGGCAGACTGAATCCGAAGGGAGTGGGCGAGGCCACAATTACCGTGAGAGGTCCTATCGGCGATGCCAACCTGAATGAAGCCGAGGTGAGCTATCCCGTGACGGTATATACCACGTATGGTATCAGTATTACGAACGGTACGACAACAGTGAATATCGACAACCGAAACCGCACGGACGTCTTCGGCGACGGTACGGTGAAGTTTGACGGAAAACAGATGCTCGTGCTGAACGGCTTCCGGGCAAGCGGAACGTCGGATGCAGCTATTACGGTGTCGAACATCCCAGAGCTGAGGGTCTATCTCATGGGCGAAAACAGCATAGAAGGCGCGGGTAGTGCTTTCATGCACCTGCAGAATAACGGCAAGCTGATCTTCACCACCGAGGGTAATACTCCCGGTACGCTGACGATGAAGGTCACCGAAAAGGTACCCGTCGTTTCCGGTTTCAGCACTGTCAGCTTCGAGCAGAACCTGACCATCTTGTCGGGTGCTGCCGCAGAGCAGGAGATGTTTGTCGGCACACCGATAGCTCCTATCGCTGCCGAGACGGACGAGACGAAGGAGGTGGCTGTGGCACAGGTGGCATCTACGTCAACAGAAACCCTGTCGAACACCACCATCGACAACGTGCTCTATACGCTGATAGCAGAGAGCGACGGCACGGGCGACAAGGTCGATACGCAGGCCAACTGTATCGTGCTGGCCAGTACGATGGTGGAAGACGACGTGACAGCGACGGTGACCACCTACAAGCCCGGTACCGACAGCTTCGCCCAGGCCTTCCAGGGCCTGACCTTCATGGTGCCTGCCGGAACCGGTAAGGTGATCGTCAATGTGAAGACGGGCGAAGAGGGCGTGTTGAACGTGAAGATAGGCGATGAAGAACCCTACGTGATACAGCATGCACTCGACTTCACCGAATACGAGATACCCTACGCCTGTACGGAGGCTACATACGTATATATCTATAATGCCAGTAGGGTAGTGGCTGCCGCCCCAGGCCATCGTGCCGGTAAGAAGACAACCATCACCGTGGGTGTGCGCACCGTAGGCGTGATAGTGTCTGAGGCACAGGAGTCGAATGCTACTCCGGCGGCTGTGGAGAGCGCTGAAGAGCCTGTCACAGAACCGGAGGATATCGAGATAACGGTAGGTGGCGGAGCGGCACTCATCAACAATGTCGGCGTCACGTCGCTGCCTGACAATTTCTTCGCCGATATGACGTTTGTCAACAACATCGACCTCCGACTGACCAGCATCAGCGGAATGGAGGTGAGCCGTGAGAGCGGGGCCTTCAAGGGTGTGTCGCCGAACACCTTCATCTATCTGCCGACGGGTAATAGCACGAAGGAAGACAACGTGGTGTTTGGCAAGATCTGTAAGAGCGTAAGGCTGGATGCCAACATGGGGGCCTCCGAGTCGTTCCGTCTGGCTGATGCCGTCACGGCCCAGCGGGTTGTGCTGGACCGTGTATTCAGCAAGGGCGAGATGACTACCGTCTATCTGCCCTTCTCCATCGACTACCAGTCGGCTGCCGAGTTTGGCCGCTTCTTCACCTTCAGCGGCATAGAGAACGGACAGGTCAAGACGGACGAGGTGACCACCGACCTGCAGGCCAACACGCCCTACCTCTTCCAGGCGAAGGATGACGGCGTGCAGATCGTGATGAAGGCTGTCAGGGTGAGCATGCCCACCGAGAATGCCGGTGCTCCGGCCAGAAGGGCTGCTGCGGAAGACGGCCTGTACGGATGCTATGACCACCAGACGGCCGGCGACGGTACGCTATACCGCCTGGTAGCCGGTGAGACGGCAGGCGACATCCGGTTTGTACGCATGACGGGCAGCGACAGCGTGCTGCCCTTCCAGGCCTATCTGAAACTGAGCGGACAGGAGGCAGACAGCTTCGGCGTGACCGACAATAGTCAGACAACCGGCATCACGTCTGTCGGCGTGGATTCGGAACAGCAGGGCGACGTATGGCACACGACCAGTGGCGTGCGCCTGCAGCAGAAGCCTGCTGCGAAGGGTGTGTATATCCGTAATGGAAAGAAAATAGTAGTAAAGTGAAAGAAGAATTGCTGACACAACTTAACGAGAGTCAACGCGAGGCCGTCACCTATTGTGACGGCCCGCAGTTGGTTATAGCGGGTGCCGGTTCGGGCAAGACGCGAGTGTTAACCTACAAGATAGCCTACCTGCTGGACCACGAAGACATGGCCCCATGGAACATCCTGGCACTGACCTTCACCAACAAGGCGGCACGGGAGATGAAGGAGCGCATAGGACGACTGGTGGGGCAGGAGAGGGCCATGCGCCTGCAGATGGGTACGTTCCACTCGGTCTTTGCACGCATACTCAGGATGGAGGCTGCGCAGATAGGCTTTAATGCCAACTTCACCATCTACGACCAGGCTGACTCGCGGTCGTTGGTGAAGAACATCATCAAGGAGATGCAGCTCGACGACAAGGTATATAAGCCCGCGTCGGTGGCCGACCGTATCTCGATGGCCAAGAACCATCTGTTGCTCCCGCAGGCCTACCAGACGAGTTCGTGGGCTGCCGATGACGTACACCACAAGCGGCCGGAGGTGGCTGCCATATACAGGCGCTATACCGAGCGCTGCCGACAGGCGAACGCCATGGATTTCGACGACCTGCTGGTGCAGACATTCATGCTGTTCGAGCAGCACGAAGAGGTGCGCCGTAAGTATGTGGAACGCTTCCGCTATGTGCTCGTGGATGAGTATCAGGACACGAACTATGCCCAGCAGGCCATTGTGCTGCAGCTGACAAGGGAGCATGGCCGTGTGTGTGTGGTGGGCGACGATGCACAGAGCATCTACAGTTTCCGTGGTGCCAACATCGACAATATCCTCGACTTCCAGCAGCAATATGTGGGGGCAAAGCTGTATAAGCTGGAGCAGAACTACCGCTCGACACAGAATATCGTGAAAGCCGCCAACAGCCTGATACGCAAGAACGAAAGGCAGATACATAAAGACGTGTTCAGCGAGAATGCCGTCGGCGAACGGCTGACGCTGAAGCCTGCCTACAGCGACAAGGAGGAGGCCATCATCGTGTGCAACGACATCAAGCGCATCCGGCGGCAGGAACACTGCGAGTATGCCGACTTTGCCATCCTCTACCGCACCAATGCGCAGAGCCGTTCGTTTGAGGAACAGATGCGCAAGGACGGCATACCCTATCGCATCTATGGCGGACTGAGCTTCTATCAGCGTAAGGAAATCAAGGACGTGATAGCCTACTTCCGCGTGGTGGCTAATCCGAGCGACGAGGAGGCGTTGCGGCGTATCATCAACTATCCTGCGCGTGGCATCGGCAATACAACGGTGAGCAAGATCGTCGATACGGCAAACATGCACAGCGTCAGTCTGTGGAGCGTGATACAGCAACCTATCGTGTTCGACCTGAAACTGGCAAAGGGCACGCTGGCCAAGTTGGATGCCTTCCGCCAGCAGGTGGAAGGCTGGGCAGCACGCATGGACGGGGAGGACGCCTACGTGCTGGGACATGCCATCATCATGGAGAGTGGCATCAGCAAGGACATCTACAGCTCGTCAAACCCTGACGACTTGTCCAGGCAGGAGAACCTTGAGGAGTTTCTGGGCGGCATGCAGGACTTCGTGGAGAGCCGTAAGGAGGAGGGCAGAGAGCAGGAGGTGTCGCTGAGCGATTTCCTGCAGGAGGTGGCCCTGCTGACAGACCTGGACAGCGAGGGGGATGCCGACCAGCCCAAGGTGACGCTGATGACCATCCATGCCGCCAAGGGTCTGGAGTTTCCCACGGTATTTGTCGTAGGACTGGAGGAGAATATCTTCCCGTCACCCATGTGTGTGGGGTCGATGCGTGAATTGGAAGAGGAGCGTCGCCTGCTCTATGTGGCCATCACACGGGCCGAGAAGCATTGCATTCTGACGTGTGCGCAGAACCGCTTCCGCTATGGTAAGATGGAGTACGACACACCGTCGCGATTCATCAAGGATATTGACCCGAAGCTGTTGAGCGTAGAGGGCAATAGCCCGTCGGCGAGCGGAATGGTAGCGGGGCGTTCGTCGGCGGGAAGGCTTCCCTTTGGGAATGGTTCGTCGGCGGGAAGACTTCCCTTTGGTGAAACCACGCGGCGCACGACGGTACAGAACCCGCGTCCTGTCGCTACACAGTTTGTAGCCGACCCCAAGCCGCGACTGATGCCTGTACGCAAAGAGACACCGCTGCCGCAGTCAGCCGCAGGCGATATCGGGTTGAAAGAAGGAAACGTGATAGAGCACCAGCGCTTCGGTGTGGGTACAGTGGTGAAGATAGAAGGCTCCGGCGAGAATACCAAGGCTACGGTAGCCTTCAAGAATGCCGGCACGAAACAGCTGCTGCTGAAGTTTGCCCGCTATACCATCGTCGGATAGCATGACGGTCGTTACGCTGCCGTTCCTTTGCTTGTAGAAGCGCAGGATTCCTTTGCTTGTAGAAGCGCAGGATTCCTTTGCTTGCAGAAAGGCAGGAGTCCTTTGCTTGCAGAAAGGCAGGAGAGCTATAAAGCATCATCCTCCGGACGTTCCGGAAGATGATGCTTTACAGATGTCGGCAGATGCTTCTTCTTGCGAAGCCATGCGGCCTTGCGTGCTTCGTATGCCTCGTAGTGCTTCTCAAGAAAATTGTCTGCCATCTTTTCTTGCTGCGGTGTGGGCTTGTTGATTATTCGTTCTTGTTGTAGATGACGCTGATGCGTACTGGTTCATGGGCGTTCTCGGTGCCTCCTATCAAGCGTACGCTGTTGATGTTCATCTCGTTGGCCACACCGGCAACAGTGCTGGAGGACGACGAGTAGATGTACTCCAGCTGCACGGGAACGAGAATGGCTTTGTTCCATCTCGGCGACTTGTTGCGCTTGGAATACATCGTGCTGATAAGACTTGAAATGTTGTTGAACGTATAGGTCTTGTACGTACTGTTGTAAGTGGCAATATACGACGAGATATTGTCGGGCACTTTCCGCTTCTCGAAGTAGGTGTAAAGACTGTCACGCTCTATCAGCAGCAGTGTGGTGGGCTCTTCCAATACGATATTGCTGTTTTCGTTGAGGCTGTTCATGCGCAGGAACGAAATCTTGGCCGAGGTGATAGAGTCTTTCTCGTGGTTCAGCTTGATGGCGTCGATGGGGAAGTCTATCTCGGTGAACAGTCCCGACGGCGTCTTCAGGTACGTACAGGTGTTGTCTTGCCACAGGCGGTCGATGCTGCTCTTGTCGTTGGTGATGTGTGTGGTCTGCAGCACCTCTTCCGTGGCGTTGAAGACATGCGAGTCGTTGACCACCTTGCCGCTGGTGGTCGTGTAGTGGTAGTACACCACAATCTGTGTGTAGGCCACCTCTACCATCAGCCCCAGTCCGTTGGTGGTCTTGAAGTAAAAGCCGGGGCATACGTTCCTCTTGAACGCCAGCGAGTTCTTGAAGTATTCCGGGTGGTCGTAATACATACGCATCAGGTAGGTGCCGTAGCCCGAACCGCGCTTCTTCGCGCTGCTATATCCCTCGTAGGTGACACCGTTCTTGTCGGTGTAGGCACCGTTGACGGGTATGCTGATATACTCGTAGAACTTACCGCTGCGATAGACCCCACGGAGACTGTCGCTCAGCAGCAGGTCGCTGACGGAATATACCTTGTTCTGGCAGATGCCCCCTTCACTGGCAGGGCGCAGATAGCCCTCGGCTTCAGGGTCGAAGTCTGTATAGTATTGTGCATTCTCCGGCACGGGGGTCTTCAGCTCTGTCATCGTCAGCTTCATGGCGGTCAGCGAGTCGCCCTGATAGGTGTTGATCATGATTTTTATCTCACACGAGTCGGCCACTATGCCGCCGTCGTCGCCGAAGTCGTGAAGATACGACTTAGGCGGGAAAAGGGTGGTGCTACTGTTTTCCAGAATATGAAACTGCGTCATGTAGTCGCTGGTGATGTACGACCCCGTCTCGGGATCCTTCACTCGACCTAAGTAGCTGTACACACTGGTTGACAGCACGGAGTCGGTCTTGATAGAGCGTGTGACGACGGGGAAAGTGTCGGTAACGACGACAAATCTGTCCACCGGTTCGGTGACCGTGTTTCCCATTGTTCTTGTCTCTTCATCACACGAGGAGATTGCAAGTGTCAACCCTGCAATCCCCATCAGCAGTAGTTTTCTCATCATAGAAGCGTCTGTTCTCTTTCTGAATGATTTCTATTATCCTAAAAATACTTTTTTTCGGTGGGTTACAACTTGGCATAGAAGTCCTCGTAGGCGGCAGCAAAGTCGTCGCCGGGCCATGCCAGGGTGGGGATGTTGTTGCTTTCGGCATATTTCATCAGCTCCTGGCTCACATCCTTGTTGGCGGCTATCACACCGTCGCTGTAGTCGATGGCCAGCTTGCCTAACTCCATGAAGTCGAAGTTGTCGTTGTACTTCTTGAGCATGCTTGCCTTGACATCACGGAACTCCACGCATCTCTTGAACCTCGTGCCCAGGTCTGACTTCAGGTTGTTGGTGAAGAGCGACGTCACCACCTTCGTGTTGGCAAACGACGGCTCGTCATGGTAGGCCGTCTTGATGTACAGCGGCACCACGGCACCCATCCATCCCTGTACGTGGATGATGTCGGGCACCCAGCGCAGCTTCTTCACGGTCTCCAATACGCCACGGGCAAAGAATATGGCTCGCTCGCCGTTGTCAGGATAGTCTTCGCCCTGCTCGTTGGCCGTCATCTGGCGTTTCGAGAAGTAGTCGTCGTTGTCAATGAAGTACACCTGTATGCGTGTCTGCACTATCGTGGCCACCTTGATAATCAGGGGGTGGTCGGTGTCGTCAATGATAAGGTTCATGCCGGAAAGACGTATCACCTCGTGCAGCTGTCCTCGGCGTTCGTTGATAGTGCCCCATTTCGGCATGAAGGTACGGATCTCGTGTCCGTTGTCCTGCATGGCTTGTGGCAATGCTTTTCCCATCAGTGACAATTCGCTGTCGGGTACGTAGGGGATAATCTCTTGGTTAATGAACAATATCTTCTGAGCCATAAGTATGTAATTTATCCATGCAAAGGTACAAAAAAAAATTCACAAATACCAAGAAACGTGCCGTTTTAAGTATTTTTAGCCTCTATTTTGGCATATTTTTACGTTATTTCTTTCTTATTTGGTAAAAATGTTGTTATTTTGCACCCCGAAATCGGAAATGTAATGGAACATCGAGAAATCGGAATCCGGAAATTGCACATATAAAAGATGAAGGTATTTAATAAGATTGTGGAGCTTCAGAACCAGCTGTTCGAAGACCGCAAACAAGGAAAAGAGATTGGCCTGGTGCCTACCATGGGAGCATTGCATGAAGGACATGCGTCGCTGGTGCGTCGCTGTCTGCATGAGAATAAGATTACCGTCGTGTCGGTATTTGTCAATCCGACACAGTTTAACGACAAAAACGACCTGAAGAACTACCCTCGCACGCTGGATGCCGACTGCCGACTGCTGGAAGCCACATTCCGCGAGGAGAAAGGCGATTCAGACGACGGCAGCAGCCTGTATGTGCTGGCTCCCAGTGTCGAGGAGATGTACCCCACGCCCGACACGCGGCAGTTTGAATATCCCCCAGTCTCTACGGTGATGGAGGGTGCCCACCGTCCGGGTCACTTTAATGGTGTCTGCCAGGTGGTGAGCCGTCTGTTCTACATCGTCAAGCCCCAGCGTGCCTATTTCGGCGAGAAGGACTGGCAGCAGATTGCCGTCGTCAAGGCGATGGTGCGCCATCTGCAGTTGCCGGTACAGATTGTGGAGTGTGCCATTGTGCGTGATGCCGACGGCTTGGCGAAGAGTTCGCGCAACACGCTGCTGTCTGCCGACGAGCGGGCTATTGCTCCCCGCATCTACCAGGCCTTGAAAGCCAGTGTAGATTATGCGAAGACGCATACCGTCGAGGAGACGCACGACCGTGTGGTCGATGACATCAACAGCGTCGAAGGTCTTGAGGTGGAGTATTTCTCCATCGTCGATGGCAACACGCTGCAGGACATCCGTTCGTGGGATGACACACCCTATGCCGTGGGCTGCATCACCGTCTATTGCGGCAAGACACCCATCCGCCTCATTGACCATATCAAGTACAAGTCGTAACCTGTAATCATCTGTAACCCGAATAGAAAAAAAACAATGCTGATACAAGTATTAAAGTCGAAACTGCATTGCGTGACAGTCACCGAGGCTAACCTGCACTACATGGGTAGCATCACTATCGACGAAGACCTGATGGATGCCGCCAATATGATAGCCGGCGAGAAGGTGCAGATTGTGGACAACAACAACGGAGAGCGCTTCGAGACCTATATCATCAAGGGCGAGCGGGGTTCCGGCTGCATCTGCCTGAATGGTGCTGCGGCGCGGCGCGTGCAGGTGGGTGATGAGTGTATCATCATATCCTATGCCTTGATGGACTTTGAAGAGGCAAAGCACTTTCAACCTACCGTCGTTTTCCCTCGCGAAGGCAACAGGTTATGAAGCCGTCCTCCTGTCGGATGACTTCCTCTTGAACGAGGTGGGGCATCACTTGCAGCACGACATCTTTTGGCAGGTGGAGGCTGAAAAGCTCGGTGATGTGATGCCGCTTTCCGTCTGATAACAGCTTGAGAATGTCCTGTCGGGCATTCTCTTCTGTTTCTGCATCTTTGTGCGTTCCCTCCTGCTCTATGCAGACGTCGCATTGATGGCAGTCGTGTGTGTCGGTCTCGCCAAAGTAGGCCAGCAGCTGGCGTGAGCGGCACCGGCTGTCGTCTTGTATGTAGTTCAGCATGGCCGTGATGCGCTGCCGGTACTGTTCCAGCCGGTCTTCATAAACCTCGCGGGGAATGCTCACATATTGGGTGTCTTCGCGCCGTTGGGCGTAGCGTATGTGTGGTATGTGCTTGCCGGGAATGAAGTGCAGCAGGTGCCGCTGCGACAGACTTTTCAATATCTCGTGTACCTGTAGTCGGGCAAGACTTGTCAGCTGGGCTATCAGTCCTTCGTCGATATAGGTATAGTCGGCAAACATGCCGCCGTAGTTCCGCAACATGGCTACAATCACCTTCTCGTCGGCGCCCGACAGTTGCCGGAGCCGGTAGAGGTCGTCCCTGCCTATGAGGAAGTGTACACGAGCCTGACTGTCGCGCGCCTCGTCGTAGTCGATGTATCCGGCGCGCTGCAGGATGAGCAGGGCGGCATGTACACGTACAGGGAAATGGTGGAACCGTCGGCAGAACTCGTCGAGGTCGAACTCCTTGACGACTCCGTAGCCGTCGCCTACCGCTATCTGGTAATAGTAGGCCAAGTGCTCGTACACCTCTTTAATATATTCGCGTGGGGGGAAGTTCTCGTCTATCCGCTTGGCCAGCTTGGCATTGTCCGATGTGTTGTACAGCAGCACGGCTTGTGCCGGCTTGCCGTCGCGCCCGGCTCGGCCCGCCTCTTGGAAATAGGCTTCCAGCGAGTCAGGGCAGTCGTAGTGTACCACGATGCGTACGTCGGGCTTGTCGATACCCATGCCGAAGGCATTGGTGGCCACCATCACGCGTATCTTGTCCTGTTGCCATTCGTTCTGCCGGCGGTCTTTCTCGCTCTGCTCCAGTCCGGCATGGAAGAAGGTGGCGTTGTGGCCTGCCTCGCACAGCCATGATGCTATCTCTTTGCTGCGACGGCGGCTGCGCACATAGACTATCGCAGAGCCGTCGGTCTCCGACAGGCTGCGTTGCAGCTCGTTCAGCTTGTCGGGGGCGGTGCGTACAATATAGGCCAGATTGCTACGCTCGAACGACATGCTGAAGACATTAAACCCGGTGTGGCTTTCCCCGTTGTCGCCTCCCGTGTGTCCTCCAGAGGGGGCGGTAAGCGTCAGCTTCTGCTGGATGTCGTCCACCACTTTCGGCGTGGCAGTAGCCGTCAGAGCCAGCACGGGAACATTGGGCAGCAGTTTGCGGATGTTGACAATCTCTAAATAGGCCGGACGGAAGTCGTAGCCCCACTGGCTGATGCAGTGAGCCTCATCGACGGTGATAAACGATACCAGCATGTGGCGCAGCTTGGCTTGGAACAATTCGCTGCCCAATCGCTCCGGCGAGACATAGAGCAGCTTGGTGCTGCCCAGAATGCAGTTCTCCAGCGTGCGTACAATCTCGTCGTGCTGCATGCCGCTGTAGATGGCAGCAGCTATGATGCCTCGCCGCCGCAGGTTTTGCACCTGGTCTTTCATCAGGGCGATGAGGGGGGTGATGACTATACACACGCCCTCCATGGCCAGTGCCGGCACTTGGAAGGTGATAGACTTCCCACCGCCCGTCGGCATCAGTCCGAGGGTGTCGTGCCCACTGACAATAGACTCAATGATGTCCGCCTGAATGCTGCGAAAGCTGTCGTAGCCCCAGTAGCGTTTAAGTAAATGAGAATACTCATTCCTCATTTCTCATTCGTTCATTTCTCATTCCTCCGACGGTTGTATGCCTTCTATCTGCAGTTGCACTTCGCCTCGCTTGTAGGTGTTCTCCTCAATGGTATATACGATGTCAAACGAGCGCTTCGACTTGATGTACCGTGCTGCCGCCGACTGCCCGAAGGCGATGCCGTTCATGACGACAGCCGACTTGGAATCGACCAGTTCCAGCTTGATGTGCTCCTGATGGCGGCCTACCACCTTGCTGGTGCCGTAGTCGAACACGTTGCGTGTCAAGAACAGCGGCTTCTCGTTGCCCGGACCGTGGGGTGCCAGCTTCTTCAGTTCGTTGAGCATCCGCTTCGTAATCTGGTGGAAGTCCAGCTGCCAGTCGATGTCGAGGGCCTGTAGGGTCTGCTCGGGCAGAATGTGGCTGCTCACATATTCCTGGAACCTGCGGCGGAACTCGGGGATGTTCTCCTGTTTCAGCGTCAGTCCTACGGCGTAGGTGTGTCCGCCGAAGTTCTCCAACAGGTCGCGGCACGACTTGACGGCATTGTAGATGTCGAATCCTGCCACCGACCGTGCCGACCCCGACGCGATGCCGTCGATGATGGTCAGCACCACCGTGGGGCGGTAGTACAGCTCTGTCAGTCGCGAGGCCACAATGCCCACCACACCTTTCTTCCACCCCTCGTCGTAGAGCACGATGCTCTGCATGTGCTGCTGGCTTTCCAGGCGTGCCACGATGTCGTTGGCCTCCTCGGTCATCTGTTTGTCCACGTCCTTGCGCTGCTCGTTATACTCGTTGATGCGTGTGGCGTCGGTAAGTGCTTTCTGCAAGTCGCGCTCCACCAGCAGCTCCACGGCTTCCTTGCCGTTCATCATGCGCCCGGAGGCATTGATGCGCGGGCCGATCTTGAACACGATGTCACTCATGGTCAGCTCGCGCCCCGTCAGTCCGCAGATGGCGATGATGGCTTTCAGCCCCGTACTGGGACTCTGGTTGAGCTGTTTCAGTCCGTGGAATGCCAGTATGCGGTTCTCTCCCTCCACCGGCACCAGGTCGGAGGCAATGCTGACGGCACAGAAGTCGAGCAGGGGTATGAGCCGTGAGAACGGTATGCCGTTGTTCTTGGCAAAGGCCTGCATGAACTTGAAGCCCACACCGCATCCGCACAGATGCTTGAAAGGGTAGGTCGAGTCCTCGCGCTTAGGGTTCAGAATGGCTACTGCCGGCGGCAGCACCTCGTCGGGCACGTGGTGGTCGCAGATGATGAAGTCGATGCCGGCCTCCTTGGCATAGGCTATCTCCTTGACAGCCTTGATGCCGCAGTCAAGTACAATAATCAGTTTCACCCCCGTCTCGGCAGCATATTCTATCCCCTTCCGGCTCACTCCGTACCCTTCTTCTTCGCGGTTGGGTATGTAGTAGTCGATGTTGGAATAGAACTGTTGCAGGAACTTGTAAACTAAAGCCACCGCCGTACAGCCATCTACATCGTAGTCGCCATACACCATGATACGCTCCTTGCGCCCCATGGCATCGTTCAGACGGTCCACGGCCACATCCATGTCGTTCATCAGGAACGGGTCTATCAGCTCGTTCAGCATGGGACGGAAGAAGCGCTTGGCAGCACTCTCCGTCTTGATGCCCCGCTTGATGAGCAGCCCCGCCACGACAGGACTCATGCCTATCTTCTCAGCCAGTTCCTTCGAGGCCTGCAGATGTTCCGGTGATGGAGGTTCGTAATTCCATTTAAATTGCATTTATGTTTTGTTTTTATTCTTATTCTACGTAGTCCATCTTCACCACGATGACGCGGATGGTCTGGTCAGCGTGGCGCGTCTGTACCTTGGCAATATGCCAGTCGGTGGGGAAGAAGATGACAAACTCGCCGCCGTTCACGTCGAAGAAGTGTGCCTTCTCCTCTTTGTAATGATAGCGCATCACGTCCTTCTGCTCGTTGTACGGCACGCTGACGGTGCTGCTCGCATGGTCAAGCAGGGCAAAGCCCTCGCGGCCTTTCACCACCAGCTGGAAGTCAATCTTCTTCTTGTGGCTCTCGGTGTTGCGCTTCTCCAGCGGACCGTTCTCCGAGTCCTCTACGCTGGCTGTCAGCGTCGAGCCGGGAATGGGGTGCCTGCCTTTGGGAATCGCTTCAAGGTCGGTCTCCGTGAGCCATTTGAAGAGTGTCTCCCACTGTGCCTTGTTCTTCTTGTACTGTCGGTAGAACTCTTGGGTGTTGAGCGTGCTGTGCGGGTTTGCCTTGGTAAATCCGCTGCGCCATTCGCCTTTTGCCAGCCACAGGTCTAATCTCTTGTTCGTTTGTGCTGTCACCGTCAGGGTTGCAACGGCCAGTATCAGGGTGATAATCGCTTTCTTCATCATTCTTGTTGTTACTTTAGCTTGCAAATTTAAGCATAAATTTTGAATTGGCAAAGAAAGTCGGTGAAAAGTACGTTACTGAATGTTGCTAAATGTTATTTCCGCAGGTATTCCGTGTTCACCAGAAGCCTCTCCACAGAAATTAGTGGCCTCTCCACGAAAATTAGTGGCCTCTCCACAATCACCAGGAGCCTCTCCACGAAAATTAGTGGCCTCTCCACGATCACCAGGAGCCTCTCCACGAAAATTAGTAGCCTCTCCACGATCACCAGGAGCCTCTCCACGAAAATTAGTAGCCTCTCCACGAAAATTACTCATTGCTCCACACCTCTCCGCAAGTCCCGTTTTTTTTTTGTCGGATTTTATCCGACATCCGCCTCCCCCTCGCAAAAATCCCCGATTTCATCGGGATTTTTCTGCCGTAAATATATATATTGTAAAACAAAAGAAACATCCCGCACATCCCGCACATCTCGCACGTGAAAAACTTTCAACATTCCCAGCGCTTACGTGCGAGATGTGCGGGATGTGCGGGTTGTTTTTTTGTTAGCCTACTATATACATGCACGTAAAAGGTGGACAAAACAGCACGCTTTCCGCACGTTTTGTCCACCTGTCCACCTTGGTTACATGTCGTCGTAGGTGTCGAGGTAGGTGACGTGGGTGACGAGATACTCCTCCACGCCGTGCTTGCCGTCGGCACCGCCGATGCCGCTCTTCTTCACACCGGCATGGAATCCCTGGATGGCCTCGAAGTGCTCGCGGTTGATGTAGGTCTCGCCGAACTCCAATTCGCGGCATGCCTTCGTGGCAATGTTCAGGTCCTTGGTGAAGATGCTCGATGCCAGACCATATTCGCAGTCGTTAGCCCACGCGATGGCCTGGTCGATGGTGTCGAACTCCACCAGCGGGATGACGGGGCCGAACGTCTCTTCGTGGATGATGTCCATGTCCTGCCGGCAGTCGTCGAGCAGTGTGGCGGCATAGAAGTAGCCCTTCTCGCCCACACGGTGTCCGCCGCAGAGCAGCTTGGCACCCTGGCTGATGGCTCGCTGCACCTTCTCGCTGACGCTCTCCAGGGCGCGCTTCTCCACCAGCGGGCCCATGTCAACGGTGCTGTCCTGGCAGGGGTCGCCCACGCGGACGGCGGCCATCTTCTTGCACAGTATCTCGGTGAAGGCCTGCTTCACCTCGTGCTGCACATAGACACGCTCGGCATTGTTACATATCTGTCCGTTGTTGCCTATGCGGCTATCGACAATCCACTGCGCTGCCCGCTCCAGGTCGGCATCCTTGCAGACGATGGCAGGAGCCTTGCCGCCCAGTTCCAGACTCACCTTGGTGATGTTGTTGGCGGCAGCCTTCATGATGCTCTCGCCGGCCGAGACGCTGCCCGTCACCGACACGATGTCAATCTTCGGCGAACCGGCCATCTCGTTGCCGATGACCGAGCCGCGCCCCGTGACGATGTTGATGACACCGGCGGGCAGTCCGCTCTCGGCAACAATCTTGCCGAACTCGGTACAATTCTCAGGGGTGAGCTGCGACGGCTTGATGACGATGGTACATCCGGCTATCAGTGCCGCTCCGGCTTTGCGGGCAATGAGGAAGAAGGGGAAGTTCCACGGCAGGATGCCTGCCACCACGCCGATGGGGCGCTTCGACAGCAGGATGGTCTCGTTGGGACGGTCGCTGGGGATAATCTCTCCCTCGATGTGGCGGGCAAAGCTGGCCATGTACTCGAAATAGGCAATGGTGGCACCCACCTCGATGCTGGCCCATGTGCGCGTCTTGCCCTGCTCGCGCATGATAATCTCGGTGAACTCCTCTTCGCGGGCCTTGATGCCGGCGGCAAACTTCAGCAGATACTGGGCGCGCTCGATGGCCGGTGTCTTGCCCCAAGCCTTCTGGGCGGCACGTGCTGCGTCGAGGGCACGGTTCACGTCGTCGATGGTGCCTTCCGGCTGGCGCGAAATCACTTCCTCCGTCGAGGGGTTCAATACTTCAATCCACTGGCCGTTCGAACTCTCGCAGAACTGGCCGTTGATGTACATCTGTAAGTCTTTCATAATGTGTATTGGTTTTAAAATTAGGTTTTAGTAAATCGTCTTAAGTTTTACGCAAAGGTAGCGAAAAATATCGAAAAACGGTGCCTGTGGGTATGTTTTTTTTGTATTTTTAATGGTTTGGAAAAAGAATCGCCGCTTTTCCTTTGTGTTTTTCGTGCTTTTCCGTACCTTTGCACCTGCTTTTCGGCTGTCCTTTCATCCGAAGGGCATAGAGAACGTTTTTAATGCATTAAACAACAGATATGGCTAAACTGAAAGGTGCTATAGTGGTGAATACCGACCGCTGCAAGGGATGCGTGCTCTGCGTGAGTGCCTGTCCGCAGGGGGTCATCGCTCTGGCTAATCGAGTGAACATGCGCGGCTATCCCTACGTGGAGCCTGTGCAGATGGAGAAGTGTACCGGCTGTACGTCGTGTGCCGTGGTGTGCCCCGACGGTTGCATCACGGTTTATCGTAAACGAATGGAGGATTAGGAAAGATGGCAAATCAGGAAACCGTAAAGACCCCTGCTGCCGCCGAGGCACAGGAGGTAACGTTGATGAAGGGCAACGAGGCCATCGCCCATGCAGCCATCCGCTGCGGGGCCGACGGCTATTTCGGCTACCCCATCACCCCGCAGAGTGAAGTAATCGAGACGCTCGCCGAGCTGAAGCCATGGGAGACCACCGGCATGGTGGTGCTGCAGGCCGAGAGCGAGCTGGCGTCTATCAACATGATTTACGGCGGTGCCGCCGCCGGCAAGAAGGTGCTCACGTCGTCGTCAAGCCCCGGCATCGCCCTGATGCAGGAAGGCATCACCTATATGGCCGGTGCCGAGCTGCCGGGAGTCTTCGTCAACGTGCAGCGCGGCGGCCCCGGCCTGGGCACCATACAGCCCTCGCAAGGCGACTATTTCCAGGCTACGCGCGGTGGTGGCAATGGCGACTACAACACCATTGTGCTGGCTCCCAACTCGGTTCAGGAGATGGCCGACTTCGTTGACCTGGCCTTCGAGCTGGCCTTCAAATACCGCAACCCCGCCATGATACTGGCCGACGGTGTCATTGGTCAGATGATGGAGAAAATCGTGCTGCCACCCTACAAGCCGCGCCGCACGGAGGAGGAGATTCGCCAGCAGTGCCCCTGGGCCACCATCGGGCGCACCAAGGACCGCAAGCCGAACATCATCACGTCGCTCGAACTGAAGCCCGAGGTGATGGAGGCCCGCAACCTGCACCTGCAGGCGAAGTATAAGGAGATTCGCGAGAAGGAGGTGCGCTACGAGACGCTCTATGCCGACGATGCCGAGGTGCTGATAGTGGCCTTCGGCTCGGCAGCCCGACTGACGCAGAAGGCCATCGAGATGGCCCGCGAGGAGGGCATCCGCGTAGGACTGCTGCGCCCCATCACGCTGTGGCCGTTCCCCACGCAGGCCATTGCCGATGCCGCCCGTGGCAAGAAGGGTGTGCTGGTGGTGGAAATCAATGCCGGCCAGATGGTGCAGGATGTCCGCCTGGCCATCAACGGCACGGTACCCGTTGAGCATTTCGGACGTCTGGGCGGCATCGTGCCGGAACCGGAGGAAATCGTAGAAGTAATAAAGAAGTTGCTGTAAAAGAGTCATGGAGAACAATATCATAGCACCCGAGAACCTGGTCTATCAGAAGCCAGCGCTAATGAACGACAACCACATGCACTACTGTCCCGGCTGTTCGCACGGCGTGGTGCATAAACTGGTGGCAGAGGTCATCGCCGAGATGGGTATGGAAGAGAAAACCGTAGGCATCAGCCCCGTGGGCTGCGCCGTGTTTGCCTATAACTATTTAGACATCGACTGGCAGGAGGCTGCCCACGGGCGCGCTCCCGCTGTGGCCACGGCCGTGAAGCGCCTGTGGCCCGACCGCCTGGTGTTCACCTACCAGGGCGACGGCGACCTGGCGTGCATCGGTACCTGCGAGACCATCCACGCCCTGAACCGTGGCGAGAATATCACCATCATCTTCATCAACAATGCCATCTACGGCATGACGGGCGGACAGATGGCCCCCACCACACTGATGGGTATGAAAACATCGACATGCCCCTACGGGCGACAGGCCGACCTACACGGATACCCCCTGCACATCACCGAGATAGCCGCCACGCTGGAGGGCACATGCTACGTCACCCGCCAGTCGGTAGAGACGGTGGCTGCCATCCGCTCGGCCAAGCGGGCCATCCGCAAAGCCTTCGAGGCCTCGATGGCCGGCAAGGGCAGCAGTCTGGTGGAGATTGTCTCGACGTGCAACAGCGGCTGGAAGCTGTCGCCCAAGCAGGCTAACGAATGGATGCAGGAACACATGTTCAACTATTACCCCAAAGGTGACCTAAAAGACACAACAGAAGTATGAAGAAAGAAATCATTATAAGCGGTTTCGGCGGACAGGGTGTGCTGTCGATGGGTAAGATCCTGGCCTATTCAGGACTGATGGACGGCAAGGAGGTGACATGGATGCCCGCCTACGGTCCGGAACAGCGCGGCGGTACGGCCAACGTCACCGTCATCGTCAGCGACGACAAGATCTCGTCGCCCATCCTCTCGAAGTTCGATATTGCCATTGTGCTCAACCAGCCCTCGCTGGAAAAGTTCGAGCCGCGCCTCAAAACGGGTGGCATACTGATTTACGACAGCTACGGCATACTGAACCCGCCGACGCGTAAGGACATCACCGTCTATCGCATCGATGCCATGGACAAGGCTGCCGAGATGAAGAATGCCAAGGTGTTCAACATGATTGTGCTCGGCGGACTGCTGAAGGTGGCTCCCGTGGTGAGCACGGGTGGGGTAGAGAAGGCGCTGCGCAAGACACTGCCCGAGCGACACCACGACATGATACCCATCAACATGCAGGCCATCGAAGAGGGAGGCTATATTATTAATAAGGTATAGGCTGCATTCGGTGTACGGTAACAGAAACACAAAAACATGAAAAAAACAACCGAAAATAGCGAGAAATGCTACAGAATTGTCCGAAAAGGGCAAAAAATACACTTATTGATAGCTTTTTAGACGATTTTATTTGGTAGTTTAAATATTTTTTCGTTACTTTGCACCCGATTTTAACGAATATTAGGTAGTTATTTTTAATAATTAACAAGTTAGTAAAAAATGAAAAAGTTATTTTTAATGCTTGCTGCAGCTACTTTTGCAGCTAACGTTTCTGCTCAGGGTACTGCTACCACGGGCAACAAGTTTGGCGACAACTGGTACATTGGTATCAATGCTGGTGTTGCTACCGACATGACGAAGTCAGGTTGGTATGACGGCGTGGTTTATGACGCTAAGGGTGCTGGCTTCATGAAGGGCTTCGCTCCTAATGTGGGTATCCGTCTTGGCAAGAACCTGACCACTGTGTTCGGTCTGGTTGCCGATGCTAACCTCTACTTCGAGTCAAGCAAGAAGTCTTCTCTGTATTCGAACACTTTCATCGATGCTTTGACTCTTAATTTACTGGGTTCTTTCAACCTGAGCAATCTGTTTGCTGGTTACAAAGGCGAGCCTCGTGCATTTGAGATTATTGCTCTCGGTGGTTTCGGTTGGGCACATGGTTTCACAAGCCCCAGCAGCCGTCTGAACGCTCTGGACTCAAAGCTGGCTCTTGACCTCGCTTTGAACCTGGGTTCTTCGAAGGCTATCCAGCTCTACCTTGAGCCTGCTTTCGTTTACAACCTGCACACTTGGAATAATGGCCGTGCTGGAAAGACTGACATGAAGTTTGATTCGCAGAATGGTTACTTCCAGCTGAACGTCGGTCTGAACTACAAGTTCGGTACTTCTAACGGTACTCACAACTTCGCTAAGTCTCAGCTCCGCGACCAGAACGAGATCGACGGCCTGAACGCCAAGATCAACGAGCTCCGCGCTGACAACAACGCCAAGGACGGCAAGATTGCTACCGACGCTCGCACCATCGCCGACCTGCAGGCTCAGCTGGCTGCTTGCAAGAACCAGAAGCCC
Source organism: uncultured Prevotella sp. (assembly GCA_947165435.1). GTDB lineage: Bacteria > Bacteroidota > Bacteroidia > Bacteroidales > Bacteroidaceae > Prevotella. The sequence goes on from CAMVAI010000044.1 coordinate 19,927, forward strand.
ACTGAGACTGTTGTCGTGAAGAAGGAGAACACTCAGCTGCAGCCCATCGTCATCTTCCGTCAGGGTAAGAGCACTATCGACGCTGCTCAGTATGCAAGCATCGAGATGGTTGCTAAGTACCTCCGCAACCACAAGGACGCTAAGGTGAACGTCAAGGGTTATGCTTCTCCCGAGGGCAAGCCCGAGCTGAACAAGAAGCTCTCTGAGGCTCGTGCTAACGCTGTGAAGAACGCTCTGGTTAAGCGCTACAAGATTGCTGCTGACCGCATCACCACTGAGGGTATGGGTGCTACCAGCGAGATCTCTGAGGAGAACGACTTCAACCGCGTAGCTATGTTCTTCGACGTTACGAAGTAATCAACAGAACATCGACAACAACAAAATACCCGTGGTCTCCGCAGAGGCCACGGGTTTTTGTGTCTCCCCGTGCTGTCTCGTCTTTTCCGTTGCGATTTTTTGTGTCCTGTCTCGTCTTTTCCGTTGCGTTTTTTGTGTCCTGTCTCGTCTTTTCCGTTGCGTTTTTTGTGTCCTGTCTCGTCTTTTCCGTTGCGATTTTATCGCAACAATCCCCTTAGACGCCCGCCCGCAAGCGCCCAAACACGCCCCCGCTTAGAACTCGGTGAACGAGAGGGGCATGAGCTGCTTGATGCCATCGACGATGTAGATGTGGCGGCTGCCGTAGAGCAGGATGCGCACGGGCTGGCGGAAGCGCGTCTCCGTCTCGATGAGCACTTGGCGGCACGTGCCGCACGGGCTGACGGGCTCTTCTTGCAGCTCGCCCTGCGGATTGCGGGCGGCAATGGCCAGCATCACCACAGGCTGGTCGGGATACTGTGCTCCGGCAGCGAAGATGGCTGACCGCTCGGCACACAGCCCGGCCGGGAAGGCGGCGTTCTCCTGGTTGCAGCCGATGAACGTCTCACCGTTCTGCAACAACAGGGCGGCACCGACGTTGAAGTGGGAGTAGGGGGCATACGAGCGACTGGTGGCCTCGATGGCCTGACGGACCAGCTGGCGCTCCGTGTCGGTGAGTTCGTCCATCTGGGCTACGGTGATGGATGTCTGAATGGTTAATTCTTTCATATTATTCCATATTTTTGTTGCAAATATAATTATTTTTCTTTACTTTTGCAACTTATAAGAAAGAATATTTATGAAACGCTGTATATTTTGCCTCTTTGTCACTCTGTTTGCCCTCCTTTCCGTGTCGGCAGCCGACTTAGTGTGGAGCAAGCAATACCAAGACTATTTCGAGCGTTACCACGAGGTGGCCATCGAGCAGATGGTGATGCACCGCATACCGGCCAGCATCACGCTGGCTCAGGGCGTGCTGGAGTCGGCTGCCGGGCGCAGCGAGCTGGCCGTGAAGGGCAACAACCACTTCGGCATCAAGTGTAACGGCTGGACCGGACGCAAGACCTATCACGACGACGACGAGCGGAACGAGTGCTTCCGGGCCTATGGCAGTGCCTACGAGAGCTACGAGGATCACTCGCGATTCCTGACGGGCAGCCCGCGCTACCAGAAGCTGTTCCAGCTGAAGCTGACCGACTACAAGGGGTGGGCCAAGGGGCTGAAGGCCTGCGGCTATGCCACCAGTCCGACGTATGCCAAGAAGCTGATACAGATTATCGAGCTGTACGAGCTGTACCAGTATGACAAGGTCAAGGACTTCGACAAGTTCCGCGTCAACCAGGTGCGCCGTGGCATCTTGCGACAGGTCTATATGTTCAACAAGAACTACTATGTGCTGGCCCGTCGCGGCGACACGTTCCGCACGATAGCCGCCGACGTGGACGTGTCGTACCGCAAGCTGGCAAAATATAACGAGCGCGACAAGGACGACACGCTGGAAGAGGGCGAACGTGTGTGGCTGAAGAAGAAGCGCAAGAATGCCCCCAAGGAGTATCGCGGACGCTTCCATACGGTGGCTGCCGGTGAGTCGATGTACACCATTTCCCAGCGTTACGGCATCAGACTGAAGAACCTATACAAACTGAACGACCTGACACCCGACTACGTGATACAGGTTGGCGACAGACTGAAACTAAGATAAAAAAACGTACCGTTTATGAAGAAAGTTTTCTTGTTATGTATGATGGTGTTGGCCTTGATGGCATCCTGCCATCGGCCCCATGTGAAGCACAACCACGGCGTGCAGATGCCGCGAGCTCGAGTGGCCAAAGACAGTGCGCAGCATAACGACATTCCCAAAGGCACCGACAACAGCTGGGCCGAGGAAGACCTGATAGTGATTCCCGACATGCCCGAGGATGCCGAACCCCAAGCTCATCCCGAAAGCGTTGACGAGATGGAGCGTATGCTGTCGGGGGCAGAATGAACACGGGGCGACGAAACAGCGGTGAATGGACGCTGACGGGCAGCAATTACTCTTTCAGCAGCTTGTCTAAGAAGCTGTCGAGGTCTTTGTCGAGGTCGGCCATCAGGTCGTCGCTGATGATGACCAGGTCGTCATCTACAAGATACAGCTCGCGGATGGGTTCGCGCTCGTCGTCTTCGAGCACAAACGAGAAGGGCTTCAAGACCCCCATCGCCTCCACCTGCTTCTTGTGCTTGCCAAGGGCCGTGCGCAGCGTGTTGGCAGCACCCTCCAGGAAGTCGTCGTCCTTGTAGTCTATCCATTGCTCAATGACGCTGCGCGTGATTTCGTGGTCGTCGTCGTCGAAAGCTGCCAGTTCGCCACTCTCCTGCGACACCCGGAGGTGGATGTCGGTAAGTACGGTTGGCTCTTCCGTGGGCGGGAACTTCTCTATCACCTTACGCAATGCGCGGTCAACCTGCTGTAGTGTCTGTTCTGTTGCTTTCATAACGGGTACTTCTTTAAAAATGACGATACAAAAGTAGTAAAAAGTTGGCAATACTGCAAACGTTTGCGACTTTTTTTCAAAAATATTCCCTTTTTTCTTACTTATTTGAAAAAGAAATATTACCTTTGCATTTGCTAAGCCGAGTTTACAATTCAATGACTACTAATAAAATCAAACATTCGGGGGTTGTAGAACGTATCGAGGGCGACAGCGTGCAGGTGCGCATCGTCCAGACGTCCGCGTGTGCCGCCTGCAAGGTGGCCAAGCACTGCAACGCCTCGGAGTCGAAAGAAAAGATAGTCGATGTGCTGCATGCCGACACCAGCCGTCTGCATGTGGGCGATGCCGTACAGGTGGCAGCATCGACGCAGGTGGCTGCCCGTGCGCTGCTCATGGGCTTTGGCCTTCCCTTTGTGGTCATGGTGGTGGCCCTGGTGGTGCTGTTAGTGCTGACCGGCAGTGAGGCGGTGGCAGCCCTCGGGGGCATCGCCGCCCTGTTGCCGTACTATGGCTTGCTCTATCTGTTCCGCGACCGCATCCGCGACCGGTTGGCGTTTACGATAGAGGCGTGACGGCAGGCGGGAAGACTTGACAACATGACAGACAAGAAGCTAATAAACAAACTAAAACAAATATTTTAAAGAACTATGGATTTTATTTTGATTGCAGTAGCAGTGCTGGGGGCCATCGGTCTGATAGCCGCCCTGGTGCTGTATGTCTGCTCCCAAAAATTCGCCGTCTATGAAGACCCGCGCATCGGCCAGGTGACAGAACAGTTGCCGGGGGCCAACTGCGGCGGTTGCGGATTTGCAGGATGTGCCGGTCTGGCCGACGCACTGGTGAAAGGTGCCGACGCCGGCAGCATCGACGGGCTGATGTGTCCCGTCGGCGGACAGGAAGTGATGGGAAAGGTGGCCGACCTCCTGGGTATGGCCGTTGCCAACGGCGACCCGATGGTGGCCGTGGTGCGTTGTAACGGAACGTGCGCGCTGCGCCCGAAGATTGCCGAGTACAGCGGTCTGCGCACGTGTGCCGCCATGAACGCGTGCGGTGCCGGCGAGACCGCCTGCGGCTTCGGCTGTCTGGGCTGTGGCGACTGTGTGGCCGCGTGCCAGTTTGATGCCATCCACATGAATCCCGAGACGGGGCTGCCCGAGGTCGATGAAGAGAAGTGCGTGGCCTGCGGGGCCTGTGTCAAGGCTTGTCCGCGCCATATCATCGAACTGCGCAAGAAGGGTCCGAAGGGCCGTCGCGTGTATGTCTCGTGCGTGAACAAGGACAAGGGTCCTGTAGCCATGAAGGCCTGCAAGGCTGCCTGCATCGGCTGCGGCAAGTGCGAGAAGGAGTGTAAGTTCGGTGCCATCACCATCGAGGGCAACGTGTCGTACATCGACTTCAACAAGTGCCGCATGTGCAAGAAGTGCGTGGCTGTGTGTCCCACCGGTGCCATCCACGCTGTTAATTTCCCCGCTCCCAAGCCAAAGGCTGAAGCTCCCGCCGCCGCTGCTCCTGCTGCCGCTCCCGCTCCCGCCGCTGCTGCTCCTGCTGCCGCCCCCGCCGCTGCTGCTCCTGTTGCCGCTGCTCCCGCTGCTGCTCCCGCCGCCGCTGCCGCCGCTCCTGTGCCCAGCGGTTTTGCCGCTGGGACGAATGTTGAACCCGAAGTAAAGAAGGAGGAACAAGCATGAATATAAGAACATTCCGTATAGGTGGTGTACACCCCGAAGAGAACAAGCTGACCCACGACGTGGCCACGCAGGTGGCTGCACTGCCCAAGCAGGCTATATTCCCCCTGAGCCAGCACATCGGTGCTCCCGCCAAGCCCGTAGTTGCCAAAGGTGACAAGGTGAAGGTGGGCACGATGATTGCCGAGGCTGGCGGTTTCGTGTCGGCCCCGATATTCTCCAGCGTCAGCGGCACGGTGTTCAAGATTGACACGGCCATCGACGCTACCGGCTACCGCAAGCCCGTGATTATTATTAATGTAGAGGGCGACGAGTGGGAAGAGACGATAGACCGCTCCGACAAGCTGGAGACCGTCAAGGCCCACCCGGAGCTGACACCCGAAGAGATAGTGAACCGCATCAAGGCTGCCGGCGTGGTGGGCATGGGCGGTGCCTGTTTCCCCACATTCATCAAGCTCTGTCCGCCGCCTACGGCCAAGGCCGAGTGTGTCATCATCAATGCCGTGGAGTGCGAGCCGTACATCACCGCCGACTTCCGTCTGATGATGGAGCATGCCGATGAGATACTCGTAGGCTTGGAACTGCTGATGAAGGGTGCCAAGGTGACGCGCGGCTACATCGGCATCGAGACCAACAAGATGCCGGCCATCGAGCTGCTCACCAAGAAGTGCGCCGAGGCCTTTGCCGGTACGGAATACCAGGTAGAGGTGGTGCCCCTGGCCCAGCGTTACCCGCAGGGCGGTGAGAAACAGCTGGTCGATGCCGTCATCCGCCGTCAGGTGCCTGCACCGCCTGCCATCCCCGTCAACGTGGGTGCCATCGTGCAGAACGTGGGTACGGCCTTTGCCGTCTATGAGGCTGTGATGAAGCATAAGCCGCTGTTCGAGCGCTACACCACCGTGACGGGTAAGAAGCTGCAGAAGCCCGGCAACTTCCTCGTGCGCATGGGTACGCCGATGAAGGACCTGATAGAGGCCTGCGGCGGTATGCCCGAGGGTGACAACAAACTGCTGGCCGGTGGTCCGATGATGGGCAAGGCGCTGACCTCCGTAGAGGTGCCCATCTGCAAGGGTACCAACTCGGTGACCATCATTTCCGGCGACGAGGCCTTCCGCAAGGAGCCTAACCCCTGTATCCGCTGTGCCAAGTGTGTGTCGGCCTGCCCGATGGGGCTGGAGCCTTACCTGCTGGCCAAGCTGGCTGCCGTGAAGAACTGGGAGCGCGCCGAGCGGGAAGAGGTGGTGAGCTGCATTGAGTGTGGCTCGTGCCAGTTCACGTGTCCGGCTCACCGCCCGCTGCTCGACAACATCCGTCAGGCCAAGGGTACCGTCATGGGCATCATACGCGCCCGGGCTGCTGCCGCTCAGAAGAAATAAATGAGAAATGAATAATGAGTAATGAAAAATGTAAATGAAAAATGTACAAATGATATATGCCTTGACGGCATTTCTCATTTCTCATTTCTCATTCCTAATTTAAAATAATATCAAAATGGGAAAATTAATAGTATCACTGTCACCTCATGCACACGGAACGGATACCGTGGAGCGCAACATGTATGGCGTCATCATCGCCCTGCTGCCCGCCCTGCTCGTGTCGTTCTATTTCTTCGGCATTGGCTCGGCCATTGTCTGTGCTACGAGTGTTGCGGCCTGCGTATGCTTCGAGTGGGCCATCAATAAGTTCATGCTCAAGAGCGAGCGTAACACCATCTGCGACGGCTCGGCCGTGCTGACGGGACTGCTGCTCGGATTCAACCTGCCCAGCAACCTGCCCATCTGGATCATCATCATCGGTGCCCTCTTCGCCATCGGCGTGGGCAAGATGACGTTTGGCGGACTGGGCAACAACCTGTTCAACCCCGCCCTGGTAGGTCGCGCCGCCCTGTTGGTGGCATTCCCCGCACAGATGACCACATGGCCGAAGGTGGGGCAGCTGACGAGCTATCTCGACGCCGAGACGGGAGCCACCCCGCTGGCCATCATGAAGGATGCTATCAAGACGGGCAATCCCGACGTGCTGAACCAGCTTCCGTCGTCGCTCGACCTCTTCCTGGGCAACCATCCCGACGGTGCCGGTGCCATGGGCGAAATCTGTGCCCTCGCACTGCTGCTCGGCTTGGCCTACATGCTGTGGAAGAAGATCATCACCTGGCACATCCCCGTGAGCATCATCTGCACCGTCTTCGTGTTCGCAGGCATCTGCCATCTGCTCAGCCCGGCATACGCCGACCCGTTCTCCGTCATCCTCTCCGGCGGTCTGATGCTCGGCGCCATCTTCATGGCTACCGACTATGTCACGTCGCCCATGACGGCCAAGGGGCAGCTCATCTACGGTGTGTGCATCGGCTTCCTGACCGTGGTCATCCGTAACTGGGGTGCCTATCCGGAGGGTATGTCGTTTGCCATCCTCATCATGAACGCATTCACACCTCTTATTAATACGTATGTGAAACCCAAGCGCTTCGGCGAAGTTCCGGCTAAAAACTAAGAAGTTATGAAGAAGTTAGAATCATCTTTGACAAATATGGTGCTGGTGCTCACAGGAGTAGCAGTCATCATGGGAGCCATTCTGGCGGGTGTGAACCACCTGACCGAAGGACCCATCAATGAGCAGAAAGAGAAGACGCTGGCCGACGGCATCAAAAGCGTGATGTGTGTCAGCGACTTAAAGGTTGCCAAGACCGACGAGGTGAAGCAGAACGACGCCAAAGGCAAGGAACTCACCTATACCATCTATCAGATTCAGGACGCTCAGGGCCATGACCTCGGAGCTGCCGTGGAATCGACCACGGGGGGCTTCGGCGGCGACCTGAAGGTGCTGGTGGGCTTCGATCCCGACGGAAAGATCCTGGGTTACACACTGTTGGAGCATGCCGAGACACCGGGTCTCGGGGCCAAGGCCGACAAGTGGTTCCAGAAAGGCGAGAAGGGCGACATCATCGGCAAGACGCCTGCTGAGCCGCTGACCGTGTCGAAGGACGGCGGACAGGTGGATGCCATCACGGCATCGACCATCACCAGCCGGGCTTTCCTGCTGGCGGTCAATCAGGCCTACAATGCCTTCAAGGCCACCCCTGCCGTTGACGGCGAGAGCGGGGCCACGAAGCAAGAGAAAGAAGATAAGGACGACGTAGAAAATGAGGAGGAGTAAACTATGAATTACGTAGATATTATCAAAAATGGCATCGTCAAGGAGAACCCCACGTTCGTCCTGATGCTGGGTATGTGTCCCACGCTGGCCACTACCACCTCTGCCATGAACGGTATGTCGATGGGACTGGCCACGATGGCTGTGCTCATCTGCACCAACTTCGTGATATCGTGTCTCAAGAGCATCACGCCCGACAAGGTGCGCATCCCCGTGTTCATCGTCGTCATTGCGGCGTTCGTCACCATCCTGCAGCTGGTCATCAAGGCCTATCTGCCCGACATCGACGCTGCCCTCGGACTGTTCATCCCGCTCATTGTGGTCAACTGCATCATCCTCGGTCGTGCCGAGGCCTTCGCAGCCAAGAACTCACCCGTGGCATCGCTGTTCGACGGCATTGGCATCGGACTCGGTTTCACCATTGGTCTGACGCTGCTCGGCATCTGCCGCGAGCTGTTGGGCTCTGGCTCAGTCTTCGGTCTGACCCTGCTGCCCGAGACCTACAACATCCTGCTCTTCGTGCTGCCTCCGGG
>CAMVAI010000045.1 GCA_947165435.1 uncultured Prevotella sp.
ATCGTGGAGAGGCTACTAATTTTCGTGGAGAGGCTCCTGGTGATCGTGGAGAGGCTACTAATTTCAACACACATTTTGGTGACGCATCGCCGAAGTCAGGAAAAAAATTGCTACAATCCTTTGGCTGCATAAGATTTTTTAGTTATCTTTGCAGCCATCATTGTGTGTCTATAAATGTAACCTAATATGAAAAGACTATTACTATTCTTCACTTTGGCAGGCCTGGCGACGCTTTCCGCCCAGGCCCAGAACATCAAGGTAACGCTGTTCCAGCCCTTGGAGAACGACATGACGGCTAACATGCACGGCACGACGAAGCTGGACCAGAACGGCGAGAAGGCAGCACTCATCAAGATTCAGTCGCCCGAGCAGGGCTTCACGTTCAACGGCGGCACGCTGGGCATCGTGGCCCGCGAAGACCACGACGGCGAGATATGGCTCTACGTGCCGCGCCGCTCGAAGAAGCTGACCATCCAGCACAAGGACTTCGGCGTGCTGCGCGACTACTACTACCCCGTGGTCGTGGAGGGTGCCCGCACCTACGAGATGTACCTCGACATCGGCATCGGCCGCTACGTCACCATTGCCTCGCAGATAGCCGGTTCCACCATCTACATCGACGGCCAGGACTGCGGTCTGTCGCCCGTCAACCACAAGTACCTGAACTACGGACGCCACACCGTGCGCGCCCTGAAGGACCGCTACGAGGGCGAGCAGCAGCTGATGATTACCACCGACGACGCGCAGGGCGTGCGTATCGTGAATGTGGAGCAGCGCGACATGAGCGACCACTTCGGCGACGTGACGGTCAGCGTACCCAACAAGGCCGAGATATGGTTTGAGGGCAAGAACGTGGGCAGCGGCTCGTGGCAGACCCAGCTGCGCGAGGGCAGCTACGTGGTGGAGACCCGCAAGGCCGACTGCGACCCGGAGAAGACATCGTTCACCGTGGTGGCCCAACAGCAGAACCGCGTGCAGGCCGCCCCGCCGTCGCCCCACACGGGCCGTCTGAGCCTCTATACCCGTCCGCGCAATGCCGTGGCGACGTATAACGGCAACAACCCCATCGACCTGACCGAGACGCACACGCTGCCCATCGGTACCTACCAGATCAACCTCTCGCGCAAGGGCTACGTGGCCAAGAGCGGACTGGAATATACCGTGCGCCACAACGAGACCACCCGCGACACCATCACCCTGGAGCGCGTGAAGTATATCAAGCCCCGCGCCTTCTACTTCGGAGCGGGCTACAGCCTGCGGCAGCTGGGCGGCATCACGGCACTGGTGGGTGCAACCTACAAGAACATCGACCTGCAGGTGAGCTACACGTTCGGACTGTCGAAGTCGGACGACGTGCCCTGGTACACCACCGACGGCAACGACACCTATCTGAGCAGCATCAGCTACAAGCGCTCCACGCTGGCCATCAAGGCGGGCTACCAGTTTGTGCTGACCGAGCGCCTGGGGCTGACCCCGCAGCTGGGCTATGCCATGGAGCGCCTGTCGGGCACGGTGCAGAACGGCACCAACCTCTACGGCGACGGTGCCATGGCACACTGTCTGAGCATCGGTGCCAAGCTGCTCTTCGCCCCCATACAGCGGCTCTACGTGTTTGCCAGCCCTGAGTTTGCCATCGGCGTGAAGAAGGACGACACCTTCCAGCGCATCGCCGACAACAGCGACATCGCGGCAGGCGGCTTCCAGGTGACGCTGGGTGCTATCTTCAATTTCTGATATATATAATAATGTAGTAAATATAACGCGAAACAACATCATGATAAAGACAAAGAAAATCGTTTACCTACTGGCCCTGCTGCCCCTCTGGGCAGGGATGGCGGCCTGTACGTCTGACGACATCACAGAGGCTAAGCCCGCCAAGGAGACACTGATTGTACAGGGCGGCAACATCGAGTTCAACGCCAACCAGGAGGGTGCCGAGGTGCCCGTCACTGCCGACTGCCACTGGGTAATGACCTACGACAAGGGCACGTGGACCGACCTGACCGTACAGCCCCACCAGGGCAACGGCAACGGCACACTGGTCATCCGCTCCGGCCAGAACACCACCACCCAGCCGCGCACGGCCACGCTGCTGCTGACCAGCGACGGCGGTCTGCACCAGCAGATCACCATCACGCAGACGCTGGGCGGTGCCGTGCTGACCGTCAGCACGCTGGAGCTGACCTTCGCCCCGGAGGCTACGGCATCGGCTGCCCTGCAGCAGACCTTCTCGGTGACGAGCAATACGGCATGGACGCTACGCGGTGTGCCCGCCTGGCTGCACCCGGACGTGACACAGGGCGGCAGCGGCGTGAGCGTAGTGACCCTCAACTGCGATGACATACAGGACGACGTGGCACGTACCGCCGTGCTCACCGTGAGCGACGATGGCGGCAACAGCCGCGAGGTGACGGTGACGCAGCAGCCTAAGAGCTTCATCACGCTGTCTGTTGACCCCGAGGGCACTGTCTTCCTACCCTTCCACCCCGCTGATGCCATACTCAACATCACAAGCAACGGCGAATGGCGGGTCTATATGCCGGACGAATACCGGCAGTGGCTGGAGCTGAGCACCACCAGCGGCGTAGGCAACGGCGAACTGATGATACGCTGTGAAGAGAACAACAGTGCCGAGAAGCGCACGGCAGCCATCATCCTCGTGGCTGGCACGAAGACGCCCACCCAGAAGGTGGTCATCGTCGAACAGGAGGGCAACAGCTCGTCACAGCCGGTAGCCACCAGTGTGGAGCTGCAGTCGCTCAGCGTGACGCGACAGAGTGCCGGATTCCTGCTGAACATCGTGGCAGGCGAGGTGGTGGGCAACTACGGCATCGTGTATAGCACCACCAACAACCAGCCGACGCTCGGCAACGGTACTGAGGTGAACATCGGTAGAGGCGGCATGTCGCAGGGTCTCTACCATGAGCTGACCAGCCTGCAGGACAACACCACATACTATGCACGCGCCTTCGTACAGAAGACCTCCGGCGAGGTGGTCTATAGCAACGTGGTAACTGTCACGACGCTGGCTAACGAGCTGACCGTGGGCAGCCTGTGGTCGATGGCGGTGTACAACACCTACGCTGAGTTCCGCTTCGGCTTCGTGGCCGACGAGGCAGTCAGCGACTACGGACTGGTATATAGCGAGACGGCCACCGAGCCTACCGCCACCAACGGCATGGTGGTAACCATCGGCACGGGCGGCACCAGCCGCAACGTGATGGGTGTGCTGAACAACCTGCAGGAGAAAACCAAATACTATGTGCGAGCCTTCGTGCAGACCGCCAAGGGCTATACCTACAGCACGAACACCGTGACTATCACCACCTCGGCAGCACCCCACCAGCCGGGCGAGAGCGACAACCCCGACCCGACGCTGGCTCCGCGCCGCAGATAACAAAGCTATCACTTTCCCGAATAAAAAAAATAACAAAACAATAAATGACAACAATGAAAAAGACTATCTTTCTTTTAGCTGCGGCTGCCCTGTGCGGCTCGGCCAGCGCAACCATCCTCAGAGTGAACAATGTGGCCACGGTAGGTGCGCCCTATACCAGCCTTGGCGATGCTATCACAGCAGCCACAGAGGGCGACACCATCATGGTGGACGGCTCTTCGACCGGCTATGGAAATATCTCTGTCGGTAAGCGGCTTGTCATTATGGGACCGGGCTACTTCCGCTCCGAGAATGGTGTTATAGCAGAAGGTGCCTCGTCGGCCATGACGGGCTCTATCACTTTCTTAAGCGGATCTAACGGCAGCATCATACAAGGATTGGACATAACCGGAGGTACCAATGTTCAGGCTACCAACGTGACTATTACCCGCTGCAGGGTACGCAATAATATTACCCTAACTAATTATGCAGCCAACGCCGTCATTCACCAGAACTATTTCTCAGACAACGGAGCCATAAACAAAGATTATTCAAATTCTGTACATAATACACAGATAACAAACAACATCTTCAATTCAAGTGCATCTAATGGGGGAATTCGCCGCATCACAGACGGCTATATCGCCTACAACACATTTACCTATCCTGACCGAGATAACTTTGCAAACCTGACCAGCTGCACCTTAGAACACAATATCTTTGTCGGAAACGAGACCACCATTGATGGCTGCACCTTCACCGACAACTATTGGACCGGCATGCAGAACAGCTCTGGCGTAGCCATCTACTCCAACCGCGACACCGACAAGACCATGAAGGACGAGGTGCTGTCGGAAGAACTTCAGGCCGCCATTGCCGGCAAGGGAGCCTTCAACGGCGACGACCCCTACGTGATTTCCGGTTTGCCCGCCGGTCCGGTGATTGAAGACATCACCGTACCTGCCTCGGTAGAGAAAGGCCAGCCGCTGAACATAACCATTAAACTCGGAATCCAGAAGTAATGAGAAAGAGACTGTTCATGTCGCTATGCGCCCTCCTCGCGATGCTTGCCGTACAGGCACAGACGGGTGGCGCGACGATAGTCCGGGCAGAGTATTTCTTCGACAAAGACCCGGGCTACGGCCAAGCGACCATTATCAACAATGTGACAGCGGGCGAGAACACGCTATCGCTATCTACCGACGGACTGTCGCCGGGAGCGCACACGCTGTACGTGCGCTCACAAGGCAGCACAGGGGTGTGGTCGGCGACGCAGGCGCACACGCTGTTCGTCAGCGGACTGCGCGGCGGACAGCCGGTGCGGTTGGAGTATTTCTTCGACACCGACCCCGGCTACGGTATGGCTACCGCCATCAACGACGTGGCGGTAGGCGCGAAGGCCTACGACTTCAGCGTAGAGAGCGTCATGCCGGGCATACACAACCTCTTCTTCCGCGTGCAGGATGCCAACGGCATCTGGTCGGCCACGCACGCCCAGACGCTGTACATCGCAGCAGCGCATGCCGACCAGGTGGCGCGGCTGGAGTATTTCTTCGATACCGACCCCGGCTACGGCAAGGGTAGCATCATCGAGGGTGTCGCCAAGGGCGAGCAGGTGCTGCCGCTGAATATCGACAACCTGATGCCGGGCGTACACTGCCTCTATCTGCGCTCGCAGGACCATGCCGGCGTGTGGTCGTCGGTGGTGGCCCACCCGTTCCTCGTCGTAGGGCCTCGGGCCAACGGCATTTCACGCATAGAATACTTCTTCGACACCGACCCCGGCTACGGACAGGCCACCGCCGTGGCTTCCCCGCAGAACGGCGAGGCGGCCTATGCCCTGTCGATAGACCACCTGACGCTGGGAGCCCACATGCTGTATGTGCGCTCGCAAGACGAGACCGGCGTGTGGTCGTCTGTGATGGCCCACCCCTTCATGGTGCTCAGCGGACAGCCTGACATCGTGGCTATGGAGTATTACTTAGACGAGGACGACCCCGGAGCCGGACAGGCTACCGCCGTAGTGCTGCCTGCCGACAAGACGGCAGCGTTTGCCTTTGAGGTGCAGACCGACGCGCTGACGCCTGGCGAGCATAAGATTCACCTGCGCGGACTGGACAGCTGGGGCACCTGGCGCGACTTAGGGGCAGAGCCGTTCACCGTCATCGGTGCCACACCCGTCGTGGAGGCTCCTGAGACCAAATATGACGGACGATACATCACCCTGTGGTCGGCCACTGCCGATGCCACCATCTACTACACCACCGACGGCACGGAGCCTACCGACGCATCGGCCGAATACAAGGGGAAGGTAGAGATGACGGAGCTGTGTACCGTCAAGGCCGTCGCCATGAAGGAAGGCACCGCGTCCGACGTGAGCGACTATGTGGTGCGCTATCTGTTCAACGGCACTACGGCATGGGTGGAGGAACCCGACATGCTCGACGAAGCCTTCGTATGGTGCAACGGGCGCAGCGAGGCTGCCAAGACCATTGCCGCCATCGTGTCGCTGAGTACCACGTCGGCCATGACCGACACACACGTCAGCGAACTGAAGGACAACCCCAACCTGCTGGTGTATGTTGACAGCAAGGAGCAGGCTCCTGCCGGTGTGCAGAACGTAGTGGTACGCGGACAGGCCGGCGACATCGTGCTCACGGACGTCACGACGGGCAACGGCAATTTCTTTGCCCCGCAGGAGTTCACCGCCGCCACCGCTACCTATACGCGAAACTTCCAGCAGCAGACGGAACCGAACGTCAGCCGAGGATGGGAGGCCATCACGCTGCCCTTCGACGTGCAGCGCATCACGCACGAGAAGAACGGACTGCTGTCGCCCTTCGGAGCGGAGGACGAGAACAAGCACCGCTTCTGGCTGCGGCAGCTGACCCCCGATGGCATCCGGCGTACCACAGCCATCCGGGCCAACCGTCCGTATGTCATCAGCATGCCCAACAACACCGAGGCCTACGACGCTGAGTTCATACAGGCCGGACTGGTCACCTTCGACGCAGCCAACGTCACGATCCCCGTTACGCATCCGGAACCGGTGGCACTGGCCGACGGCAGCATCACGATGATGCCCACCACCCTGCGCGTGGCGCAGTCGAACGATGTCTATGCACTCAATGTCGGCGTGCCGCAAGGCAACTACCGCGAGGGCAGCATCTTCGTGCGCGGCCTGCGCGATGTCTATCCCTTCGAGGCGTACACCCTTCATGCCGGCAGCGGCCAGAACGGCAGTCCGTATATCACGTTTGCCGACATGGGCATGGCCGATGCCACCGGCATCCGCGAGGTGACTGACGAATACCGCACCAACGCTCCCGTCTATGACCTGCAGGGCCGCCGCGTGGCAGACAGTACGCTTAACGAGAAACCGCTTACCAAAGGCGTGTATATACAACGCGGCCGGAAAGTGGTGATAGGTCGTTAGCGGACGGGCTGACGGCACAGTACAAAAGCAAGAGAGGCTGTAATCCATTCTTCAGGACTACAGCCTCTCTTCTGTTGTGAGCGTGTCTTCGTGGTTTTATAAGCTACTACCTCGATGCACTGCTTATCAGCCAATCTCAATCTGGCGGCTCACCTTGACCTTCTCTTCTACGATCTTCGGCAGCTGGACGGTCAGCACGCCGTGCTCCACACGGGCCGAGATGGCATCCTTTTTCACATCGTCGGGCAGGATGAGCGTCTGCTCATACTTCGAGTAGCTGAACTCACGGCGCAGATAGCGGGTGTTCTTGTCTTCCTCCTTCTGTTCCTGTTTCTGCTCCATCTTGATGATGAGGTTGCCCTCGTCGTTGATGTGTACGTTGAAGTCTTCCTTCTTCATGCCCGGAGCAGCCACCTCGACGGTGTACTCTTTGTCGTTCTCCTTGACGTTGATGGCAGGTGCCGTGGCATTGGCTCTCGGCATAAAGTCGGCATCAAACAAATCGTTAAACACGGTAGGAATCCAGCTGTTTGTTCTCATCATTGGCATCATAATCGTTACCTCCTAATTCTTTTTTTATTAGTTATACATGTTTTTATATTCTCTTCTTTTGTCGCCCTTGCTGGCCCTCGGCTGTTCGGGCGGCTTCACTAAAGAATATGCAACAAAGATGCCAAAGCGTAATGTAGCAAGAAACCGCTGCCATTTTGTCTGACAACGCAGACAAAATGGCAGCAGAAGAGGTTTCGCCCTACCACGGATAAGGCAGTAGCAAGTGTTTCACCCTGCTTAAGAAATGGCAGCTGTCAGTATCTCGCCCAGTGTGGGATGGATGTGTATCATGTCGCGCAACTGGCCGACGGTGGTGTCGCGGCACATCAGCACGCTGACCTCTTGCACAATGTCGGCGGCATGGGCACCGAAGGCATGGCAGCCCAACAGCCGTCCGTCGCCCTCGGCAGCAAAGAGCTTCAGCATGCCGTCGGTGGCACCCATCGCCTGAGCCTTGCCGTTGGCTCGCCAGAACGACTTATAGCAGCGGTAGGGTGTGCCGGCAGCTTTCAGCTGTTCTTCGGAAGGACCAACACAGGCAGCCTCCGGCTCGGTGAAGATGGCTGCAGGCATGATGTCGAAGCGGATGCCGTCGGTACGCCCCAGGATATGATTGACAGCACGGACGGCCTGCATCTCGGCGGCATGGGCCAGCAGTTGGCGACCGTTGACATCGCCGATGGCATAGAGACCGGGCATGATACAGCAATCATCGTCAACGGATAAAGCACCTGTCGGCAGAGATGCAGCGGCGGTATGAGTGGCATCCGTCGTGGCAGTTGTGGCGGGGAGAACGGTCTCGATGTTCAACCCATCGGTGTTGGGCTGACGGCCCGTAGCCATGAGGATGACATCAGCATCGATGTCCGACAGCGACTGTACGGCAGTCTTCATGCGGAAAGTGACACCCTGCTTCTCCATCAGCTTGCGCAACCGTTTGGCAATATCGCTGTCGAGCATAGGCAGGCATTCCTTCAGATATTCATAGACGGTGACCTCTGAACCGAAGCGACGGAATACTGAGGCGAACTCCATGCCGATGACACCGGCACCGATGACGGCCAGCCTGCGGGGAAGGGTTGTATGCTGCAGCAGTTCGGTACTGGTGACCAGGCGCGGATCGTCCAGGTCGGGCAGCGGCAACATCTTAGCCTTGCTGCCCGTGGCGATGATGATGTTTTTGGCCGAAATCGTATCACTGCCCACGCTGACAGTATGGGCATCCACGAAAGAGGCATGTCCGCGCAACAGGGTGATAGCAGGATGAGCGAGGATGGCCTCGACGCCAGCCCGCAACTGTGTCACCACCTGCTGCTGACGCTCGACGGCCTCGGCAAACGTAGCACTGTGAACATAGGTCTTGGTGGGTATGCAGCCCCGGTTCAGGCAGGTGCCCCCCACCTCGTCCTGCTCGACAATCACCATACGCAGCCCTTGTTGGGCGGCATATTCAGCGGCGCGGTAGCCACCAGGCCCCGCGCCGATGATCAATAGTTCTGTAGTAAGCATCATTACTCTATGACTATTACTCGTTTATATGCTGGAAATGTCAATTACTCGTTCATTAACTGCCGATACGTCACCACGGGATGCTTGGCAGCCAGCACGTCATCGACACGACCGATGGGGGTGTTGTGAGGAGCCGACTTCACCAGCTCCGGTTCGTTGCAGGCCTCTTCCGCTATCTTGCGCATCACACAGATAAAGGCATCGAGCGTCTCCTTCGACTCATTTTCCGTAGGCTCTATCATCAGCGACTCGTGGAAGAGCAACGGGAAATAGATAGTGGGGGCATGGTAGCCATAGTCGAGCAGCCGTTTCGCCACGTCCATCGTGGTGACACCGGTCTGTTTGTCCTTCAGTCCATCGAACACAAACTCATGCTTGCACAGTCCCTCGATGGGCAGTTCATAGACATCCTTCAGACTTTCCTTGATATAGTTGGCATTCAGCGTAGCCAACGGCCCCACCTCCTTGACATGCTCGCGCCCTAACGACATGATGTACGCACAGGCCTTGACAAGCACGCTGAAGTTGCCATAGTAGGGACTGACCACAGGGAAGAACTGTTGCAAGCCTTCGCGCACACCGACAGGACCGCTGCCGGGCCCGCCACCGCCATGAGGCGTTGAGAAGGTCTTGTGCAGGTTGATGTGCATCACGTCGAAACCCATATCACCGGGACGGCAGGCACCCAGCATTGGGTTGAGGTTGGCTCCGTCGTAATACATCAGTCCGCCGCAGTCGTGTACCAGGCGGGTAATCTCGGGAATGCGGCACTCGAAGATGCCTAACGTGTTGGGATTGGTCATCATCATGGCAGCCACCTGAGGGCCGCACTCGCTAATGATACGCTGCAGGTCGGCCAGATCTACCTGTCCGTTGGCGAGGCTCTTCACCTCGACGACCTCCAGTCCGCAGACGGCAGCAGAGGCAGGATTGGTGCCATGGGCCGAGTCGGGAATGAGCACCTTCTTGCGCTGGCCGTCACCCCGTGAGCGGTGATAGTTGTCGATGACCATCAGCCCCGTCAGCTCGCCATGCGCTCCGGCGTAGGGCTTGAAGGTGAAGTGGGCCAGTCCGGTGATGGCACAAAGCATGCGTTCGAGCATGGCCACCACGCCACGGGCACCCTTCGTGGTCTGCTCCGGCTGCAGCGGGTGCAGCTGCTGGAACTCGGGCAGTGCAGCCATCTCTTCGTTCACCTTTGGGTTGTACTTCATGGTACACGAACCTAATGGATAGAAGCCGTTGTCAACACCGAAGTTGTTGCCCGACAGGTTGGTGTAGTGGCGCACCACGGTCATCTCGTCACACTCCGGCAGTTCAGCATCGCGGCTGCGGCGCAGCTCAGCGGGCACGCTGTAATCGCCAAAGCGGTTGCGGGGCAGGCTATATCCCTGACGCCCCGGCTTCGAGAGTTCAAAAATCAGATTTCCATATAATCGGCTGTTCATAAGGCTGCAATGTTTACAAGTTGGTCTATTTCGTCCTTCGTACGCTGTTCGGTGACGGCAAAGAGGATACCGCCGTCCATGGGCACACCGCCCAGGATGCCGGCATCCAGAAAACGCTGGTAGAGCTGTTCGGTGTCGCCATCGTAGCGCACCAGGAACTCGTTGAAGAACGGTTTGTCGAAAGCCAGGTGGAAGCGACCTGTCTCTATCAGACGGTCACAGAGGTAATGTGTACCGGCATACGACAGCTCGGCAGCCTCCTTCACGCCTTGCCTACCCATCAACGACATATATATGGTAACCCAGAGAGCCATCAGCGACTGATTGGAACAGATGTTCGACGTGGCCTTCTGTCGGCGGATATGCTGCTCGCGGGCCTGCAGCGTCAGCACGAAGGCCCGCTGTTGGCGACTGTCCTTCGTCATGCCAACGATACGGCCCGGCATCTTACGGATGAGTTTCTCGGTGCAGCACATATAGCCGACATACGGACCGCCAAAAGACATGGGGATGCCTAACGACTGTCCATCGCCCACGGCAATGTCTGCCCCCCACTCGCCCGGTGTTTTCAGCACGGCAAGGTCGGCAGCCACGCTGTCCATGACGAGCAGTGCCTTCTGCGCATGACAGGCATCGGCAAAGCCACTATAGTCTTCAACAATCCCATAGACATTCGGCTGCTGTACGATAACGCCGGCCACGCCACCTTCTGCCAGACGGGCATGCAGGTCGGGCACCGATGTCACGCCGTCATCGACAGCCAGCTGTACCAGGTCGATACCTTGATGGAGGGCATACGTGCGCAGTACGTCCAGCGTCTTCGGATTCAATGTGCCAGACACCAGCACGCGGTTGGCTTTCTTGCCTGCTGCTACAGCCATCATCATCGCCTCGGCAGCAGCTGTCGTACCGTCGTACATAGAGGCGTTCGACACGTCCATACCGGTCAGCTCGGCCATCATCGACTGGTATTCAAAGATGTAGTGCAGCGTGCCTTGCGACACCTCTGCCTGATAGGGGGTATAGCTGGTCAGGAACTCGGAGCGTTGCACCAGCTGCGGAATGACAGCAGGTGTGTAATGGTCATAGACACCCAAGCCGGCAAAGCACGTCAGCAGCCTGTTCTGCGAGCCTAACGCCCGGAAAGTCTGCCGAATCTCCACTTCGCTCAATGCCTGCGGCAACTGGTATTCGTCGCGGAAACGGATGGCCTCTGGAATGTCGTCATAGAGCGCATCCATCGAGCCGACGCCCACGCGTTCCAGCATCTGACGCAGGTCTTCGTCTGTATGGGGAAAATACTTATACATTTTTCGGGATAACGGGATAACGGGATAACGGAATAACGGAATTACGGGATAACGAGATAACGGAATTACGGGATAACGGAATTACGGAATAACGGAATTACGGAATAACGGAATTACGGAATAACGGAATTACGGCATTCACTTCTCACAAAAAGTGACGTAAGTCTTTGCATCCATGAGGTTTTCAATCTCCATAGGTTCAGTCATTTCCACCTTGATAATCCAGTTAGCATAAGCATCCTGGTTAATCAGTTCCGGCTCATCCTCCAAAGCACTGTTCACCTCGACGACGGTGCCGCTGACAGGCGATATCAGGTCGGAGGCTGCCTTCACACTCTCCACGGCTCCAAACTCTTCGCCAGCCTCCACCTCATCATCCACGTCGGGCATATCGACATAAACCACATTGCCCAATGCCTGCTGGGCATAGTCGGTGATACCTACATAGCCGAAGCTGCCTTCTATTCTCACATACTCATGCGACTCACTGTAATAGAGTCCTTCAATTACTTTTGCCATAACAATGATATTTTTTGATTTAGGATTTTTTCTATTTTCGGTTTAACGGAATTACGGAATTACGGGATTACGTTATCGCGTCATTACGATTCGGTTGCTATTTCTTATAGTGTTTGTCGTAGAAACGCTTCTTACACACCACGCCGGGGAATGTCTTCTTGCGAATCTGTATAGCCACCTCGGTACCGACGGCGGCAAAGGGGGTATCGACAAGGGCCATGCAGACACTGCGGTCGATGGAGATGGCATGATAGCCAGTGGTAACCACGCCAACTGCCACACCGTCTTTCAGCACTGTGTATCCGTGACGGGGAATCGCCTTGTCGGCCAACTCGATGCCCACCAGCTTCCGGGCCGGGCCTTCTGCCTTCTGGCGGGTCAACGCTTCCTTACCGATAAATTCTTCCTTGTCGAATTTGACGAACATGCTCAGTCCGGCCATGACAGGGGTGATCGTCTCGCTCAACTCGTCGCCATAGAGGGGCAGCCCCACTTCGAAGCGTAAAGTGTCGCGACATCCCAAGCCACAGGGCTTGCAGCGCCCGGAGTCAACCAGCTTGTCCCAACAACGGTTGATGAAGGCGGCATCGGCATAAATCTCAAAGCCGTCCTCACCGGTATAGCCGGTACGCGAAATGAGGATGCCGTCTTCCTGCTTGAACGTATAGAACAGCAACTCGCTGCAAGGCAGTCCGAGCACCTGTTCCATGACGGCCTCGGCATGCGGCCCCTGTACTGCCAACTCGCCATACGCCTCGCTTTGGTTCTCCAGCATGACGTCATAGCCGGTGGCATGCTGCTGAATCCACGCCCAGTCCTTGTCGATATTCGAGGCATTGATGACGAGGAAGAAGCGGTCATCGGCCATCTTATACACCAGCAAGTCGTCCACCACCCCGCCATCCTCGTAGCACATCATGCCATAGAGAATCTTGCCCGCAGGCATGTCGGCAACATCGTTGGTGAAGAGGTGGTTGACGTAGCGTGCTGCATCCCTGCCGGCAATGAGCACTTCGCCCATGTGACTCACGTCGAACACGCCGCACGAATGGCGCACGGCCTGATGTTCGTCCACGATATTGGTGTACTGTATGGGCATGATGAAGCCTCCGAACGGCGACATCAAAGCCCCTAACGCTACATGTTTGTCATAAAGACAGGTTTTCTTGTTTTCCATTGTATGATGATGCTTTTATATTTTAAAATAGGTATATATTATAAAAGGTATATAAATTCGTCACGCAGATAGCCCTGTTCTATTTGTTCAATGGCAGCAACATCGCTGGCGGTCAGCCGGTGCTCTCCGTTGCAAAGGGTTTGTCGGATAAGGGTTTTCACCTCGTCGAGACTGAGCGTCACATGGTCTTTCAGCAGGGTGATGCGCTGGCGCACGCTCTGTATGCCCTTCTGCTGCAGCTTTTCCTCACCGGGGGTAATGGCATGCAGCATGTGTTCCATATCCGTATCGTAAAGCAGCGTACCGTGTACGATGCTCCTGCCGGGCAGTTGGTAGCAGGCTGTGCCGCTCACCTTCCGTCCGTCTATCAGCACATCGTTATGACTGGTTCCCACGGCCTGCACCCCCATCTTGCGCAACACGAGCAGGAGCATGTTGACAAAACGGTTGAAGGCCAATCCCACCTGTTCTCCAGTGGTCACAAACGACAGCATGAGGTTGTTTTGGTCGGCATACACGCAGCCTCCCCCACTCTTCCGGCGAAACATGCTGATGCCATGGTGGCGACAGTAGGCTTCGTTCACTTCGTTGCCCACCGACTGGTGGCGTCCGAAGATGACGGTAGGCGACACTTGCCAAAAGAAAAAACCGTCGTCAACATCCATCTGTCGTGCCACGTATTCCTCCATGGCAAGATAGAACGACAGCGGTCTGTTCTTGTCGGCATCAGGCAAGGCTATATATTGCATTCGGTTTTTAGTATGAATAGTAGTCGTTATTTTCTGCAAATATATAAAGTTTTTATGTAATTTGCAAGGATTTTGTTATTTTATTTTGCCAATCGGCTAAATTGCTGTATCTTTGCAGCAAATTTTCATGAAAATTGACGTGGAACTATTAAAAGACATCCTATATCCTGACGATTTACGGAAGTTGCAGGTCGATGCCCTGCCGCAGTTGTGCCAAGAACTGCGCGAGGACATTGTCAAGGAACTTTCCGTTAATCCCGGCCACCTGGCATCAAGCTTAGGCGTCACCGAGATTACCGTCGCCCTGCACTATGTTTACGACACGCCCTACGACCGCATCGTCTGGGACGTAGGCCATCAGGCATACGGCCATAAGATACTCACCGGTCGTAAGGACCTGTTCTGCACCAACCGCAAACTGGGCGGCATCCGCCCGTTCCCCTCTCCGCAGGAGAGCGAGTACGACACATTCATGTGCGGACATGCCTCTAACAGCATCTCGGCGGCTTTGGGCATGGCGGTGGCTGCCAAGACAGAAGCCGCACAGACGGGGCATGAGCGCCATGTGGTAGCCGTCATCGGCGACGGTGCCATGTCTGGCGGGCTGGCCTACGAAGGGTTGAACAACGTCTCTTCTACCCCCAACGACATCCTTATCATCCTCAACGACAACAATATGTCCATCGATCGGGCTGTCGGGGGCATGCAAGAGTACCTGCTGTCGCTCAGTACCAACGAGACCTACAACGCGTTGCGCTTCAAGGTATCGCGATGGATGCACAGCAAGGGGCTGCTGCCCGACGACCGGCGCAAGGGACTCATCCGCCTGTCGAACGCTCTCAAGTCGGCCATCTCACACCAGCAGAACGTCTTCGAGGGCATGGACATACGCTATTTCGGCCCCTTCAACGGACATGACGTGAAGGAGCTGGTACGCATTCTGCGCCAGCTTAAAGACATGAAAGGACCGAAGCTGCTGCACCTGCACACCCAGAAAGGCCACGGCTACGCACCGGCCGAGAAGGATGTCACCGTATGGCACGCTCCCGGCAAGTTTGATGCCGAGACGGGCGAGCGTATCGTCAGCGACACCACCAACAAACCGCCAAAATTCCAGGATGTCTTTGGCGAGACGCTCTTGGAACTGGCTCGGCAGAACACGAAGATAGTAGGTGTCACCCCAGCCATGCCTACCGGCTGCTCGATGAACATCATGATGAACGAGATGCCCGACCGCACCTTCGACGTGGGCATTGCCGAAGGGCATGCCGTCACCTTCTCTGGCGGAATGGCCAAGGAGGGGTTGCTACCCTTCTGCAATATCTACAGTGCCTTTGCACAACGTGCCTACGACAACATTATCCACGACGTGGCGATTCTCGGGCTGAACGTCGTGCTCTGCCTCGACCGTGCCGGACTGGTGGGCGAAGACGGCCCCACCCACCACGGTGTCTTCGACATGGCAGCCCTGCGCGTGGTGCCCAACCTGACCATTGCCTCACCCATGGACGAGTGTGAGCTGCGCCGCCTCATGTACACCGCACAGCTGCCCGACAAGGGGCCGTTCGTCATCCGTTATCCTCGCGGTAGCGGTTCGGTGGTTGACTGGCGCTGTCCGCTGGAAGAAGTACCCGTCGGCAAGGGCCGCAAACTACGCGACGGCGCCGACATGGCCGTCATCACCATTGGCCCCATCGGTGTAGAGGCTGCTGCTGCCATTGACGAAATAGCCAATAGCCAAAAACTCAGCATCGCCCACTACGACCTGCGATTCCTGAAACCGCTGGACGAAGACCTGCTGCACGAGATAGGACAACGCTTCCAGAAAGTCGTCACCATCGAGGACGGCGTGAGAAACGGCGGCATGGGTTCGGCAGTCATGGAATGGATGGACGACCACGGCTACCGCCCCGTCGTGCGCCGCTTGGGCATTCCCGACCACTTTGTAGAACACGGCACGGTGGCTCAGCTGCAACATATTGTCGGCATCGACAAAGAGAGCATCTGCCGGGCTATTCTTAGTGAATAGTTTATAGTTTATAGTGAATAGTTGGGCTACCGCCAGCAAAGGGTTCAAGGTTCAATATGATAGCGTGCAGCGAAAAATGTTCAATGTTCAACGTTCAATAGATAGAAGATGAAAATTATCATTGGCGGAGCAGGAGCCGTAGGAAAACACCTGTCGAAACTGCTGTCGAAAGACCACCAGGATTGTATTCTGATTGACGACGACTTGGCACGGCTTGGCGATCTGGACAGCAAATACGACATCATGACCCTGCACGGCTCGCCCACCAGCATACAGACACTGAAGGAAGCCGGTGCCGAGCATGCCGACCTATTCGTGGGCGTGACCCCCGACGAGAGCACCAACATGAATGCCTGCATCTTAGCACATGCCTTAGGAGCCAAGAAGACGGTGGCCCGCATCGACAACTACGAATATCTGGCCCCCCACCTGCAGCCATTCTTTGAAAAGATAGGCATCAACTCGCTCATCTATCCCGAGGTACTGGCAGCCATCGACATCACCAACGGTCTGAAGATGTCGTGGGTGCGCCAGCGATGGGATGTCCACGGCGGTGTCCTGGTCATGCTGGGCATCAAGCTCCGTAGCACCTGCCAGATACTGAACCGTCCGCTACGCACGCTATGCGGTCCCGACGACCCTTACCACGTCGTAGCCATCAAGCGCGAGGGCGAGACGCTGATACCCGGCGGTAACGACGAGCTGCATGTGGGCGACCTGGTCTATTTTATGACCACCCGCGAATACATTCCCTACATCCGGCAGCTGGCCGGCAAGGAACACTATACCGACGTGAAGAACGTCATCATCATGGGCGGCGGCAAGACGGCAGTACGCGTGGCCCTCACCGCCCCCGACTATATGCACCTGAAGATTATAGAGAACGATGAGCTGCGCTGCGAACGTCTGAACGAGCTGCTGAACAATGTCAACGCCATGATTATCCACGGCGACGGCCGCGACCTGGGCCTGCTGCAGGATGAAGGCATCCAGAACACACAAGCCTTTGTGGCCCTGACCGGTAATACCGAGGCTAACATCCTGGCCTGCCTGACGGCTAAGCGCCTGGGGGTCCGCAAGACGGTGGCCATGGTCGAGAACCTCGACTATGTCGATATGGCCGAAAGTCTGGACATAGGCACCATTATCAACAAGCAGACCCTTGCCGCCAGCCATATCTACCAGATGATGCTCGACGCCGACGTGTCGAATGTGCGCTCACTGATGATGGTCGATTCCGACGTGGCCGAGTTTGTAGCCGCTGAAGGCTCGAAGGTGACGCGCAAGGCGGTGAAAGATCTCGGGCTGCCCTTCGGCGTGACCATCGGTGGACTGGTTCGCGACAATCAGGGCATCCTTGTCAACGGCAACACACAGATACAGGCCGGCGACAGCGTCATGGTGTTCTGTCACGAACAGAACCTGAAGAAGGTGGAAAAATACTTCAAGTCGGGCACTCTATGGTAAACATACAACACATCAAGTCTGTCACCCTATGGTAAACTTCCGGCTGATATACAAGATTCTGGGTTCGCTGCTCTTCATGCTCGGCACGCTGATGCTGGGCTGCGGGGTGATGGCGCTCTGCTACAAGGAAGACGACCTGATGTCGTTTCTCGTATCCACGCTCTTCACCGTCAGCTGTGGCTTTGTGCTACGCTATTTCAGCCGCGATGCCAATAACAGCCTCAGCCGCCGCGATGCCTATTTCCTTGTTGCCACCACATGGGCGGTGTTCAGCCTGTTCGGCATGCTGCCCTTCCTCATCGGCGGACATATCGACAATGTCACCGACGCCTATTTTGAAACCATCTCCGGATTCACCACCACCGGCGCCACCATCATCGACGACGTGGAGCGGCTGCCGCACGCCCTGCTGTTCTGGCGGTCGCTGACGCAGTGGATAGGCGGATTGGGTATCGTGTTCTTCACCATCGCCATTCTGCCCTCGATGGTAGGCGGTAGCGTGAAGGTGTTTGCCGCCGAGGCCACCGGCCCCATGCGCACCAAGATGCACCCACGCCTATCCACCAGTGCCAAGTGGATATGGTCGGTTTACACGGTGCTCACCATAGCATGCGGCGTATCATACTATGCTGCCGGCATGGGCTGGTTCGACTGTGCCAACTATGCCATGTCCACCACGGCGACAGGCGGTTTCTCCACGCACAACGACTCCACCAGCTTCTTCCATTCCGCCACCATCGACTATGTAGCCATCCTCTTCCAGTTCCTCGCAGGCATCAACTTCACCTTGTTCTATCTGGCACTCTTCAAGTTCCGCCTGCGCGACCTGATGCGCAACTCCGAGTTCAAGCTCTACATCAGCCTCATCGTCATGGCTACGCTCTGCATTGGATGGCTGCTCGTCACGCACAACGGCTACGACATCGAGCGGGCCTTGCGGGCCGCCCTGTTCCAGACGGTCAGCTTCATCACCACCACTGGCCTCTTCAACGAGGATGTCAGCCTGTGGCCACAGCTGACGTGGATGATTCTGGCCCTGCTCACCTTCATAGGAGCCTGCTCGGGCTCCACCACCGGCGGCCTGAAGTGCATACGTGCCATCATGCTGTTCAAGGTGCTGCGCAACGAGTTCCGCCGCATCCTGCACCCCAATGCCGTGCTGCCCGTCAAGATCAACGGACAGCCCGTCAGTTCCTCACGCCTGCTCACGCTGCTCTCGTTCACCACGATATTCATGCTGATGCTGTTCCTATCGACAGGCATCATGATTCTGTCGGGCATTGATGTCATCAACGCCATCGTCATCGGACTGAGTTGTGTCAGCAACGTAGGCCCCTCGCTGACCACCGGCATCGGCCCGTCAATGTCGTGGAGCGAGTTGGCCGACCCGCTGAAATGGCTGCTGTCGTTCCTCATGCTCGTGGGCCGACTGGAAATCATGACGGTGCTGGTGCTCTTCACCCGTGCTTTCTGGAAAGACAACTAAACCGCACGAACTGATGCGTGAAGAAACACAAAACATCGTATATATATAAAAAAACGCAGAAAAATATGGGAAAAGAAAACACTATGCAGAACTTCTACAAGTTTGAACCGCTGCTGAAACAGACCCTCTGGGGCGGCAACAAAATCATTCCCTTCAAACATCTTGCTGCCGACACGGAGCGCGTCGGCGAGAGCTGGGAGCTGTCCGGCGTTGCTGACAACGAAACCATTGCTGCCGGCGACGGACGCTCGCTGAACACGCTGGTGGCCGACCTGAAAGACCGCCTGGTGGGCGAAGCCAACTACCGACGCTTCGGAAACGAGTTTCCGCTGCTCATCAAGTTCATCGATGCCCGTCAAGACCTCTCCATACAGGTACACCCCAGCGACGAGATAGCCCGCCGCCAAGGCAAAGGACGCGGCAAGACGGAAATGTGGTACGTCATGGAGTCGGCCCCCGAGGCACAGCTCTACAACGGGCTGAAGATGGCGCTGACCCCAGAGGAATACAAGCAACGCGTGGCCGACGACACTATCTGCGATGCCCTGGCCCGCTATACCGTCGGCGAGGGCGACTGCTTCTTCATCCCCGCCGGGCGCATCCACGCCATCGGGGCAGGCTGCTTCCTGACCGAAATCCAACAGACCAGCGATGTCACTTACCGTATCTACGACTACAAGCGGCGCGACAAAGACGGCAACTACCGCCAGTTGCACACCCAGGAAGCCTCAGAGTGCATCGACTACCATGTGCAGAGCGACTATCGCCAGCACTACACACCCGTCAAGAACCAAGGACAGACGCTCGTGGAGTGCCCCTATTTCAATACGGCCGTTTACGACCTTGACGAACCGATGGACATCGACTATAGCGAGCTCGACTCCTTCGTCGTTCTCATTGCCGTCAAAGGCGAGGGCACACTCTGTGTTAATGGCGAAAAGACCACCCTCCGTGCCGGCGAGACGGTATTGCTGCCAGCATATATAAATAAGGTACGCGTGACGGGTACTGTCAAGTTTCTTGAGACCTACGTGCTGTCTGACTGACTGTGGCGTCCGCTGTAGAAACCGTACAACTGACCGAGCTTTTAGCAGCTTTCTGGGTGGCGGCAAGATACTGCGCCACGTCCTGCTGAATGCGCCTGAACTGCGGACACAGCATGTAGCCCGTGTTCTTCTTCAGCGTCTGGCGAATGTCCTGTAGCGAGTGTTCATAGCACGACATCTCGTTCTCCCGCTGCATGTGGTGACGGGCTGTACGTTGTATCTCTTCCTGACGCTCCTGGCGCAGGCGGTTGCACACCTTGCTGACCACCGGCACCACGACATTGTCGAACAGGTGGTGCCCCTGCACATACAGATAGGTGGTCTGTGGCGTCACGCCCAGTGCCTTGATGCTCTCCTTCGTCTTCAGGTATTCCTCCTTGTTTTGCGGAAATTCGGTCTGTAGCTGCCGTATCTTCGTACCGACCTTGCGGCGCAGGTGGTCGATGGCGGGCTGCGGGTTGCCGACATTCAGTCCGCCGGGGTCTATCACCCGCGCCAACTCCGACATGGTAAAGCGCGGATAGTGGCCCGTGCGGTAGGCCCAGATGCTCCATACGAACAGCGGGAACACAGCTTCGCTGTATTGCCGCAAATAGTCGTCGAAGTCGAAGACGCGGTGGTCGTTCAGCGTCACCGCCACACAGGCATCGTGCAGCGACGGGGCATAGCACTGCATGTTCTCGATGGCATAGACATAGGTATGAAACACGTAGCCGTTGTTCAGCACGCGCTTCGACTGCTCCGTGGCTCCCTGCAACAAGTAGTCGTAGTCGGCATCCACGCAGGCTATCATGTCCGGCCCGACATGCTTGCCGATAAAGTTCATCAGTACCGACTTCTTGCCGCGTTCCAACCGCTTGTGCGACGGCAGCATCACCTCGAAGTAGCGCGTCTCGTCTTCAAAGCCCGACAGCACCGTGCGCCAGAAATAGATGTCGTCGTAGCTCTCCACATACGCCACGATGCGCCGGCGCGCCCGCTTCGAGGTCAGCGCGTTCGCCGCCTCAAAGTAGCTGCTGGTCAGATTATCCTTCAACTTGCTGGACATGGGAATGGGTTAAATTTTTTCACACCGTGATGTCGCTCACCTCCGTCACCTTGTCCATCCATCCGTTCATGATGACTGCCGGCGAATGGGTGGTCAGAATAATCTGCACCCTCGGGTTCAGCTCCACTATCAGGTCGATGAGCCGTTTCTGCCACTCTATGTGCAGGCTCACCTCTGGCTCGTCCATGAAGAGCACGTAGGGCTGCTGGTCTTCCACAAGCACCGTCAGCAGGATGGCCAGCATCTGCTTCTCGCCACTCGACAGCTGGTAGGGCACCAACGCCTCACCCATCTGCGAGAAGCGTATCTCGTTCTCCGTGCGCACCATCTTCTTGCCCGTCTCCTCAAACAGGTCGTCCACCATGTCTTGAAAGCGCCGCTTGGCTTGCGACAGGCGTTGGGCGGCATCGGCGTCGCCCTGCTGCAGCGACTCGATGATGCGGTTGCCAATGTTCACCTGGTAGTCCAGATACTTGCGCTGCAGATGGTACAACTGGAAGTCGAGTGCCGACCGTATGCGTGTGTCCACCATGTTCAGCGTCTCGTTGTCGAGCATGGGCGAGTCGAGCGAACGTATCACGTCGTAGCGAACATGCGTGGCATCCTCAGGCTCTGCCGTGATGTGTACACCCTTCAGCAGGTGGTTCACCAGGTCGCCGTTCGTCGATACGCTACGGAACACCTTATTTAATATCGTGCTCTTCCCCACCCCGTTGATGCCGCTCAGTATGTTCACGCGGGGGTCCAGCGTCCACCGTATGTGTTTCTTGCCGCTCCACAGCGAGTCAATCTCTATCTGCTTGATATAGTCTGCGTACTTCATAGTCTCAAGTTTGCTGCAAAATTACGAAGAAAAACTGACATACGGAAACATTTTTTCGAAGAATTACCTCTATCCTACCTGTTATTTTTTGAATGATGATAACTGCACAGCACGAAAAAATATCAGAAGCTAAAGGCGAAGTATGTCAAGCCCATCAACAAACCTAAGAAAGGCATCTACTGCGAGGTTGAGTTCATCGAGACTCACCGCTGTACAGAACTGTTCTTCCTTTACTATTTCCGCTACACCTCACGTCCATACGACGAACAGGAGCCTTTGCTCAAAGACCTGAACCAATGCGTGGAGTATCGGAAGACGATTGAGTTCTTCATCAAAACCAAAGGGCTGCACAGTTACTTTGAACGCAATGGTGGCAGCCTTGAAAAAGCTATAGCTAATGCCAATCAATCTGTGAATGAGAAGCTGAAGGATGGCAGAGATTATACTTACAAAACGCAGTACCTTGCGGCATACATTTATGCATCGCAAAGATAGACATTTTTTGTCAAACGTTTCGCACTTGTAGGATTTATTTAAGAAAGTTTAAACGAAGTGGGAGGTTTTTCTAACAAAAGCGCTTGATGCTTATTCGCTCTTCAGCACAGGAAGGGAGAGATGGTAGCGCACCGCCAGGAAGCGCATGAGGCAGGTGACCGCAAACGAGGCAATCACCGTCACCTCGACAGGCAGGCCGGCATAGTCGGAAAGCCAATAGGTGATGCCGCCCAAGATGGCTGCCATGGCGTAAATCTCGCGCTGAAAGATGACGGGCTCGTTGTTCAGCAACACGTCGCGGATGACACCTCCGGCGGCACCCGTGATGCACCCCATGATGATGGCCACCCAGTAAGGCTGTCCGAAGGCGAGCGACTTCTGTATGCCGGCAATGGTGAACAGGGCCAGCCCGAGCGTGTCGAACACGAACCACGTATTCTTCAGCCCCTCTATATGGCGCGAAAAGACGACGACGAACAGCAAAGCCAGTGCCGTGCAGATGATGTAGAACGGATTGGTCATCCAGAACGGCGTGGCCCCAAGCATGACATCGCGAATGGTGCCGCCGCCTATGGCTACGGCAATGCCGCACACATAGCCCCCGAACCAGTCGAAATGCTTGGCGGCAGCATGGCGTATGCCGGATATGGCAAAGGCAAAGGTGCCCAGAAACTCGATCACCTGATGTATAATGTCGTATTCCATTTGCATGAAGCTATTACTCTTCGTATCGTTTCCCCCAGTAGTTGACCATCCGTTCGTAAAGCTTCTGCTCAGACGGCGAGTGCTGCGCATGCCACAGACGATGGTTGCACAGCGCATCGGGCATATACTGCTGGGGAGTGAAGTGCCCGGCGAAATCGTGGGGATAGCGATAGCCGTCGCTGTAGCCCAAATCCTTCATCATCTTGGTGGGTGCATTGCGCAGGTGCAACGGTACGGGCTGGTTGCCGGTCTGACGGACCAGTGCCAGGGCGGCGTCGATGCCAAGATAGGCGGAATTGCTCTTGGGCGACGTGGCCAGATAGACGGCACACTCGGCCAGCGGGATGCGCCCCTCGGGCCATCCTATCTTCATCACCGTGTCGAAGGCTGCATTGGCCAACAGCAGGGCATTGGGGTTGGCCAGCCCGATGTCCTCGGATGCCGAAATCACCATGCGGCGGGCTATGAACTGCGGGTCTTCGCCGCCTTCTATCATCCGGGCCATCCAATAGAGGGCGGCATCGGGGTCGGAGCCACGGATGCTCTTGATGAATGCCGAGATGATGTCGTAGTGCATCTCGCCGTCCTTGTCGTAGGCCAACGGGTTCTGCTGCAGACATTGCACCACAAATGCATCGGTAATGACAATCTCTTCATCGGTAGCCGAATTGACCACCAACTCCAGGATGTTCAGCAGCTTGCGCGCATCGCCACCGCTATACCTGATGAGAGCCGATGTCTCTTTCAACTCGATGTGCTTTTCCTTCAGAACGACGTCTTGCGAAACGGCACGTGACAACAGCTGCTGCAGGTCGGCCACCTCTAACGATTTCAGCACGTACAGCTGGCAGCGCGAGAGCAGCGGGCGTATCACCTCGAACGACGGGTTCTCGGTGGTGGCGCCTATCAGCGTCACAATGCCTTTTTCTACCGCACCCAGCAGCGAGTCTTGCTGCGACTTGGAAAAACGGTGTATCTCGTCGATGAACAAGATGGGCGACGCCTCGTTGAAGAAGCGCCCCTTCTGCGCACGCTCTATCACCTCGCGAACTTCCTTCACGCCGCTGGTCACTGCCGACAGCGTGTAGAACGGCGTCTCCAGCCGGTGGGCTATAATCTGCGCCAGCGTGGTCTTGCCCACTCCCGGCGGCCCCCACATAATGAACGACGGGATGCGACCGGCCTCGATCATCTTACGAAGCACGGCACCCTCGCCCACGAGATGCTGCTGTCCGATGTATTCGTCCAAAGACCTCGGACGTAGTCTTTCTGCCAATGGTTCTGTCATATCTGAAGTGCAAAGTTACGTCATTTTGCGAAAATAAACAAAAATCTTGCTGAAAAACTTGTGGGAAGAAAATAAAGTATGTACATTTGCACCATAATACAAAAAAAACTGATTAGCATAATGACAAGAGAAATGAACACAAGCAAAGGTATCACCTTGAAGACCTTAACCAAGAGCACGGTGTGGGATGTGCAGGAAAACGACATCTTCCGCATGCTGGAAGTAGTAGATAAGGACGTGGAGCTGAAAGAAGAGATGCGCCGCATCACCGACATCATCCGCAGTGCCTTCATGATTGAAGAAATCAAGGACAACAGCAACAAGCTGCTGCTTGAGAAATATACCAAGCAGGGATACAAGGTGGCCACCATCAAAGTGGCCGACGACGTCAAGGTGACATGGGCCATCAAGAAGCGACCCATCTCGCGCGTCACCGACCTCACCTACGAGAACATACGCCACATCACTGCCGCCAAGCTCATAGAAGTGCTTGACAGGAATTTCGGTGGCGGATGGGACTCGCTGTCGCAGTCTATCCAGGACATCATCGAGAGCGGATTTGACATCTCTACCACTACCCTACCCAAGGACCGGCTGCACAAGAAAGGTGGCATGTACGAGAAGAAGGTGGCCGACGGATACGAAGTGCTGGAGGTGGAGAAAGGCACCTGGGTGGAAGCCATCTTCGCCAAGGTGAAGCCGGAGGTCATCAAGCCGCGCATGAAGTTTGAAAGCCACGACGAGGACAACGAGGACGACGAACTGCCCGAGGACGACTACAACCGCCCCGACGAGGACGATGTAGAGCTGGAAGAGCCGGATGACGACGAAATCAACGAGAACAACTACCGTACCACATTTGATATTGACGTCACGGACGACGAGGATGCCGAGAGCCTGTCCGACTTCATTGCCGACGAGTAACACCGCAGCAGGCATCGCCATACAAGACTGTACTACAATAACTTACAATCATAAACAGAAAGAAAAAACTTATGATTATTCCAAGTGTTTTTTGGCTCGTGCCCATCGCCTCGGTCGTGGCGTTGGGCATGGCTTTTTTCTTCTTCACACAAATGATGAAGGAGGACGAGGGTACACCGCGCATGCGTGAGATAGCCCTCTATGTGAGAAAAGGGGCCATGGCCTATCTGAAACAGCAATACAAAGTGGTGGGCATCGTGTTCGCCGTGCTCTGTGCGCTGTTTGCCTTCATGGCCTACGGACTGAACGTGCAGAACCCCTGGGTGCCGTTCGCCTTCCTGACCGGCGGATTCTTCTCAGGCCTGGCAGGATTCTTCGGCATGAAGACGGCCACCTACGCCTCGGCACGCACGGCCAACGCCGCCCGCAAGAGTCTCGATGCCGGACTGAAGGTGGCCTTCCGCTCCGGAGCCGTGATGGGACTGACGGTAGTAGGACTGGGACTGCTCGACATCGCCATCTGGTTTGTCGTGCTGAACTACTTTGATGCCGACGGACTCATCTCCATCACCACCACCATGCTGACCTTCGGCATGGGTGCATCGACGCAGGCCCTGTTTGCACGAGTCGGCGGCGGCATCTATACCAAGGCGGCCGACGTGGGGGCCGACATCGTTGGCAAGGTGGAGGCGGACATACCAGAAGACGACCCGCGCAACCCGGCAACCATTGCCGACAACGTGGGCGACAACGTAGGCGACGTGGCTGGCATGGGTGCCGACCTGTACGAGTCGTACTGTGGCTCGGTGCTCTCTACGGCGGCCTTGGGCGCCGCAGCCTTCGGAGCCGCCGGCGTTGACATACAGCTGAAAGCCGTCATCGCGCCCATGCTCATTGCCGCCGTCGGTGTGTTCCTGTCGCTCATAGGCATCTTCCTCGTCCGCACCAAGGAGGGAGCCACCATGCGCGACCTGCTGCACTCGCTGTCGCTGGGCACTAACGTAAGTGCTGTTCTGATAGCCGGAGCCACCTTTGCCATCCTCTACCTGCTGGGCATCGACAACTGGCTGTGGCTCTCGTTCAGCGTCATCACCGGACTGGTAGCGGGTGTTGTCATCGGACAGGCTACCGAGTATTACACCTCGCACTCGTATAAGCCCACACAGAAGATTTCTGAAGCCGGACTCACGGGCTCTGCTACCGTTATCATAAAAGGTATAGGCACAGGCATGATTTCTACCTGCATACCCGTCGTCACCATCGGTGTGGCTATCATCCTCAGCTTCGGGTTTGCCAACGGCTTCGACCTCTCCATGTCGTCGCAGAGCCTGTCCAACGGACTTTACGGCATTGGCATCGCTGCCGTGGGAATGCTCTCCACGCTGGGCATCACACTGGCCACCGATGCCTACGGACCCATTGCCGACAACGCCGGCGGAAATGCCGAGATGTCGGAACTGGGCGAAGAGGTGCGCCATCGTACCGACGCCCTCGACGCTCTGGGCAACACCACTGCCGCCACCGGCAAGGGCTTTGCCATCGGCTCTGCCGCCCTCACCGCCCTGGCACTGCTGGCCTCATACATCGAGGAAATCAAGATTGCCATGGAGCGCGCCGACATCATGATGAAGAACGTCAAAGGCGAAGCCATCGCCGCATCGCAAGCCACCATTCCCGACTTCATGAACTATTTCCAGGTGAACCTCATGAACCCCAAGGTGCTCGTCGGAGCCTTTATCGGCGGCATGGCGGCCTTCCTGTTCTGCGGACTGACCATGGAGGCCGTGGGGCGCGCGGCACAGAAGATGGTGGAAGAGGTGCGCCGCCAGTTCCGCGAAATTGCCGGCATCCTTGAGGGCAAGGCTACGCCCGACTATGGCTCATGCGTGGAAATATCTACCCGTGCTGCCCAGCACGAGATGATTTTCCCCTCTCTGCTTGCCATTGCCATCCCCATCGTCGTTGGCTGCGTGCTTGGCGTCGCCGGAGTGCTGGGCCTGCTGGTGGGCGGACTCACCTGCGGCTTCACCCTCGCCGTCTTCATGGCTAATGCCGGTGGAGCATGGGACAACGCCAAGAAAATGGTAGAAGAAGGCAACTTTGGCGGTAAAGGCTCGTTTGCACATAAGGCTACGATTGTAGGCGATACCGTGGGCGACCCGTTCAAAGACACCTCAGGACCGTCGCTCAACATCCTCATCAAACTCATGTCGATGGTCAGCATTGTAATGGCGGGACTCACCGTTCTCTTCATCTGAACACTCTCCTATTCTACCATAAAAAGGCTCATTTCTTCGGAAAATGAGCCTTTTTTCATCTTTTCAAGAAAAAAAACACCAAAAAGTTTGGTGGATACAAAAAAACTCCTTACCTTTGCACCCGCAATTCAGCAAGAGCGCTGAAGCAAACAAAAAAACAATGCACCCGTAGCTCAGTTGGTAGAGCACCTGACTCTTAATCAGGGTGTCCAGGGTTCGAACCCCTGCGGGTGTACAAACTGCAAAAAGCAACAGACTAACAAAGTTTGTTGCTTTTGCTTTTCTTAGCGGGAAGCGAGCCGCTAACTAACTAATATTTATGGCTCAGTAGATATTTCATAGGGGTAAATAGATAAGATTTCGTATAAAATGATT
>CAMVAI010000046.1 GCA_947165435.1 uncultured Prevotella sp.
TTGTACTGGAGCATGTACTCTTCAACTAAATTGCAGAAGAACCACCATATTCAGGGAAAGACACAATTTTTATTATGTTTTTGTCACGCGTCACGAAGTCACGATATCACGATAAGCGACTTTTAAGCGACTGCTAAATATCTGAAAATCAAAATTATATATAATTACTATAGTAATTATTATTATAATTTAATTCTGTGACCTTTCTTATCGTGATATCGTGATATCGTGACGCGTGACGGATTTCATACCCTCTTGTAGCCCACTACCGATGCCGTAAGTATAGACATGTTTCGCCCCGAGCGGCAGCACATGCCCACCGAAAAGTGGACATTGAACTGGTATTCAACATCCACCACCAACAGGCTCTTTTCCTTAGACCTGCTGAAGCTGGCATCGCGCACCATACTGAAGCTGTCGCCGTTATTCAGCGTGACGAGAATCTCGGCCCAATTTTCATAAATGGTGCCGCAATCTGCATAATGCAATCTGCCGTCTGTATCAACGTACAGAGGTTGCACTTTTCCTACTAAATCAATGTTCATAGCATATACGTTTTAGAATTGTTTTTAATTAAAAAGTGATTTCGGGCTGCAAAAGTCGCTATTTTTCGTTAACAGGACAAAAAAAACGTTAAAGCGCAGTTAAGGATATTTAATTTCTGAACCGTAGCTTATAATAATGTACGCGGAGGCACGCGCGTAGGCACCCGCGTGTGCGCGACCCGCTTGCCGTGCTTACGGATTATGCTTACCTTTGCACCGTCGTCAAGTATCTCCTATGTAGCGACCCGCTAAACACCGCCTCGACGGCCGCAAGGACGGATTAAGTAAGCGGTAACCCACATGGATGCAAGTTAGCCGATGGGACGAGCCAGAGGCAACAGCGACAAGTTTTCAATTCAAAATTAGTGTTTATGGCAATCGATCGCAAACAAAAACTATCTATTGGTCTGCGGATAAACAAAAACAGGAAGTCGGCAGGCTATCAGAAATACTACGGTAAGGTTGTGCAGCGCGACGGGTTGACCCAGCGAGGTTTCATCAATCACGTGACGGCACACATCCCCGGCATCACCGAGAGCATGACAGCGGCAGTGCTGGAAACCGTGGTAACGTGTATCCCCGAACTGGTGGCGCAGGGCGTAAGCGTCAAGCTGGACGGCATCGGCATCTTCTATCCGACCATCGAAAACCCCCACCTTGGTATCTCGCTGGAAAAAATGAAGGAGGGTGCTCCCTCGGCTGCCGTCGTGATAAACGGCCTTCGTCTCCGCTTCCGTCCCGACTCGACGAAGCTGGACAATCTCACGTCGAAGTCGCTGCGCGACAAGACGGCAATGACCATCGCAGGCATCTACACGGATGTCAAGGTCGGCGACCAGACGGTAGAGGTGCTGCTTCCCATGGACGAGTACAAGCGTGCTCATTCGGAGTAAACTAATAAACTAAATCTGTATCTTATTATGGCAATACGTGATAATCTTGTTCTGCACTATGGTATGCGTCAGAACAAAAACAGGAAAAGCGCTGGTTACGGCAACTTCTATTCCGAAGTCGTTCAGCGCGAAGGTCTGAGCCAGCGTGGCTTCATTGACCATGTAGCAAAGCACGTCATCGGCGTGCCCCGTCCTCTGGTGGCTGCTGTGATTGGGCAGATCAGCCAGTGTATTCCCGAACTGCTGTCGCAGGGTGTCAGCGTCAAGATTGACAAGCTGGGCGTGTTCTATCCCACCGTCAGTTCGGAAGGTGTCGATGACCCGCTGAAGTACAACCCCGCAAAAGACATTCGGGGTGTGCGTATGCGCTTCCGCCCCGATTCGACGATGGACGACGACCTCACGGCCCTCAAGTTCAAGCGTCTGGCAAGCCCCGAACTCGCAGGCGTGTACACCGAGGTTACGACCCGTGCCCCGGAGGGCGGTGAGGAAATAAAGGCTACGCAGCTGTTGTCGTATGCCGACTGGTTAAAGACTGTTGGCGTATGAAGCTAAGCAAGAGAATGGTTGACATTGTAGTGAAGGTGTTAGTAGCTGCAATCACGGCGTTCGCTACGGCGATAACCACAACATCATGCGCGGGTTTCGGCCCTCTGTACTTTTAGAAAGTAGTTTCTTTGTTAGGTAAATGGTTGTTTGACAGGGGGAGCGTCGGCAGTTGCCGACGCTCTTTTGTCACGTTGACACGTTGACACGTTGACACGATAAGAGGCAAAATTGCAAGATTCAGATGACCACAGCCGTTCCACTGGTGGCAACCATCAGCATGGAGCCGTTGGCTCCGATGGTCTCATAATCGATATCGATGCCAACGATGGCATTAGCTCCAAGTTCCTGTGCCCGCTGCATCATCTCCTGAATGGAGGTGTCCTTGGCCTCACGAAGAACCTTTTCGTAACTGCCTGAGCGTCCTCCTACGAAGTCGCGGATGCCAGCCATGAAGTCGCGGAATACGTTGGCACCAATTATTGTCTCACCTGTCACCACACCCTTGTATGCACGGATGGTGTGACCTTCAATCTGTGGGGTTGTTGATAGTATCATTGTCGTTTACTTTTAAAAGTTTCTGTTTGTTAGACGTATGGACGTTGCAAAAAGTTGCAAATACATGCGTCTAGAATAGTCATGTTGCTGATATTGTTGTTGATATTACTTCTCTTCGTCAATGATATAGAACCCCGCCTCAGATGGATGGTCAAGCACCAGGCTCTTGGGATTCTCCTTTGTTAAGAGCCACGTCATCCAGATGTCGCCAGCAGCTGCGGCAATGAAGAATATTCCCCACGCAAGCATAGGCAGACTACCGATCTTTCTATCCTTCCATATCAGGAAGAATGGAACCAGAAACAGGATGGCCGAAACCACCATAATCACTACGGCAAAGACGTTGGCCTTTACGATGTCAATGGCTATTTTGCGCCCTTTTCCCTCAATATTGTCCATACCTTTTCTTCTTGTATATTATTTCCTGTCCCTTGTCCTGTCTTGCAAAACCGAAGAGCGACAGGAGCGGGAGGTAAAACTTAAACTTTGCTTCAATTACGATGCAAAAGTAATGATTTAAGCCGTTTCCTGAAAAATATCGGCATTATTTCTTGGAGATTAACAAATATTTACTTACTTTTGCAGCCGAAAAACAAAAAACTATCACAAATAAACAAAGTTGCGAAAAAGCAAGAGGGACACGATGTGCGCCCCGTGTCGTTACGGCATGAGCAATATCAGCAACAGTAAAATTGTAGCAAGAAAGAATGAACAAAAGACAGGAATCTCACCTCATTCTTTGAGACAATGTCTCTAAGTGTAAGGCATCCGGAAAGGCAGGAAGGCATGCTTCGCCTTTTTTTCTCGCTGTTGCGGTCTTTGACATATTGCTACAAATGTCGAGGGTTTTGTGATAGGGTCATTCCGTAAGGATTTACTCTATAGATACTAAAGACGGACGGACAAAACATGGTCTGTCTGCTTACTCTTGCACCCCAAACCTTTGGGGTTTATACTTTGTTTATTGTTTTTTGATGAGAAAGCTTTTTGATGATGAAAAATACAAATAGACTGATTGACGATTTTAAACTCCTGACAAAGAATACCGTATGGAAACACATGGAGGCTATGGCAGCTAACTATGCCGTATATTCTACTCACTTGAAGGGCTTGCGGCCTTTTCTTACCGATTTTGACATTTACCTGTATTGCAACGACACCAACATGGTTATAGTATGCCTTGACAGCTGCGGGCATAACGAGGAGCATTCCTACGAAGAGCCGGAGTTTCTCAGTGCGCTTGTCTTATCAGAGGGCCATGAGCCACGCACCAGCACAGTATGGAAAGTGGCTGAAGCCGTGCAACAGGCGAAACGTTTTCTCCAGCGCGTTAAGCCGGATATGGCAGTCTATGGCGTACTGCTGACAGAGGCTGAAATCCTTAACGCATACGAGTTGTCCAAGATGTGGGATGCGCATAACGTCATGGTGATAGACGACTTCTCTCGTCTGAAATACAAAAGTGTGAAAGTCAATGAGGATGACGACCTGCCTTGTATGGATTTTGTAAGAACACTTATAGATGCCAGTTTTGCTACAGTGGAAACAC
The DNA here is from genome assembly GCA_947165435.1 of uncultured Prevotella sp. Lineage (GTDB taxonomy): Bacteria > Bacteroidota > Bacteroidia > Bacteroidales > Bacteroidaceae > Prevotella. Next base: position 4,092 of record CAMVAI010000046.1, read on the forward strand.
CGGAAAGGAATAAAACCAATATGTCGGCATGCTTCACAGATAAGGTAAATCACAGAGGAGACATGGAGGACGATGACGATTTTGCAAGACAGCTTGACGAATTCCTGAATGAAAGTATGGAGATGGTGGAAGAGAATGACACGCAGGACAATATCGAAGATGACCTACAGGAAAAGATGGATACGGAACCTGATGATTTGATGGAAGAAGATGATGATGCCGATGAAGGGCCAGCCGACGGTATGCTCTTTCCTGACGGGGAGATAGAACAGAACAACAACATGAGCGTGAAGGTGGACATACTACGGCCTGTTGCCAATCCACAAGAGGAACTGGACAAGTTGGTAGGATGTGCCGACATCAAGCAACGCATGGATGAACTGGTAGCACTGACAAACTATAACAGGATGATGCGCGAGCTGTTCCCTGACAGCAGGCAGCATGAGGTGTCGCTACATAGCGTGTTCCTCGGCAGACCGGGAACAGGAAAGACAACGGTATGCAAAATCTTCGGCTCACTGCTGCGACAGGCTGGGGCATTGACGAAAGGGCATGTGGTAGTCTGCGACAGGGGAACCTTCATAGGTACGCTATGGGGCGACGAGGAAAGGGCCATGCGGCAGGTTATAGACATGGCAAAGGGCGGCGTGCTGATGATCGACGAAGCCTATCTGCTGAACGGAAAGAACGATAACGACCCAGGGAAACTGGTCGTACAGCTGCTGATGAACCTTCTGGCCGACGAGACACAACGCGACATCGCCGTGGTGCTCTGCGGATATAAAGAGCCGATGATGAAACTGCTGGACACCAATCCGGGACTGCAGTCGCGTTTCCCCAACAGGTTCGAATTCAGCGACTTTACCGTAGAAGAGCTGTTAGACATTACACAACGGCGTATTAGCGACTATAACTACCGATTCTCCACGGAGGCATGGAAGAAATACCGGGAAATGCTGACGAAGGCCTATCAGCAGCGTGACCCGGAAACGTGGGGGAATGCCCGCTTTATCACCAACCAGCTGGAGCGTATCTACATCCGACATGCGGCACGATGTGTCAGGCAATGCCCAAAGGACAAGAGCGAACTGCTGCTACTGACATCGGAAGACATCGTGCCTCTCGAGATGCCAAGAGCGAGAGCAAAGGTGGGATTTTAACCCAACTTTGACACTTAACCTCCCAAGAACCGTCAACGGTGTTGTGCTTCACGAAGTTAGAAACCTTCAGCAGGTCACCGGCCTGAGCGTTGATAGGACGAACCAGTTCCTTCACGAATGCGGGAGCGTCATCCTGCTTCTCAGCGTCGTCAGCAAGGTTAGCCCACTCGGCCTTCACCTCAAACTTCTTGTACTCACCACCGCGGTCGATAGCAGCGTAGTTCTTGTCAACCACGTCCTGACCCTTGGCACCGTAAGACTTCAGGGCAGCAGCCTGGTACCCTCCCCGATGTTATCAACATCGTAGTCCCTCCCTTCTTCTCAACAGCCAGCTCTACGGGAATCACCTCGGTGATGCGGAAGAATGCCGACTGCAGGATAGTGTTCAGCAGGAGCTGACCGTTCTAATTTATAAAAACGATGCGCCTTCGCCCGCTTTCGTAAGATTTAACGCCATAATCGCATCATCTTTGCGAAAAAAGTTGTAACTTTGCGTCATAATTTAAAAGCAAAACGATTATGGGAAAGTATTTAGACCCGAGAGCCGACCTGACTTTCAAGAAGATATTCGGCGAGCACAAGCACCTCGTCATCAGTCTGCTTAATGCCATGCTCCCCCTGAAAGAAGACGAGCAGGTGGAGAGCATCGAGTATTGGCCAGCCGAGAAAGTGCCGGACTGGATGCAGGCTGAAAAGGACAGCATCGTGGACGTGTGCTGCAAGGATAACAAGCAGCGTGAGTTCATTGTCGAGAATTAGTTGCGAAGTACACCGGCCTGACGGCAGAGGAAATCGAGGCATTATAATTATAATAAGGAGAACGCCTACACCATCATGTTACCGAGAACCCCCAGAAACATTATTGTATTATTGCTCCTTGCCGTGCTGACCTTGACGGGCTGCACGGGTGGCGGCACGTCGGAGCGTGGCTCCGAGGCCGACAGTATCTATGCGTGGGAGAACATCAAACAGTCGATGATGGAACAGCCGGAGCATGCCCTTGGGCTGATTGACACCGCCGAGATGCGGGGACTGGCCGACGTGAACCTGGCCGACTGGATGCGGGCGCAGGTTTACTACAACGCGCCGGCAGTCGAGGACATGGGCAAGGCCCGCGACTATTGCCTGCAGGTGCTTGAGCGCCAGAATCCCGCAGCCGACAGCGTGCAGAAGTTGAAGACGCTCTCGCTGCTGGTGAACATCTGCGCCTATATCCCGAACACTTATCAGGATGCCGTGCGCTATGCCAAACAGGGTGCCGGAATGGCTCATCATGCCGGTGATATCCTGCAAGAGGCCAACTTCTATTTCGAGGCGGGCAAGGTGATGGAGCGCCTGCAGCAGGGCAGCGGCATGGACTACATGAACCGTTCGATGAACATCCTGCGCGAGGCCTCCCGTGACAGCATCCAGCCCCTGCCCATACTCTCCTCCGACCTTGGCAACACGGCCCGCATCCTGGCCGGTCAGGAGAACTATGCTGCGGCCATCCCTCTGCTGCAAGAGAAACTGCAGGTCATCAGCCGCATCGAGAAGGAGAATCCCAACGCCCCTGCCGGATGGGCCGACCAGCAGCGGGCCTACACCTATCCCGTCCTGGCCTACTGTCAGCAGATGGCGGGCGACAAGGCGGGCGCGCGCCGTTCCGCCGAGGCCTTCGAGCAGACGCAGGCCGCCCGGGAACCTATTAACCAGAAGGATATGCTGAACTACTACGCCTTGGCGGGCAACGCAGGGCGCATCCAGCAGATATACGACCGCTTGGAGCCGTTTTTGCGTGAGAAGGAGGACACTATTTCCTGGCGTTATGCCGACTTGCTCTACATGTATGCAATGGGGCTGAACAATATCGGTCGCTACCGTGAGGCCTATCAGACACAGTTCCGCTATCAGATTATCAACGACAGTCTGGTGCAGCGCGAGCGTCAGGCTGAGACGCTTGAACTGGCCCAGCAGATGAAGACGCAGGAGAAGGAACTGCAGTTGAAGGACGAAGAGGCGAAGACCACCGTCTATCGCATCCTCGCCTTCTCGCTCCTCGCCATCATGCTCGTCATCCTCGTTGCCCTCTGGCGGCTGGCCATCGCCCACCAGCGCATGCTCATCAAGAACCGCGAACTCTATGAGATTATTCAGCGTGAACAACGCCGCGAGGTGCGCGACATCGAGCGCATAGCCCGGCAGCCTGAACAGGAGCGCACACAGGGCGAGCAACTCTTCCTCCGTCTTGTTGAACTGATGAAGAAGGAGCAGCCCTATACCGACAGCGAACTGAACCGCGACACCCTCGCCTCGATGCTCGCCACCAACCACCGCTACATCGATGAGGCCATCCGCGAGTGCTCTGACAGTCCGAGCACCAAAGCCTTCATCGACGGCTACCGTGTTGATCATGCCGCCCGTCTGCTCACCGACACCGACGAGCCCATCGCCCTCATCGCCGAGATGAGCGGCTTCGCCAATCGCACCTCCTTCAACGAACGGTTCCGTGAGCACTACAAGATGACGCCCTCGGAGTACCGCCAGGCAGCCAAGGCGTAAAAAACATTCATAGATACATAACGCAGGAATCTCCGATGAATTCGGGGATTTCTGCGTTTTTTGCGGATTCCTGACATCCCATTTACAAAGTTTTGCGGAATCCTGACAAAGAGTTGCGGAATGCTGACAAGGTATTTCGCAACTCTTTGTAATTTTGTTCCCGTAACAAAACGAGGACAACAATCATGGATACAACTGTCATCATTGCAATCATCATTTCCACCGTCGTGGCGCTGGCCATCCTGGCGCTGGTCATCCTGCTGTTCTACTACCACTGGCGCAACCAGGAGCTGCTGGTGAACTTCTCCGCATTCATCCGCGAGAACCTGAAGCTGAAGGACGAGGTTGAAAGGCTACGGGTAGGCGAACAGAGTTCGGGAATCAAGCTCGAAGACGCGAACAGCGAGTTGGCCGATAAGCTCGACGAAGCGACGGGCGGCACGCGCTCGCGTCCGCACCGACAGAAGGGGCCGCCCACGGTTCCGTAGCCCTGTATGACAATCCCGTAGCTCTATATATATAATAATACTTCACGAAAGAAAAAATTAGTAACTAATAAAACAGTATTACAATGAAAAAGATTCTGATGGCGGCAGCGGCCATAACCCTGATGATGACTACAGATAGCTTGCTTGCACAGACCACTGATATGAGCAAGTACTTCACGGTGAAGGAACTTGGTAAAAGAACCACCAAGAAATACACCTACGACTTCCAATGCGAGAACTATTATGGCGAACAGATGTGGGCGGGATTGCAAAGCCTGATATTCGTGATAAGATTTGACAATGATGATGAAGAGGACGGTCTTCATGTCGATTCGCAGAACCACGATGTTTGGCTTACTGATGTTTATGGCCGACATGTCAAGAGTGTGTATGATAAGCCGGAGATAAAAGACGATTGGTATTTCTTTTTAGAAACTTTCGAGTGGGGCATAATGGGAAGTGAATTCACACCCCCCTGCTCCTTCGACCTGGCACGCGGCGGCGAGTATGTCTTCAACGCCGTCATCGACTTCCTGAACATCGACCGCCATGAGGCGGTGACAATTTATGACAATCCGACCATCCGCATCGGTGCATACCCGTCCTACAAAGTGGGGGAGGACGTGGAGGTCAGGGCCTTCTTCAACACAGGCTATCCCTACGACATCAACAGCCTGACGGGAGAGGAATATGCCGACGTGACGCTCTACAGGAAACTGACGGACTCGACGGCTGTGCAACTGGACAAGCAGCGGTTCGCGCTGAGCCACCTGAAGGACGAGGCCCATCCGCTGCTTGCAGGCATCGACACGGTGACGACGAAGATGCTGAAGCCCGAACCGGGAGAATACGTCCTGCACTATGAGACTAACTGGCAGGCCGTGGAGTCGCGCGACTATACCTTCGTCGTGAAGGACACGCTGCGGGCTACTGTTGCACTCGACAAGGAGGCCTACGACCTCGCTTCTGACAAGCAGGCACGCATGACCCTGAAGATGGACTACCGCTACCCGCACATCCATGCTGTAGAACCCGACGCCGTTCCCACCATCCGCGTGGTCGCAAGTCTGCTCAAGGACACGGAAACAACCGACTACCTGATGACCGACACACTCACACTCGTCAGCGACACGCTGGCCCATAAAGACCTGAACTACGTTGGGGAATGGAATCTCGACTTCGCGAAGATTGACGCATCCAAACTGGCCGACGGCAATTCCACCTATCAGATGAAGGTCAACATCAAGTTCAACAATGAACAGCAATACGAGACCTTCATCCCCGTGAATCTGAAGGCCGTTGCCACCGGCGTCAGCCCCATTGATGCTCTGCGCTCCGACGACGAGGTCGTCTATACCGTCAGCGGCACCCGCATGAAGCCGCTCACTCCCGGCATTTATATTCGAAAAGGGAAGAAGATAATCATCAAGTAAGTAATAAGTAACTTTTTTACATTAACATTTCAACAAACAAAATTATGAAAAAGATTCTGATGACGCTCGCAGCCGTCCTTTGCTGCGCAATGACAACCACAGTGTTCACCGCCTGCGGCAGCGATGATGACGCAGGCGGCAACACACAGCAGCCGGACAACACGCCGGCATACGCTGAGATGACCTTCACGTTCTGGGGAACGCAGGACATGTTGGATATTGCCGACATGACAGTGACCTACAACGACGGAACCGGCGACAAGACCGAGACCGTCACCACCGTCGATTGGGTGAAAACCGTCAGGGCCGCCCTGCCCGTCTCGTTCAAGTTTGAGCGTAAGGTTACCTTGAAGGAAGGTGTCACGCTAAGCGATGACCAAACGTATTCCTACATCAATGCTTTTACTTACGACTGCTGGGTCAGGACCGCCAACCGTACGACACTAAGTTTCTACACCAATGAAGGTCCAAGCAAACCCAAGCCCTCCAACCAGAAAGGCAGTAAGGTCAACGAATTCATCACGTCGGGGCGTTTGAATAAAACTCACACCTACGATTTCGACAAGGACGGGAAGTGCCCCCAACTCGACATCCCGGAATAGCCCGATTACCCCATCACGAAGAAGGAGTACGACCTCCTTTACATGGACGGCTCGACGCCCGTCATGCCCGTGGATCCGGAAGTCACGCCGGTGGTGGCAGAGTAAGTTACAGACCCCACCCCCAACCCCTCCCCTCAGAGGGGCGGGGAGTGGCTGCGCACTGACAGAAAGCATTGAAAAAGGAGCATCCGATTGGTCGGGTGCTCCTTTTGGTATGGAAGGGTGTGTCAGCGGGGGAACCGCTGACCACACGTTTTTTACTCGTTGCTCCAGTCCTCCTGGGTCTTGCGGACGTAGGTCTTGTAGCGGAGCTGGGCCATCTTCTGGGCCTCGGCGAAGAGCTCCTCGGCCTCGTTGGGATAAGCCTTCTTGACAGAGAGGTAGCGAACCTCGCCCAGCAGGAAGTCGTGGAAGTTAGCCCAGTTCGGCTCCTTAGAGTCGAGGCTGAACGGATTCTTGCCTTCCTCGGCCAGAGCGGGATTGTAGCGCCACAGGTGCCAGTAGCCGCACTCGACAGCCTTCTTCTCCTCGGCCTGGCTCTTACCCATACCGCCCTTGGCCTTCAGACCGTGGTTGATACAGGGAGCGTAGGCGATGACGATAGAAGGTCCGTGCCAAGCCTCGGCCTCGCGGATAGCCTTCAGGGTCTGAGCGTGGTCAGCACCCATAGCAATCTGAGCGACATAGACATAGCCGTAAGTGGTGGCAATCATGCCGAGATCCTTCTTGCGGATGCGCTTACCCTGGGCAGCAAACTGAGCGATAGCGCCGAGCGGTGTAGCCTTAGAGGCCTGACCACCGGTGTTTGAGTAAACCTCAGTATCGAGCACGAGGATATTTACATCTTCACCGCTGGCAATCACGTGGTCGAGACCGCCGTAACCGATGTCGTAAGAAGCACCGTCGCCACCGATGATCCACTGGCTGCGCTTCACCAGATAGTGGTCGAGGGTCTGCAGTTCCTGGTTGACGGGGCAGCCGGCAGCAGCAGCGGCACGGATGGCAGCACGCAGCTTCGGAGCAATCTCCTTGGTCTTGTCGGCATCGTCCTTGTTGTCGATCCACTCCTTGGCCAGAGCCTTGTACTCCTCAGAAGCCTGGGGAGCCTCGCAAGCCTCGCAGAGCAGCTTGGCCACGCGCTCCTTCATCTTCTTGTTACCGAGAGCCATACCGAGACCGAACTCGCAGAAGTCCTCGAACAGAGAGTTGTTGAAGCAGGGACCCTGACCCTTCTCGTTCTTGGTGTAAGGAGTAGAAGGAATAGAAGCAGAGTAGATAGAAGAGCAACCGGTAGCGTTGGCAATCATCTGACGGTCACCGAAGAGCTGAGAGATCAGCTTCACGTAAGGAGTCTCACCGCAACCAGAGCAAGCGCCAGAGAACTCGAACAGAGGCTGAGCGAACTGCGAGTTCTTGACGTTCGAGCGGATGTCAACGAGGTTCTGCTTCGAGGGAACCTTAACAAGCTTGTCCCAGTCGGCAGCCATCTTCTTCATATCGGCAGCATCGGGGTTGAACGGAACCATGGTGAGGGCCTTGCCCAGCTTCGGGTTGCCCGGGCAGATGTCGGCGCAGTTGCCGCAACCCAGACAGTCGAGTACAGAAGGCTCGATGACGAAGTGCATGCCCTTCATAGCGGCAGGAGCCTTCATCTCGAGAGTCTCCAGACCGTCGAAGCCAGCCAGTTCCTCGTCGGTGAGGACGAACGGACGGATGGCAGCGTGAGGACAGATGTAAGCACACTGGTTACACTGGATACAGTTGTCCTTGTTCCACATAGGAACGAAGGCCTCTACACCACGCTTCTCGTAAGCGGCAGTACCAACCTCCCAAGAACCGTCAACAGTGCCGTGCTTCACGAAGTCAGAAACCTTCAGCAGGTCACCGGCCTGAGCGTTGATAGGACGAACCAGTTCCTTCACGAATGCGGGAGCGTCATCCTGCTTCTCAGCGTCGTCAGCAAGGTTAGCCCACTCGGCCTTCACCTCAAACTTCTTGTACTCACCACCGCGGTCGATAGCAGCGTAGTTCTTGTCAACCACGTCCTGACCCTTGGCACCGTAAGACTTCAAGGCAGCAGCCTTCATCTTCTCGACAGCCAGCTCTACGGGAATCACCTCGGTGATGCGGAAGAAGGCCGACTGCAGGATGGTGTTGGTGCGGTTGCCCAGACCAATCTCCTGTGCAATCTTGGTAGCGTTGATGGTATATACGGTGATGTTGTTCTGAGCGAAGTAGCGCTTCACCTTGTTAGGCATGAACTTCTCCAGCTCAGCATCGTCGAAGATGGTGTTCAGCAGGAACGTACCGTTCTTCTGCAGACCACGGGTCACATCGTACATGTGCAGGTAAGCCTGAACGTGGCAAGCCACGAAGTTAGGTGTGGTCACCAGATAGGTAGAGCGGATAGGTGTGTCACCGAAACGCAGGTGCGAGCAGGTGAAACCGCCCGACTTCTTAGAGTCGTAAGAGAAGTAAGCCTGGCAGTACTTGTCGGTGTTGTCACCGATAATCTTCACAGAGTTCTTGTTAGCACCAACGGTACCGTCAGCACCCAGACCATAGAACTTAGCCTGGAACATACCCTTACCACCGAGTGCAATCTCCTCAACCTCAGGCAGCGAGGTGAAGGTGACATCGTCAACGATACCGATAGTGAAGTGGTTCTTGGGCTCGGGCATAGCGAGGTTGTTGAACACGCTGATGATCTGAGCGGGAGTGGTATCGTGAGAACCGAGACCGTAGCGGCCACCGACGATGAGAGGACGATTCTCTACCTCGTAGAAGGCATCCTTCACGTCCATGTAGAGAGGCTCGCCGTTGGCACCGGGCTCCTTTGTGCGGTCGAGCACGGCAATCTTCTTGACAGTCTTGGGAACAGCAGCCAGCAGGTGCTTCACAGAGAACGGACGATAGAGGTGTACGCTAATCATACCCACCTTCTGGCCATTGGCGTTCAGGTAGTCGATAGCCTCGCGGGCGGCATCGGTAGCCGAACCCATGAGGATGATCATGCGGTCAGCATCCTCAGCTCCGTAGTAAGAGAAGAGGTGATACTCACGACCGGTAATCTTTGAAAGTTCACCCAGATACTTCTCAACCACCTCAGGCACTGCATCGTAGTAGGGGTTGCAAGCCTCACGGTGAGTGAAGAAGGTCTCGGGGTTCTCAGCGGTACCACGGGTGATAGGACGCTCAGGCGACATAGCACGATCGCGGAAACGCTTGATGTACTCTTCCTTCACCAGCGGACGAACATCCTCCTGGTCGAGCAGCTCAATCTTGTGATACTCGTGAGAGGTGCGGAAACCGTCGAAGAAGTTAACGAACGGCACGCAGGTCTCCAGCGATGCCAGGTGAGCAGCAGCGGTCATATCCATAACCTCCTGCACAGAGCCTTCGCACAGCATGGCGAAACCAGTCTGGCGGCAAGCCATCACGTCCTGGTGGTCACCGAAGATACAGAGAGAGTGAGAAGCCAGCGTACGGGCAGAAACGTCGAATACGCAAGGAATCAGCTCACCGGCAATCTTGTACATGTTAGGAATCATGAGCAGCAGACCCTGCGAAGCGGTGAAGGTGGTGGTCAGGGCACCAGCCTGCAGCGAACCGTGAACGGCACCGGCAGCACCAGCCTCCGACTGCATCTCCTGTACACTTACGGTCTGTCCCCACAGGTTCTTGCGACCGCGGGCAGCCCACTCGTCAACGTGCTCAGCCATAGGCGAGCTCGGGGTGATGGGGTAGATAGCAGCTACCTCCGAGAACATATAGCTCACGTGAGCCGCAGCCTCGTTACCATCACAGGTGATAAATTTCTTTTCTTTAGCCATTTGTTTAGAATAGATATTAAAAAATGAATAAATATGATTGTCTATAAAAGCTATTACTTATAATTAATATAGAAAACCAAGCAGCCATAGCGGAATCTGATTGTCGCGCCCTATTTCCGTGTTGTATCGTGCGTAGATGGTATCGGGCGCGTACCTTATTTTATTATGCGAGGCTGCGTCGCAGATGCGGAACTTTATTTTCTTGTCAACCAGGAAGAACGAGTCGTGCCCCTGTTGATTGACTTTGTGGTCTTTCCATAGCGAGTTGACAAAGAAAGTCTCCATAGCAGTCTGCTTGTCAACATGGATGGGGTAGATGGCGTAGAGCAGATTACTGTTGTGAAGCATGATTTTCGACGGCTTTTTAGGAAAGTCCTCGCCTACGGGATAAATCATGTTCAGCAGTCGGGCGTCGGTCAGATACTTGATATAGTTCATCACCGTAGCACGGCTGGTCTCTATGTCGGCAGCCAGTTTCGAAACGTTGGGAGCCTTCGGACCTTCCTCTGCTAGTTCGTAGAACAGCTTCTTAATCTTTGTCAGATACTTTAGCTCTATCTGCTTGATGAGCAGTATGTCCACCTCCGTCATCATGTTCATCGTCTTCAGCAGGTTCTCGCTGTAGTTGCGGTGCTCCTGGAAGAAAGGATAAAAGCCATGGTGGATATAGTCCTGGAAGTAGCGGTTGGGCGACACCTTGGGCAGTATCTGCTTGACAATACGCTCGTGGCCTTGTATAATCTCTTCCAGCGTATAAGGCTTGAACGAGTTCCCTGTCAGCAGATTGATGAATTCGCGGAACGAGAAGCCTCTCAGGTTGTAGCTCTTCACGATGCCGTTCAGTTCCGGGTTTTCTTCTTTCAGTCGCATCACGCTACTGCCAGTAAACACGATTTTCAGCTGTGGGTAGAGGTCGTGGCATTTCCGCAGTTCTTTCGACCATTCGGTCTGTTTGAATACCTGGTCAATCAGCAGCACCCTTCCGCCATATTTGACAAAGTCGCCGGCAAAGTCGGCAATGCCGCGCCCCTGGAAATAGAAGTTGTTCATATTCACATACAGGCACTGCCGGTCGTTGATGTCGAACTGCTCTTTGGCGTACTGCAGCAGGAAGGTTGTTTTCCCCACACCACGAGTACCCTTGATGCCAATCAAGCGGTCGCTCCAGTCTATCTCATCCATCAGGATGCGACGAACGGGGGCGTTAACATGTTCCACCAGATAGCGGTGTGTGCGGAAAAAAGCTTCCATGAAATATTGATTTGTTTTAAAACAGCCACAAAGGTACGAATAATTCTGCGAAATGCAAAGCAGGGATAGCAAAAAACTTGCTAAAAAGTGTAATTTTTCTGTTTTCTAAATAATTTCTTTCCCTTTCGTTTTGCTTTTTGGACGTTTTGCACTACCTTTGCAGAAAAATCAAGAAAATGGAAATCAAGCAAGCTGAATTTGTGCTTTCTGCCCCTACCGTAGGCATGTGTCCTGCCGACACCAAGCCTGAGTATGCTTTTATAGGCCGCTCGAATGTAGGGAAGTCCAGCCTGATTAATATGCTCACGAACAACCGCCGCCTTGCAAAGACGTCGTCAACGCCGGGCAAGACGCTGCTCATAAACCACTTTATTATAAATAAGGAGTGGTATCTCGTTGACCTTCCCGGTTACGGCTATGCGAAACGTTCGAAGAGCGAGACCGACCGTCTTGACCAGATGATACGTGGCTATATTCTGCAGCGCCCTCAGCTGGTGAATGTCTTTGTGCTGGTAGATGTCCGTTTGGATCCCCAGCCCATCGACCTGAGTTTTATCGAATGGCTGGGTATGTCGTCCATTCCCTTTTCCATCGTATTCACCAAAACCGACAAGCTTACTCCCAATAAGGTCCGGCAGGCTGTAGAGGCCTACAAGCAGAAGCTCTCTGAAACCTGGGAAGAGCTGCCCCCTATGTTCCAGACATCGTCTGAGAAGAAAGAAGGCCGCGACAGCCTCCTTGACTATATCGGGCAAATCAACCTGTCGTTGAAAACGCCTACCCTTTAAACACTATTCACCCCGGAATACCGCCACCCTTTAAACACCATCAGCAACAGTGAATCCCTATTTAGACGTACAACACCTGTCGAAGTCGTTCGGAGCCTTACAGCTGTTTTCCGACATCAGTTTCTCCATCGGCGAAGGCCAGAGGGTAGGACTTATATCCAGGAATGGAAAGGGCAAATCTACGCTGCTCTCCATCCTGTCGGGCAAGGAGGGCTACGACAGCGGTGACATTGTGTTCCGTCGCGACGTGAAGGTAGGATTCCTGGAGCAGACGCCCCACTTCGATCCGCAGGAGTCTGTTCTCGATGCCTGTTTCAACCATCAGGGCGAGGAGGACAAGATACTGAAGGCCAAGCAGGTGCTGACCCAGCTGAAGATTCGCGACCTGCAGCAGCCAATGGGCCAGTTGAGCGGAGGTCAGCAGAAGCGTGTGGCACTGGCCAATGTGCTGTTGACCGAACCAGACTTGCTCATTCTCGACGAGCCCACCAACCACCTTGATATCGATATGATAGAATGGCTGGAAGGCTATCTGAACCGAGGCAACCGCACGCTGCTCATGGTCACCCACGACCGCTTCTTCCTTGACAGGGTCTGTTCCGTCATTCTCGAACTCGACGACCAGACCATCTACACCTATCGCGGCAACTATGCCTACTACTTGGAGAAGCGCCAGGAGCGTATCGACAACCGCCGGGCCGAGATAGCCCGTGCCAACAACCTGTACCGCACCGAGTTGGAATGGATGCGGCGCATGCCCCAAGCTCGAGGTCATAAGGCACGCTACCGCGAAGAAGCCTTCTATGAGCTGGAGAAGGTGGCTAAGCAGCGTCTTGAGGAACGCCAGCTCCGTCTGAAAGCCTCCAATGTCTATATCGGTTCCAAAATCTTCGAGTGCCAATACATCTCGAAGTGCTATGGCGACACCGTCATCATGGACGGTTTCTATTACAATTTCTCGCGCTTTGAGAAGATGGGCATCGTGGGCAGCAATGGAACCGGCAAGTCCACCTTTGTCAAGATGCTCTTAGGCCAGGTGTCCCCCGATAGCGGGCACATTGTCATTGGCGACACCGTGCGCTTCGGCTATTTCTCGCAGGAGGGCTTGCAGTTCGATGAGCAGCAGAAGGTCATCGACGTCATTCGCGATATTGCCGAGTATGTCGATCTGGGTGGAGGCCGCAAGCTGTCTGCCTCGCAGTTGCTACAGTATTTCCTCTTCACCAACGACCAGCAATATAATTATGTGTATAAGTTGAGTGGCGGCGAGCGTCGCAAGCTCTATCTGTGTACGGTGCTGATGCGTAGCCCCAACTTCCTGGTACTCGACGAGCCTACCAACGACCTTGACATCGTGACGCTGCAGATTCTCGAAGAATACCTGCAGGATTTCCCCGGCTGTGTGATTGTCATCTCCCACGACCGCTACTTCATGGACAAGGTGGTGGACCATCTGCTGGTGTTCAAGGGCAATGGCGAGATAAAGGACTTTCCCGGCAACTACACCCAGTATCGCGAGTGGGCCGCCTCGCTGTCAAACCGTGAGGAACCTGCAAGACATGCGGGCAAAGCCGATGCCGGCCGCCCGTCGTCAGACGAAGCGGTACAGCGCGTCAGAGAACGCCCGCGCCGCCTGTCGTATAAGGAGAAGCGCGAACTGGAACAGCTGGAGCAAGACATCTCCCGGCTCGAAGCCGAGCAGCACCAACTGGAAACAGAGCTATGCAGCGGCACGCTCAGCATCGATGCACTGACCGAGAAGAGCCGTCGGCTGCCACAATTGAAAGACGAGATGGACGCAAAGACCCTGCGCTGGCTTGAACTGTCGGAAATTGAGAGCTGACGCCGGTGCCTGCCATCCACCCCAAGAACCAAGCATAACGAAGAGCGATGATACTACAGCAATACCCGTCACAACTGTTGGAGAAAGCCGTCCAGGAGTTTTCAAAGCTTCCTGGCATAGGCCGTAAGACCGCCTTGCGGCTGGTGATTCATCTGCTGCGTCAGGATGTGGAAGATGTGAGCCGGCTGACGACAGCTATCGACACCATGCGGCGCGAGGTACACCGTTGCCGTGTGTGCCACAACATCAGCGACACCGACATCTGCCCTATCTGCAGCGATTCGCATCGCGACCACAGGACCATCTGTGTGGTAGAGAATATACAGGATGTGATGGCTGTCGAGAACACCCAGCAGTTCAACGGCCTCTACCATGTCTTGGGGGGCATCATTTCGCCTATGGACGGCATCGGGCCCTCTGACCTTGAGATAGACTCGCTGGTAGAACGTGTGAGCCGTGAAGCTGTCGATGAGGTGATACTGGCCCTTAGCTCGACGATGGAAGGCGACACCACCAACTTCTATATCTTCCGCAAGCTGGCCCCCACCGGTGTGCGTGTTAGCATCATCGCACGAGGCATCTCTGTAGGCAACGAGCTGGAATATACCGACGAGGTGACGCTGGGCCGTTCGATCCTGAACCGTACACCGTTCGACGGTGCCGTGTAAGACGAATAGAGCACAGATAGAAGAAATAGAAGAGATAGAAGAAATAGTATATATAGCATAGTATAGCATGAACGCTGAAAACTTACAATTCCTGTTGACCACCCTGATGGAGCTTGTCACGCTGGCCGCTGCCTATGCCGGTCTGCGGCTGTTCAAGCAGCGTTGGCAGCTGCGTATGGCCATCATCGGCATACCGCTGTTGCTGAACGTCATCCTCTATCTGGTCTATCATACCACGCCCTTCTTCTACATGGGTGTTATCCTCTTGCTTTGCATTCCCTTCGTATGGCCAAGAAAGTCAGCATAGTCATCGTCAGCTATAACGTCTGCCGCCTGTTAGACGAGTGCCTGCAGAGTGTGCAGCGCGCCCTTGAGGGTGTCGATGCCGACATCTTCGTGGTTGACAACTGCTCTACCGACGGCACCGTGGCCAAGCTATCGCCGCGTTTCCCCAGCGTGCGCTTCGTGGCCAATGCCGAGAATGTCGGCTTTGCCCGTGCCAACAACCAGGCCATCCGTCTGTCGGATGCCGAATACGTGCTGCTGCTCAATCCTGACACGGTGGTGTTTCAGCCTACCATCAAGGGCACGCTGCAGTTCATGGATGCCCATCCTGAAGCGGGAGGGGCAGGCGTGCGCATGCTGACCCGTGAGGGAACCCCTGCCCCCGAGTCGCGCCGGGCTGTTCCTACGCCGTGGGTGTCGCTGCTCAAGATGCTGGGGTTCACGCGCCGCTACTACATGAGCTATCTGCCCTGGGATCAGCCCGGGCGCATCGAGGTGATGAGCGGTGCCTACTGTATGTTGCGCCGCCAGGCTATCGATCAGGTCGGACTGCTCGACGAAGACTTCTTCATGTACGGCGAGGACATCGACCTGTCTTTCCGCCTGCTGAAGGGCGGCTGGCAGAACTGGTACCTGCCCTACGACATCATCCACTATAAGGGTGAATCTACGCAGAAGTCGTCGTTCCGCTATGTCCATGTGTTCTATCAGGCCATGCTCATTTTCTTCCGCAAGCACTATGGCCATCTCAGCATGCTCATCTCGCTGCCCATCAAGATGGCTATCTATTTCCGTGCCTTCGTGGCGCTGATGCAGATGCTGGGCGAGCGTCTGGCCCATTTCGTTAACCCGCGCCAGTCATGACGCACCATCATCCCACCTGATTCCCATGGTAATGAAAGTACACCTACGAGCCATCGAACCACAAGACCTCGACCTGCTCTACACCATCGAGAACGATGTCAGCCTCTGGGACATCGGGGCTACCAATGTGCCCTATTCGCGCTATACCCTGCACGACTATATTGCCACATCTGCCGACGATGCCTATGCCGACCGCCAGGTGCGGCTGATGGTTGAGACTGCCGACGGACAGACTGTAGGCATTGCCGACTTGGTGCAGTTCGACCCCCGTCACCGCCGTGCCGAGATAGGCATTGTCATTCTGAAAAGCCATCGCCGCCAGGGCTATGCCACGGCAGCCCTGCAGGCACTGGCCGACTATGCCCGTCGCATCCTGCACGTCCATCAGCTCTATGCCGTGATAGCCGTCGGCAACGAGGCTGCCCGTCGGCTTTTCAGCCGTTGCGGCTATCAACGTCAGGTGCTGTTGACGGATTGGCTGTACGACGGCACGTCCTATGCCGATGCCCTCTTGATGCAATATGTTTACTCCTGAACCTTCCCACCTGTTTATATATTATAGGAGCGGGAAAACTTTGATGAAATAAAAAATAAAAATTTATAATTAAAAATTAAGAAATAGACGAATATGGTAAAAAGAAGATGGCGCTGCCGTCCCGGCGAACAGCCTACGGACTTTGACAAGCGCATCATGTATTTGGAAAACAAGGGTGCCCTGGTGCCTACCCGCGAACTGGTAAAAACCCCTGAACAGATAGAAGGCATCCGCCGTGCCGGAGTGGTGAACACCGGTGTGCTCGATGCTGTCGCCGAGGCTATCCATGCCGGTATGTCCACGCTGGAGATAGACCGCATCTGCCGCGACTATTGCGACCGCCACGGAGCCATTCCGGCCTGTCTGAACTATGGCGGCGACGAAGAGACCGTTCCGTTCCCCA
Organism: uncultured Prevotella sp.; assembly: GCA_947165435.1. Lineage (GTDB taxonomy): Bacteria > Bacteroidota > Bacteroidia > Bacteroidales > Bacteroidaceae > Prevotella. Next base: position 20,786 of record CAMVAI010000046.1, read on the forward strand.
TGAGTGTCTGCACCAGCATCAACGAGGTGGTGTGCCACGGCATTCCGAAAGCCGACGACATTCTGGAGGAGGGCGACATCATCAATGTCGATTTCACCACCATTCTCGACGGCTATTATGCCGATGCCTCGCGGATGTTCATCATCGGCAAGACCACTCCCGAGAAGGAGCAGCTGGTGCGTGTGACGAAGGAATGCCTCGAAATCGGCATGGAGGCCGCCAAGCCGTGGGGCTTTGTCAACGACATCGGCAGGGCCATCGAGAAGCATGCCCGCAAGTACCACTACGGTGTGGTGCGCGACCTCTGTGGTCATGGGGTAGGGAACGCCTTTCACGAGGAGCCCGATGTGGCCCATTTTGCCGAGAAGGACAAAGGCATGCTGCTTGTTCCCGGCATGGTGTTTACTATCGAACCCATGATCAATATGGGAACATGGAAGGTGTTCATCGATGGCGACGACCCCTACGGCTGGGAAGTGATTTCCGAAGACGAGCTGCCCTCGGCACAATGGGAGCACACGCTGCTCATGACCGAGCACGGCGTCGAGGTACTGACGTATTGATGCGCCGGGCCAGTTCGTCGGCAACGACTCTGCTGGCCTTCCACGACCAGTGGGTGTCGTTATATTTGAAGATGTCTTTCTCGCCCCGTTCGAGCAGGGGTGTCAGGTACGGCTTCGACAGCAGCAGGTGGGGCGTGTCGCCTATCGTCTGCGCCATGTCTTCCAGCACGGTCTTCGCGGGCCATGGGTTATCTATGATGTGCTGCTGGTAGAAGTCGTATTTGTCAGTGGCTATGAGCACGATGGGATACACTCCTTTTTCCTCGGCCTTGCGGCACAACGTGCCGAAGCATGCCAGCAGGGCTTCGCGGTGTTCTTCCTGAAAGCGTGGCGGACTGGTGAGGTCGTCGGTATAGAAATACAGCATTGCCGGATCGTCAGCAGTGAAAAAGTCGCCGTCGAGCCTTGCGCTGAGTACCGGCGATTTGATGAGCCGGTAGTAGATGAAGTCTCTCGTTCTGGCCAGCGACCACTGGTTCTCATTGCCCAACGGCGTGTTCTTGGCAGTGCCCTCTGCCTGCTGTCGCACGGCGGGCAGCGGACCTTCCGGCAGAAATTCTGCCACCCGCTGTTCTATCATGCGTTCTGCACTCTCTATCACCAGCACCCTGGTGTTCGTCGAGTCTATCAGCCCTTGGTCCAGCATGCGGTATGCCACTTCCAGTGGGTTGTCGAATTTCCCCACGTGGATGTTGGTCACCGTCAGCCCCTGTCGGCACAGGTAGTTCTGGTAGCCGTCAAGGCCCATCTGCGAGAACGAGTCGCCAACAGTCGTCACGTCCTGCTGTCTGCTGCGCACCGCGCCTCCTGCGGCATCTATCGTCGGGTAGAGCAGCTTTTTTTCTGCCTGCTGCTGCAGCCTTTCCGTATAGTGGGGGTCGAAGGTGGTCAGTCCCAGCACCTCCAGGTCGCCCTTCATGTTGGGTATGACCGCCAGCGAGACATAGCATACCAGGCCGACGAACAGCAGCCATACCGGCAGCACCGTATAGGATAGTTTGATAAGGAATTGCTTCATAGTCATTCAGAACTGGAAATAAATAAACGTTTGCACTTTGCCGGCAAAGAAGAAGATGAGCGTCAGGATGGCGGCGTAAGTGAGATAACGGCAGGCAGCATATTTGAACAGCCCTTTGCCTTCTGTCTGCAGGGCGTGCTGCTTGTCGCGCTGCATCCATTCGATGGCCAGGAAGACAGCCGACCATAGAATCCATCGTGCGGTGTCGAGCAGACTTCCCGTCATAGCCAGTCCGTGCATCTCGTTACCCGTAAAGGGGTTGACGGCGATGTGCCGCATATAGTCGAAAGCTTGGTCGAGTGAGGTTGCCCGGAACAGAATCCATCCGATTACGGCCAGCGTAAATGTCAGCAGCATCTGCAGGACCTCTTTCCCATTAGGAAGCCACCGACCATAGGCTACTGGCTGGCTGTACTTGGTATTGATGCCCAGCATGATATATGCAGACAGTAGGAAGGCATGGAAGACACCCCAACAGACAAAGGTCCAGTTGGCACCGTGCCATAGCCCGCTGACAGACCATACGATGAAGATGTTGCGGATGGTCTTTGCCTTCGACACCCTGCTGCCTCCTAAAGGGAAGTAAATATAGTCGCGGAACCACGAAGTGAGCGAGATGTGCCATTTCCGCCAGAACTCGGGAATGCTTCTTGAGAAGTAGGGGAAGTCGAAGTTGCGCATCAGATGTATGCCGAACAGGCGGGCGCAGCCGATGGCAATGTCCGAATAGCCGGAGAAGTCGAAGTAAATCTGTAGCGAGAAGAGGATGGCTATGCCTATCAGCGAGAGCCCCGGCAGCACGTCGTACTGCTCCCAATACTCGTTGACAACCATTGCGCAGTTGTCGGCCATCACCACCTTCTTCAGGAATCCCCACAGCATCTGCCTGGCACCGTCCACCGCCTTGGCATAGTCGAACTGCCTGTCGCGCTGGAACTGCGGCAGCAGGTTTGTGGCGCGCTCGATAGGTCCGGCCACCAGCTGCGGAAAGAAGCTGATGTAGGCCATGAACTCTGTCAGGTTGCGGGTGGCAGGCAGTTTTTTCTGATAGACGTCGATGGAATAGCTCAAGGCCTGGAACGTGTAGAAGCTGATGCCCACGGGCAGCACTATTTGTAACGTGACGACATCCAGGCTCATATTGAGGCAGGCAAATAGCTGCTGCAGGCTGGTGGCGAAGAAATTGTAGTATTTGAACACCCCCAGCACGCCGAGGTTCAGCACGATGTTTGCCGCGCTGGCCGCCTTTTGTATGGCCCGCCGCCCCTCGTAGTGCTCGATGAGCAGCCCGCTGGCAAAGCTGCTGACCGATGTCAGCATGATGAGCAGCAGGAACCGCCAGTCCCACCAGCCGTAGAACACGTAGCTGGCCACGAGTATCAAGGCGTTCTGACTCTTCCTTCCCGTGAACACAAACCAATACAGGAGGAAGACAAGAGGCAGAAAGATGATGAATTCGAAGGAATTAAAGAGCATATTATCTTTATTTTATGGTGCAAAGGTACGAAGAACGGAAGAAAAAGCCAAACAAAAAACTCCTTTTTTGGGGTTTCCTGCATTTTTGTTCCCCTAATGCCTGTTTTTCCGGGAATTTTTATTTACCTTTGCGAGCTGAAATGATAGATGGCATAAACAACGCTCTATTCAAATTCTTATGACAATGGCAAAACACTCCTATTCCTTAGACGCTTTTCGCGTGTTGGCAATCTTTTGCGTGTACATAGCTCATACCGGTTTTTTTAATTACGGCATCGCCGGAGACCGGAAGCTGTTAGACGGCAACCTGCTCAACATCGGCTCGTTGGCAGCCCATTTCTTTATCGTGCTGTCGGCGTTCCTTGCGGCTTTCTTCTACGACCGGGCCATGCAGAACGGCTATGGGGCTTACGTCAGGAAGCGGGCGCGCCGCCTGCTGCCCGTCAACATTGTGACGCTGCCGTTCTATATCGTTGTCGCGACCTATATCGGTTTCTACACGGTGTCGTTGGAGCGCACGCTGTTCGACGTCCTCTCCGCCTCTTTGCTCTTGCAGGAGCTGTTCAATTTCTCGTGCAAGGTGTTCAACACGCCGGCATGGACCATATCCACGCTCTTCATCCTCTATCTGCTCACGCCCCTGTTGATGTGGCCGCTGAAGAAGGTCCAGACGCCGTGGGTGCTCCTGCCCCTTGTTGCCCTCCTGACGTGGGCAGATGTCGAATACCGCGACTGGCTGGCTGTCGTCAAGCCCGACAACTGGTGGATAAACTATGCCTCGCCGGTCAACCGCATCCTCTCCTACATGCTCGGACTGACGCTGGGGCGTGCCGCACGGGTCTTCACCTGCCCGCCGACTGTCCGTAAATATGCCACATGGATGGAGCTGTCCGTTTTTGGGCTGTTCTGCTATGGCTGCGCCGTCATCCAGTTCGACTATGCCAGCTGCTATGCTATCATCATGTTCACCACACCCCTTGTCATTGCGCTGTGCTTCATGGAGAGCGGCAGCATCAGCCGCCTGGTGGCCGCCAGCGGCATCAGCAAGGCATCGCCCTACGTCTATGCCTTCTATATGGTACATTTCCTCTTCATCTTGCTGCTCTATGCGGTGCTCAAAAACATGCTCGGCCTATGGGGCAGCCTGTCTCTAACGCTGACCGCAGCCCTCGCCCTCGCGGCGTTTGCCGCCAGCTGTGCCGCCAGCGTTCTGTTGCACCATTTTGTGGAGAAGCGGTTCGCTTAGCGGCTTTTTCTCGGCAGTTTTTTCACTTTTTTCGCTTTACGGGCTGTAATGTCGAATTTTTTAGCTAATTTTGCACACTGAAAAATGGAAAAGCATATATATATAATAGGAATAGAGAGCAGTTGCGACGACACCTCGGCAGCCGTGCTGAGGGACGGCGTGCTGCTGTCGAATGTGACGGCCTCGCAGGCCGTCCACGAGTCGTACGGCGGTGTGGTGCCCGAACTGGCATCGCGTGCCCACCAGCAGAATGTCGTGCCGGTGGTCAGCGAAGCCATCCGCCGCGCCGGCATCACGAAGGAGCAGCTGTCGGCGGTGGCCTTCACCCGGGGGCCAGGCCTCATGGGTTCGCTCCTGGTAGGTGTCAATTTCGCCAAGGGCTTCGCCCGCTCGCTGGGCATACCCCTCATCGATGTCAACCACCTGCAGGGGCATGTCATGGCCCACTTCATCGACGGTGGCGAGGGCGACTTCAATCCGCCGCCATTGCCCTTCCTCTGCCTGCTGGTCAGCGGCGGTAACTCGCAGATTGTCAAGGTCAATGCCTACGACGACATGGAGGTGCTGGGGCAGACCATCGACGATGCCGCCGGCGAGGCCATCGACAAGTGCTCGAAGGTGATGGGCCTCGGCTATCCCGGCGGCCCCGTCATCGACCGTCTGGCGCGCCAGGGCAACCCAAGGGCCTACCAGTTTGCCGAGCCGCATATCCCCGGTCTCGACTACAGCTTCTCGGGGCTGAAGACATCGTTCCTCTACAACCTGCGCAAGTGGGTAGAGGCCGACCCCGACTTTGTGGAGCACCACAAGGCCGATATAGCCGCCTCGCTGGAATTTACCGTTGTGGATATCCTGATGCGCAAGCTCAAGCTGGCAGCCCGCCAGACAGGCATCACTCATGTCGCCGTGGCGGGTGGCGTGAGTGCCAATACGGGGCTGCGCAACGCCTTCCACGACTATGCCCGCCGCTACCATTGGACGGTGTATATCCCCAAGTTTAGTTACACCACCGACAATGCCGCCATGATCGGCATCGTGGGCTACTACAAATTCCTCGACGGCGTGACGTGTCCCATCGATGCCCCCGCCTTCTCGAAGGTCACCTTCCAATAGCCCGCAAAACATTTAAATCGAAAATCGGAAAACAGTAAATCGTAAATAACCATGATGGATTTTGAAAGCAAGATTATCAGCAGGGAAATCAGTCAGCTGCTGTGGGAAATGGACAAAACAGTCTCGACGGCAGAGAGTTGCACCGGCGGGCGCATCGCCGAAGCCATCATCTCCGTGCCGGGAGCTTCGAAGTATTTCAAGGGCGGCGTCATCTCTTACGTCGATGAAGTCAAGATGTCGCTGCTCAACGTCAGCGGCGACCTGCTGGCCGAAAAGACGGCCGTCTGCGAGGAGGTGGCCCGCCAGATGGTGGCAGGAGCCTGCCGGACGCTGAATACCGACTACGCCATAGCCGCCACCGGACTGGCAGGCCCCGGCGGCGGCTCCAAGGAGATTCCCGTGGGCACCATCTGGCTGGCCTGCGGCACCCCCGACAGGCAGGTGGCTGTGAAGGTGGAAGAAGACCACGGGCGCGACATCAATCTGGCCATCGCCACCAACCGCGCCATGCAGCTCTTCCTCGATTTCCTCAAGTCAGAGCCCCAGCCGGCCGAGCTCGAAGGGTAGGGGGAAGCTCTGCAAAAAAGAGCGTAAAAGCACGGTGAGCAAGGTGCTTATGGTTAAAAAATATTAAGAATGGGGTATTTCTTATTTCTCATTTCTCATTTCTCATTTAAAATATGTACCTTTGCACCCTGTTTGGAATAAGTTATAATTAAGGAACACAAAAAAAGTAGATAGCAATGTCGAAAATTTGTCAGATTACGGGAAAGAAGGCACAGATAGGTAACAATGTGTCTCACTCAAAGCATCGCACCAAGCGCAGCTTTGACGTTAACCTGTTCAGCAAGAAGTTCTACTATGTTGAGGAGGCTTGCTGGATTCAGTTGAAGATCAGTGCTGCTGGTCTGCGTATGATTAACAAGGTAGGTCTGGACGCTGCCCTGAAGCAGGCTGTTGCCAAGGGTTTCGTAGATTGGAAGGACATTAAAGTAATAGGAGACTAATCACCATGGCAAGTAAGAAAGCAAAGGGTAATCGCGTTCAGGTGATTCTGGAGTGTACTGAGATGAAAGACAGTGGCATGCCCGGAACGAGCCGTTACATCACGACCAAGAACCGTAAGAACACCCCTGAGAGAATGGAACTGAAGAAGTATAACCCCATCCTGAAGCGCATGACTGTGCATAAGGAGATAAAATAAACCGTACTGAAGCATGGCAAAGAAAACCGTTGCTACCCTCCACGAAGGTTCGAAGGATGGTCGCGCATACACAAAGGTCATCAAGATGGTGAAGAGCCCCAAGACGGGTGCTTACGTCTTCGACGAGCAGATGGTTCCCAACGAGGCCGTAAAGGACTTTTTCAAGAACTAATCCGGGCATATACTTTAAAATGACTCTATATCAAGGAGGTGGAAATCGAAAGATTTCCACCTCTTTCAGTATGCCTTTTCGTCGTTTCAGAACGCTATCGGGCCGTAGTATTAGTATTTTCTTATGTTTTTCTCTCCCTTCTGTCAGTCGCTGCTTAATCCGTGCTACTCTGCAGCTGGCTCCTGCTACCAGCCTCTCTGTTTCCGTTGCTCATTCTCCTTTTTCTCACCTGCTTGCAGCTATGCTGGCTGCAAGGGTACGAATAATTCCCGAAACCACCAAACATTTTCGCGACTTTTTTTATCCGGCATATACGCTGCCTACAGAGGTTTCCCACTTTCCCACTTTCCCACTTTTGACATCTGCATTTTCAGA
>CAMVAI010000047.1 GCA_947165435.1 uncultured Prevotella sp.
CCTGACCCGTATAAACGAGGTTGGCAACAGCGGCAGGCTCCTTGGTAACGGCGGCAGCGGCCTTGCCGATAGTCACCGCGATACTCTTTTCTGCCACGTCGGTATGGTTGGCATCAGCCACCACCTTATAATATATGGTATAGGTACCGGCAGCTATGGCACTGGGAACCGTCGTGCTATAGGTGCCGTCAGTGCCGAGCTTGTACTGCAACTCGCCGCCTGTGGCCTCACCGCCAGTTATCAGTGCCAGCGCCTGACCCGTATAAACGAGGTTGGCAACAGCGGCAGGCTCCTTGGTAACAGCGGCAGCGGCCTTGGAAATAGTAAACTGCGCGGTAGCCTCACCACCGGCATACATACCGGCGGCAGCAATCACCGCCTTGACGATATAGTTGCCAGCGGCAGTAGGCACGTCGCCCGTGAAAGCCGTAGTCCCTTGCGCGGCATAAGTGAACGACACCTCGCCATTGCCCGTATTACCGCTCACACTTGGCGTATTAGGCTCTGCGCCATACTCCCACCCCTCGATGGTCACCACAGGACTGATGGCTTTCTGCGTCTGGAACGCTGCCGTCACCTCTACGCCCAAAGCCTCGTCGGCAGGCATCGTAAAGGTGTATGTGGTCACACCGCTGGGGTCGGCACTATCGTCCGTGGCAGTAATCGCCACCGTCTCGCCCCCCACGGCAATGCCGTCGGCACGACGCACGGGAGCCTGCACACCGCCGCCGTCGAGCGTGGTGACGGCCGTGATGTCAGCTGCCGTGATGTAATATCCCGCTGCAGGGGTCACCGTCAGCGTACACTTCTCACCGGCGGCAGCCTGCGAAGCCACCACCGTGCCGCCGTCGGCTGGACTCGTCTTGACGGTCACGTTGCCAGCCCATGCGCTGACGGCAATCAGCAGCAGGGCGGCCAAGGTAAACAATTGATTCTTATACTGTTTCATAGCTCGTATTCTTTATTTGTTGTTTATCACCACTTTACGTCCATTCTTGATATAGAGTCCACTCTTGGCAGGCTTCTGCTGCAACTTACGTCCGTCCAGCGTGTACCACTGCCCGTCGCCGTCGCCAGCGTCAGCTTTCACCCGGTCAATAGCCGTAGCGTCGCCGAAGATGATATTCAGGTAAGGAGCACCCGTCGGTGCCACCACTTCCGTGCCCGTCACGAGATAGGCCCTGCGGGCGGGTATGCTGCCCGAGGTCACCTTCAGGAACCTGTTGCCGTGCAGTCCATATACCGTACCGCTCAGGCCGGCAACGGCAGTAGCCTCCGTCGTTCCCGCCAGCAGGTTGCCCCTGGCATCGGTGTTCTTCGTGGTCACCGTGGAATTGTTCTCCAGCAGCACGGGCACATCCCTCGGCACGTAGCTGATGGGAGCCACCGTAGCCGCCGTCTCGCTGACTGCCGTCACGATGTATGCCATCACCTTCTCCGGCAGTTCCAGGTCCTCCGTGGTGGTATAGTACGATGCCCAGGTCTGTCCGTCGGCAAAGGCTACGTCGGTGCCGACGGCCAGCGTGCGGTTGACGATGCTGAAGACTGCCGTGGCCGAACCCGTGAAGTTTCCGTCGGGCTTGGCCGATACGGTCACGGTATAATCACCTACCGCCGTTGCCGTATTGCCGTCAACGCTATATTCGTCAGCCGTCAGTTCCAGCTCACCAGCCTTGACACTTTTTACAGTCACCGACTGACTCTCGCCGTTATACGGCAGCGACGACGTGCGGAGCGTTACCTCAGTGAGGGCTGCCTGTTGGATGGTGAACGTCTTGCTGACAGAACCCTTGTAGAAGTTCTCCGTCTCCAGGTTCTCAGCGGCAGTGATGGTGACCGTAGCCGTTCCAGCATTCGTATTGTTCGTATATTCCTTATTGTAGCATACAGCACCTATCTCGGCAGTGCCGTCCGTCAACGTCACGGTAGGCTGTTTCGCCGTTCTGTCATATACCAAGTCAGCATCGGCGATGGTCACCGTCACGCTCTCGTGGTTCAGGTTCTTATAGACCCGCAACATATAAGATGCTTCGCTCTCCAGATAGATGTCCGTCTGTGCCGATGTTGCCGTGATGGTAGTCTTTCCCACTCCTACTGGTGTCACCACACCCGTTGTAGCATTGACGGTGGCAACGTCGGTGTTAGAGCTGCTATAAGCTACGGTCACCTCGTTCTCGTTGTGCAACGTTGGCAACTGCTGTTCTTCGGCAGCGCCAATGGTATATTCGGCCACCTCTGCAGGCTTATCGGAGGCATCTGTGAATGCCAGCCCGGCATCCTGACGGATGACGTAGTGAGCCTCCACGGGGTCGCTGACGTAATCGTCTGACTCCCTCACGTGGATATAAGCCGACACCCTCGTGCTTTCGGTAATGCTGATCTTGCTGCCCGGCTCGTAGAGCGTGGAGTCGGTCTTGCTGTCATTCAGCTTGTAGTAGATGGCCGCAAAGGTATCCTCTGCCGGGATATTGGTGGTGATGGCCACCTCCAAGGTCTGATTGTAAGAGCCTTCTGTCACAGAGAATTGCGGCTCATCATAGACGAAATAGGTCTGATGGGCATTGCCGTTGGAGTCCATGTGTTTTTCTTCCGTGCCGCAGCGCGTGATGGGTATGATCTCGTTAGTGCCCGCAGGCAGCGTGATGGGACCTGTGTAGGCCGTCAACTCGCCGTTGTATCCTATCTTGTAGTACATGGTGCCATTGCCCACGGTGGATGTCATCGTGACGGTGGTGCCGGTATAGTAGATGCCCTTGTTCAGCGACAGCTGTGGGTCTGAGGGACGGATTTTCAGTTCCACCCATTCCTCGTGGGCGGCATACACACTGGTAGCCTCGTTCGATGCCGTAATCTTTACATAACCGGCCCCAGTCAGCGTGATGTGTCCCTCAGCATCCACCGTGGCCACGGCTTCATCAGACGAGCTGTAGGTGACGGGCAGTCCCTCGGGCACATTCATGAGCCACGGCAGGGTGTTCTCCTGTCCGAAGTTCAGGTTAGACACCGTCGAGCCATTTCTGTAGTAGCTCTGCCCGGACTCGCTGTCGGTAAAGTGATAATCGACAGGCTGCAGAATGGTATATTCCACACTCACGGTATCGCTGTTAAACGGTGCGCCGCTTGCATCGTGTCCTTCAACCCATACATTCAGCGTGGTGCTTTCCGTGATGCTAACAGACTGGCTGTAAGTCTGAGCTGTGACGGTCTTATCAGTTCCCAGATAGTATTTGACAGATGCCGTCTGCAGATGATTATCCACGAAGTCAGAAGATACCGTAACGGTCTGTGTTCCGGTATAGGTACCGCCCTCAAGACTAACCGTCGGCGCGGGTGGAACGACGGTGACCTGCAGGTCACCCAGCATGCCGTCGGAATTCAGAATCGTATAATCCTTAGGATAGGTAGTGCCGACCTGTATGTTTGCCGTGAAGGTCACCTTGCCCAGGCCACTCGTAGTAAACACCCCTTCGTTCTCAATAACAGTCTCGTTGCGGATACTTGTCTCGTCAGCACTGAACGTGACCGTCATCCCATTGTCCAGCGCAGGAATGACCTCGGGCATCTCTATCGTCTGGCCTACCACCGTGTTGAACGTCCTGGAAGCAAAGCCGAACAGCTTGCCCGTCACGTTCGCACTCTGAACGTCACCATACTTTGCGTATGCCGTGATGGTGCAGGCTCCCTTGAGGCTGACACCGTTTTCAGAATCTGCCTTGGTGACGGGAACATCGTCGAGCGACGCATCGGCATAGTCGATGGAATAGTAGTTTTCTGTACCATCAGGATTACCGCCTGTCGATATATAGAGCTCGTAGTTGTCATCCTCTTCCATCGTGGCCCATATATTGGGAGTATCTAGCTGCTTGACATTCTTACTGTCGCCATTATCCCAATAGCAGAGCCCATTCTCGTAGCTGGCAGTTGCATTGCCAATAGGTTCATTGAGTGTAGTCATGAAAAGCGAACCGGGTTCCGTGGCTGATGTGGTGAAGGTTATGGTGTTGTCTGCCACACTGCTATTGAATGCAACCCCGTCCTCATTATAACAGGTAATAGAACTCTCGCCTACCAGGTGAACTTTCAGGTTGGCAATTCCGAATTCTATGGCATTGCCACTTTGAGAGTAAAGGCTAGCATAATCCAGCGTCAACGTATTCGTTGACACATTATAAGTCACCTCCGGACGTTCTTCTTTATTAGAACTGCCTGTAACATTCCCGGCATTCGCACTCGTCACCTGAACGCCGGCCACGGTGAGGTCGTAGTATTCGGCATCAGAGATGAGGACCTTAGTACAGTTTTGATCCCACTGTGCAGGCACCTCTGCAGGTGTGACTACCTTCAGCGGGCTCTCTATCACAACATTGGCAAAGCCTAAAATAGCACCATTCTCATCGCTGATGCTTACTTTGCTTTCAGACCCGTTGTTGCCACCCTTGCGGAAAATCAGCTTTCCTTGTCCGTCACCTTCGTATTTAAAGTCTTTTACGGTATTATCATATACTACTTCTACTATCAACTCAGGCATCGTGGTTTTGATTTCGCTATTATAGCCGAAACCAGACAGATGCAACGTGTGACTTCCCGGGTAATAGGACGTACCGCCAGATTCAGGAGAAAGATTTGAAGAATTGATGTGAATGCCGCTCTGCCAAATCCCATAATACTCCACATAGGTCAAAGTAACAGATTTATCATATCCGCTACTCACGGTATAATGCCAGCCATCCTCCTCGGTAATGGTCTTTCCATCCAGAAATGGCTCCGTGGCGAAGTTATAGCCCTGAGCTATATCACTGATGTCCGTAATTCCATCTACGTTCAACATGCCAAAGTTCACTGATGTTTCATCTTCAGCAATATTCTCCGTTGTCAGTGTGAGCGTCCCCGATGCTGCAGCATTGGTATAGCTGAAAGCATAGGGAAGGTCCGGATTGACCGTGATGCTGTTGTATCCTTTCAGATGAACCTTCAAATTCTCAATACCGCTAACCACGGCATACGTTTGCTGGTTGGACATGTCGATTACTGCTTCATGCAGCGTCAGCGTGTTCGTCGTGGCATCAAATGTGACAGTGGCTGTCTCATCATTCAACACATTCCCAGCATTCTCGCTCGTCACCTGAACGCCGGCCACGGTGAGGCCATAGTCTTCCGCCCACGTGCCCATGGGCAGCATCGTCAGGGCGAATATCATGAGCAGATAGCGCCCTGCCGTGAGTTTGAGATTTCTTAATGGTTCCAGTTTCTTCATAATCGTATCGCCGTTTGGTTTATAATTGTATGGTTTTGTCGTGTACATCGTAATGATTGAGTACATAATTGTTGCAAAGATAAATCTTTTTTTTGACACTTCCAAGTTTTCGGCAGAAAAAGTGTGCGTCATACCCATTTTCGCGCATACACGCGCGCGAATGACAGGGCCAACCAGAAGAGATTTAACCATCATGGGGACAGGTTCATGATTCTTGTCAGAATCAAAAACCTGTCCCCATGATAATGGGGGGAACTGGGATTTACTTTAATAATTCTTGTGCATCCTTGAACGGTTTGATGTCAAAGTACATCAAACGGGTAGAATCAAGCGCATCGGTCATGGTAAAGAATTCAAAACCGTTCTTCTGATAGAACTTCGTAGCGTTAGCGTATGCATCAACGGTGATGAAGCGGCATCCTGCGCGGTTGCCTGTGGCATAAATTCTCTTTATGAAATCAATGATTTTTGAGCCTAGGCCCAGCTGCGCATAGTCCTCACCAACGGCAAGCCTGCCTATTTTCACGGATGGGTAGCTGCGGCGCCGCTTGTTGTTGTGTATCCTGCGGTTAATGCGGTTCCATATTCCTTTCGACTGTGGGTCATAGGCTACTTTATCATTTAGAAGACTGAAATAGGCGGCTGTCTGCTGGTGCTCCTTGTCAATGAACAAATATGTTACTGCCATCATGTCGTTCAGGTAATTTTTGGCATCCTCAAACAGAAAACTGTTGAGGTCATCGTCAACGCAACGAAAAGGCAGCAGCATGGTGTCTGCTGTCAGCGGCCTGAACTCCATGTCCTTGATGTCTACCATTAGAAAGTGAAATTTGAGATAGACATAATCTGGTTATAGGCATCCTCGGCACGTCTTACGTCTTCTACAGAAACGGTGCGCGGATGTTCCATAGCCTGGGCAAAGCGTCTTGCGTCCTCGCCATAAAGTGTTGGGGTCTCTTTTATTGGTCTTGCCATAGTCTTATATGTGAAGTTTGAAACGTTTCGACTGCAAAGGTACGAATTTTTTGCGAATAATGCTTCGTATTTAGGAAAAAATAAGGGAGAATAGCAAAAATAAAGGCTGGCCTCAGCCCTCCCGCCCGTCGCCGTCGGGGCCGGTCGCTGCGTCGCGGGTGTATGTCAGTGGGTGCAGGGGGCGAGGCGGTTGATGTATGCTATGTCGAGCGGATTCATTAAGCCAGTTGTCTGCGTTCTTCGCGGATTCTCTTAAACTCCTCGTCCGACTGCTTTATCCACTCCTGCTTCTTGCGGATGGATTCGCGGAATGCGGCGATGACTTCGTCACGTGTGCGGTTCCTGAATGCTTGTGATACCATAATTATGCGCATTAAAGGGTTATAACGGGTGCAAAGGTACAAAAAAAATGTGAATTACGAGCAGTTTGTGCGTTAAAAGTGAAAAAGAATGTTGGGAGGGATTAGAATATGGATAACAGGCAATAACCAGTCCACTTCTCCTTTCACGCAGTCACTAAACGGCTGTATATCAATACAGTACGGTGAAGGGACACCGTATGGCTGAATGTGGGCCAACCGTTACGCATACACAAGGGAAAATGGCAGTTACCACAGGAATATCATTTGCCGACGTAGGTCGGCAATACTGCTGACGTAGGTCGGCAATACTGCTGACGTAGGTCGGCAATACTGCTGACGTAGGTCGGCAATACATTTACGGCCTACTTGCATCAACGCATTGACGATTCAAAGCGGGAAAGTCGCCCTGTCATTGAGCACCCAACCTCCAGAAATACGGACTCTACGGCACACCGCAGCCTCCCTTCACCGTAACACACTAACAAACAACAAGTTAGCACCACGGTGAAGGGAACTTTGCTGTTCACATCGCCAAAAGTTACTCCGTATCGGCAAAAAAAAGAATGAAATCTTTTGTTTTGCCCCCGACTTTTCGTACCTTTGCAACGTTTTAGCAAAAAAGCAAAACCAAAAGAGATGATAAAGAGACAATTTTTCAGTGTAATCATGCTGCTTTTCCCGGTGCTTTGCATGGCACAGTTCGACAATCAGAACTCGCTGGTGCGCAAAGTCATCGTGGCCTACGAGAAAGATGCCAACGGTTTTTATCAGAAGAAGGACGCTGCGCTGGTGGACAAGGTTGACAACGTGGTGTCGATGTATGCCTTCGACAAGAAGTCGTCGAACCTGTATGTACAGACGGAGGACGGCAACTACGTCGTGGTGCTGAACAAGGAATATGCGAAAATCTACAAGCAGAGCAAGCTGGCACCGATGTTGGACGAGGAGCAGATTGACGCAGAGGTGCAACGTGTCAGCCGTACGCTGGCGGAGCACTTCGATGCCCTGAACAAGACGCGCCGCCAACGCCTGACGGACAGCATCATGAAGGTGCGCCGCGACTCGTTGGAGCGGGTGCGCCGCGACTCGATAGAAAAAGCCACGAAGATAGCTGCCGAGCGGCAATATCTGGCCTCGCACACGTGGCGCGAGCTGCCGGTGAACAAGATTGGCATGAAGTGTATAGACTGTGGCACGACGGTGTATGAGAGCTCGCTACTGTGCGAGGGCATCATCAACGACACCATTTATTACGTGCAGCCCATCAAGGGCATCTTGGGCTACGAGTATCAGAAGATGCACGCCTGCCCGGTGAACCCACGGCTGCATAGCGACCAGCAATACACATACCATCTGAAAATGTTTGCCGACAGTCTGGCGAAGCGCCAATACCTCTCGACGCAATACCTGCGAGCCTTCAATGCCGAGCGCTACGCCAAGCATTCGGAGGAAGTGGGAGCCAAAGTTCCCAACGGCTATGTGGACAGCTGGGGCTTCGACATCCAGGAGGAGCTGCTGATGTTCGACTTCAGCTATACCAATACGAACAAGAAGGGCATCCGCCACATCGACGTTTTCTTCAACCTCAAGGACGAAGAGGGCAACACCCGCAAGACCGGCAAGGTGCGCGGCACGGGGCCTGTGGAGATGTTCGAGACCAAGTCGTGGACATGGAGCGACAGCAACCTCAAGGTGCCCATAGGCTGTGTTGACCTGGAGATTACCAAACTCGCCATCACCTACAAGGACGGCAAGGTGAAGACGCTGACGAAAGACATTCTGTACAAGGAGTCGGAATAAGCTGGACAGTTTTCTTCGTAGCAAGGGCTACGAGAGCTGTCTGGAAACAGTTTTCCCACGAATGGAGCAAATGACTGCTCCGATTCGTGGGAAAACTGTTTGGTGGCGTTTGCGGTTTGCCAACGGCTACATGGCCGAGGCGGCAAAGAGCCAGTCGTAGATGTAAGAGCAGATGCCGAAGAGCACGATGCCTGCCGTGCAGACGACCAGCGCGATGCGCGTCGATGCCTCGGTGCGGAAGGTGGGCAGCGGCGTGTCGGTCTGCTTGATATACATGGCCTTGACGATGAGCAGATAGTAGTACAGGCTCACCACCGTGTTGACCAAGGCGATGAACACCACGAAGTAGGCCCAGAACGAGCCCTGCTGGGCAGCCGCCATGAAGACAAAGAACTTCGAGAACATGCCTGCGAACGGCGGAATACCGGCCAGCGAGAAGAGGGCAAGCGTCATAAGGAACGCCAGTTTGGGGTTGGTCTGGTAGAGTCCGTCGTAGCTCGACATCTGGGTGGTGCCGCCATTGTTCTGCTCAACGGTGGAAATGACGGTGAAGACAGCCATATTGGCCACCACATACACCAGCACATAGTACATCAGCGAGGCCATACCCGTCTGCGAGGCACCGATGACGGCCAGCATGATGTAGCCGGCCTGCGAGATGGAGCTGAAAGCCATGAATCGCTTGAGCTCCGACTGGCGGATGGCAAAGAGGTTGGCAATGGTGATGCTGAGCACGATGACGATGTAGAGCATGTACTCCCAATACTCGGTGAGCGGGGCGAAGGCCTTGGCGAGGATGACCATCAGCGCAAAGGCGGCAGCACCCTTCGAGACCACGGAGAGATAGCCCGTAACGGGTGTGGGAGCGCCCTGGTAGGTGTCGGCAGTCCAGAAGTGGAAGGGCACGAGCGACAGCTTGAAGCCCAGTCCGCTGAAGAAGAACACCAGTCCCATGATGAGCATGGGCAGCTGGCTCTTGTACTGTGCGAAATAGGCGATGCGGTGCGCCACGTCGTCGAAATACAGCGTACCCACGCTGCCATAGACGAACGACAGGCCGTAGAGCATCACACCGCTGGAGAAGGTGGCCGTCAGGATATACTTGGCAGCACCCTCGGCGGAGTTTTTCTTCCATTTGTCGAAGGCCACCAGGCAGGCCATAGGCACTGAGGCGGTCTCCAGTCCGAGGAAGAACAGCAGGAAGTTGCCGCTGCTGACCATGATATACATGCCCAGCAAGGTAGAGAGCACCAGCATGTAGAACTCGCCGGCATACCGCTTGGCTTCGTTCGCCAGCCAGGGCTGGGCCATCACCACCACGATGAATGTGCCGAGGGTAAGGATGAGCTTCATCACCTGAGCAGCCTTCGTGGCGACATACATGCCGCCGAATGCCTCTGACGGGCCTACGGTGGTCAGCATGATGGTTTGGCAGAGAAGCAGCGTCATCGTCATTCTGCCGACCGCCTCAAGCTTACGCTCGCTCTTCGCAAGGAAGAAGTCGGCAAAGAACACCATTATCAGTGCGAGAACCAGAAAGGCCTCGGGAATCATATTCAAGAATTGTCCGTAATTCATATTCGTTTAAATTTAATTGGCACCGGGCTTACGCAGACTTTCCCGGACGGTCCGTTAGAGTCCGTAAAGTCCGATGCTATATGATTAGATGATATTCGCAAGAATGGGTCCTACGGCATCCGAGATGACATTGCTGGCCCACATGGGGAACAGGCCCAGACCGGCCACACAGGCAATAAGGCAGATGACGGCAACGCGCTCATCCCACGTAGCATCGGTCAGCTCCAAGTAGTGCGGGTTCTTCACCTCGCCATACAGAATCTTGCCGACAACACGCAGGATATAGACAGCGGTCACAACGATGGAGGTACAGGCGATGATAGTGGCTGCACGGTGGAACGTGTCGCCATTCTCAAACGAGCCCACGAAGATGGTCATCTCGGCAATGAAGCCCGAGAAGCCCGGCAAGCCGAGGTTGGCCAGACCGGCAACGACGTAACCCACAGCCAGGAAAGGCATGATTTTCATCAGTCCGTCAAGATAGCGGATGTCGCGGGTGTGTGTGCGACCGTAGATCATACCGATGAGGGCAAAGAAGAGGGCCGTCATCAATCCGTGCGACAGCATCTGCAGGATGGCACCGGTACACGAGGTACGAGTCATCATGAGCAGGGCGAAGAGCACCAGTCCGCAGTGGCTCACCGACGAATAGGCATTGATATACTTCAGGTCGGTCTGCACGCAGGCCGAGAAGGCGCCATAGACTACCGAGATGGTGGTCAGTATCAGGAAGATCCATGCCAGCTCGTAAGCAGCATCGGGCAACAGATACATAGCCACGCGGAAGCAGCCGTAGCCTCCCAGCTTCATCAGCACACCGGCGTGCAGCATCGACACCGCCGTGGGGGCCGAGGCATGACCGTCGGGCGACCAGGTGTGGAAGGGGAACAGGGCTCCCAAGACACCGAAACCGATGAAGATGAAGGGGAAGAACACCTTCTGCGTCTCTACGGGGATGTTGTGCATGGCGGCAATCTCGTTGACATTCATCGTCGTGGCACCGCTGAAATAGTAGATGCCCAGGATGCCGAGAATCAGCAGAGCCGAGCCGCCCATCAGCATCAGCGTCAGCTTCATGGCGGCATACTCCTTATTGCCCGAACCCCAGACACCAATGAGCAGGTACATGGGAATCAGCGCCACCTCGTAGAACATGAACATGGTGAACATGTCAGTGCAGATGAAGAAGCCATAGACACCCGTGGAAAGCAGGGTGAACCAGAGGAAATACTCCTTCGTCATGGGCTTCAGCTGCCACGAGGCAAACGTACCGGTAAAGACGATGATGCTCGACAGCAACAGCATCACCACGCTAATGCCATCGACACCTACAGAATAGGCAATATTCAGAGGCTTGAACCACGGGGTGGAAGCCGTCAGCAGCATCACGTCGGTATTGCCGGCGGCGCGCTGCTGCACAAAATAGATGGTCAGCCATACGGACAGGGCCAGCAGGCAGGACGCTCCGGCCACCATCACACCGCGCACCTGATTCAGGCTCTTGGCCTGCCAGAGGCCAAGGAGCATCAGGGCGGGGATTACTACGAATAATGTTAATATACTCATTGTTGCGTTATTTCGTTATTTCGTTATTCGATGATTCGATCATTCGAGATTTCGATATTCCGATATTCCGATATTTCGATATTTCGACATTTCGATATTAAATGGCCAGCAGTATTAGCGTCAGCGCCACCGTCCCCGTGAGGAACCACACGGCATACTGGCGCACGTCGCCGCTCTGCCAGGGACGCAAGCTCTCGCCGGCCTCGTTGGCTCCCCAGGCCAGGAAGTTGAACGTGCCGTCAACAACGTGGCGGTCGAACCAGGCAATGGGGGTGGAGACGCAGCGGAAGATGATGCGATGGGTGACATACTGCCAGATCTCGTCCTGATAGAAACGCTTGTAGGCAGCACGGTGCAGACGCGGGAACTGCCGGTACAGACGGTCGGCAATGGGCTGCGACTCACCTTTATATATATAGGTGGCCAGACAGATGCTCAAGATGGCAATAATCGTTGACGTTGCGGCAATCTGCGTATCGAAGTGGATGGTGTAGTTGGTACCCTCGGCACTGACGAACTGGCCGAAGCTGCCACCCCACCCTGCAAAACCGGCAATGGTGGTATAGATACCCACGCCGCAGGTGATGACGCAAAGCACGATCAAGGGGAAGGTCATCGTGGCGGGAGCCTCGTGGGGCGTGTGGTGCTCGTGGGCTTCCACATTCTCCGTTCCCCAGAAGATGCCGTAGTACAGGCGGAACATATAGAAGGCGGTCATGGCGGCAATACCGGTCATGATCCATCCCACCACAGGACTGTAGGCAAAGCAGGCAGTGATAATCTCATCCTTCGACGAGAAGCCCGAGAAGAAGGGAATGCCTGCAATGGCGAAGCAGCTGATGAGGAAGGTGATGTTGGTGATAGGCATGTACTTGCGCAGGCCACCCATCATCGACATCTCGTTGCTGTGGACGGCATGGATGATACAGCCGGCACCGAGGAACAGACAGGCCTTGAACATGGCGTGGGTGAACAGGTGGAACATGCCAGCCATGAAACCCAGCTGGGCATGATTGTCCAACACCCCGTGATGACCCGGCAGCGACACGCCGAGGGCCACCATCATGAAGGCTATCTGCGAAATGGTAGAGAAGGCCAGCACGCGCTTGATGTCGCTCTGGGCACAAGCCACGGCAGCGGCATAGAAGGCGGTGAAGACACCCACCCACACGATGATGGACATCTGAGGCTGGGCATACTCAACCCACAAGGGGAACATGCGGGCTATCTGGAACACACCGGCCACCACCATCGTAGCGGCGTGAATGAGTGCAGAGACAGGCGTCGGGCCTTCCATGGCATCGGGCAGCCAGATGTGCAACGGGAACATGGCCGACTTACCGGCACCACCGATGAACATCAGCACCAGGGCCGTAGGCAGGATGAAGGCACCGGCAGCCATGGCCTTGGCGGCATTGCCCTCAATGAACGGGGTTGTGCCCTGGCCCATCACGATGTCGCCAGCAAACGAGAAGCTGAACGAGTCGGTGTAGTAGCCGAAGAGCAGGATACCGATGAGGAAGAACATATCGGCAAAGCGCGTCACGATGAAGGCCTTCTTGGAGGCGGCAATGGCGGGCTTCAACGGATAGTAGAATCCGATGAGCAGGTAAGAGCTGACACCCACCAGTTCCCAGAAGGTGTACATCTGGAAGATGTTCGTGGCCAGCACCAGTCCGAGCATCGACATGGTGAAGAGGCTCAGGAAGGCATAGTAGCGCTGGAAGCCCTTCTCGCCGTGCATATAGCCGAAGGAATAGATATGTACCATGAACGACACCGTGCTGATGACGATGAGCATCATCACCGAGATAGGATCCAGCAGGATACCCATATCGAAGTGCAGATTGCCCAGGGGCAGCCAGGTGAAGTTGTAGGGAACTATCGTGGGGAACGTGCCGTCAGCCAGACGGTCGGCACCGAAATAGGCGAATGCCGTAGCGTAAGACAAGACGGTGACGAGTCCTAACGATGTCGTACCGATAAGACCGGCGGTCTTGTGCGACATCTTCATGCCACAGAGCGCAAGAATCACGAAGGAGAGCGCAGGCAGCAGAAGAATCAGAAAGGAATAACTATATATCTCCATAATTTTTCACTTTTCACTTTTACTTTTTACCTAAATAACTCACCATTTCATGTTCTTGATGCTGTCAACGCTGTCGCTCTTGAAGTTGCGATAGACATTGATGATGATAGCGATAGCCACTGCCGACTCGGCGGCCGACACACCAATGGAGAAGAGCGTCATGAACATACCCTCCATGGTGCCGGGATAGAGCAGCCGGTTGAAAGCGGCGAAATTGATATCTACGGCGTTGAGGATAAGCTCAACGGAAATCAGCATGGCAATGAGGTTGCGACGCGTGACGAAGCCGAAGACACCAATAAAGAACAACAGTGCGCTGAGCACAAAATAGAATTGTACGGGTACCATAGCTTATTTCTCCTCTTCTTTACGTGAAACAACCAAACCACCGATGATGCAGGCCAGCAGGAACAGCGAGATGAACTCGAAGGCCAGCACATACTGATACTTGCCAGCACCCACCAGGGCCTCGCCAATGTTTTTCATCGGCAATTCATGGCCTCCGTCGATGGCAGCGTAAAGGAACACATTCTTCAGCAGCACCAGGATGACAGTGGCACAGCCAATGACACTGAGCAGACCGCCCCACACCATGCGACTGGCCTTCACACGCTCGGTCAGTCCCTGCAGGGTGCGCTTTGACACCAGCTGGATGGCGAAGACATAGATCATCGTCACACCGCCGGCATAGACACTGATCTGTGCGGCACCTAAATACGTATAGTCGAGCAGGAAGTAAAGACCTGCCACGCCAAAGAGCACGAACAACATGAATGTTGCGGCCCGCATAATTCTTGTCGTCGTCACACACATCACGGCAGAGCCGAGGATGACAACGGCGAGAATGCAAAACATAATGATATTTGCCATAGTCTCGTTACTTCGTTTTAGTATTAAACGTTCCTACCTGCCACTCGGCACCGCCGTCCAGCAAGTTGGGCAGCGAGCCACCCTTGTACTGCTCTTTGTCAAGATGCAGCACCAGCTTCGAACGGTCGAACACCGCATTCTCGAAATCGTTGGTAAACTCGATAGCGTCAAAGTTGCAGGCATTGGTACACAGCTGGCAGAACATACAGTCGCCCAAGTCGTACTGATAGTCGTCAAGTACCTTCTTCTTCTTGCCCGTCTCAGGGTCTTCGGCCATGTGGCTCACTATCTTGATGGTGCCGTTAGGGCACGACTTCTCGCACAGCGTACAGGCCGTACACTTATAGCTGCCATCCTCGTTGCGCTTGAACACCAAGCGACCGCGATGGCGCTTGGCCACGTGCAGGGTGGTCTTGCGGTTCTCGGGATACTGCTCTGTCGATTTGTTGGTGAAGAAGTCCTTGAAATACTCCTTCCAGGTAATCTTCATACCCGTTGCCAACGTCTTCAGGCCATGCCCGATTTCTCCGAAATATGTTTTATTATCTTCCATTGTTATTCTAGTATTTCTAGTGCTGCTGGATTTTCCAGTATTTTTGGATTTACCAGTATTTCTGGATTTTCCAGCTCTTCTAGATTTTTCCAATACACCTTATTTAATATATAAGCCCAATGCCACTATAATGGTCATCAGCACGAGGTTGATGAGACCGAGCGGCATCAGATACTTCCACTCTAACTTCAGGATCTGGTCAATACGCAGACGGGGGAACGTCCACTTGATCCACATCAGAATCCATACCAGCGCAAAGGCCTTACCCATGAACCATACGATACCGGGAATATAGTTCATCACGGTGTCGAAGGCTTCGATGCCGATGTTCACAGGTGCCCAGCCACCGAGGAACACGGTAGCGGCAATACCGGCAATGATGAACAGGTTGAGGAACTCGGCCAGATAGAAGAAGCCGAAGCCCATACCCGAATACTCGGTGTGGTGACCGGCCGTCAGCTCGCTCTCTGCCTCAGCCATGTCGAACGGGCCGCGGTTGGCCTCAGCATTACCGGCCACGAGGAAAATGAGGAAAGCGATGATGGCGGGAATATGACCTTGGAAGATAAGCCACTTCCACGGACCTGTCTGAGCCTCAACGATACCAGACATCTGCATCGTTCCCGTCAGGATGACAGCGGTGATGAGACAGAGGCACAGCGACATCTCATACGAAATCATCTGCACGGCACCGCGCATGGCCGACACCACAGAATACTTGTTGTTAGAAGCCCAGCCAGCGAGGAAGATGCCTACGACACCTATCGACGAAACAGCCGTGAGCAGGAAGACACCTACGTTGAAATCGAGCACCGTGGCACCGTTGTTCCAAGGCAGGAACGAGAAGGCTCCCACAGAACCGATAATCACCAGCAGCGGAGCGACGGCATAGAGCAGCTTGTCGGCACGATCGACGAAGAAAATTTCCTTGATGAGCATCTTCAGCACGTCGGCAAACACCTGCAGCAAGCCCCACGGGCCTACTCGCATCGGGCCCAGACGGCACTGGAAGTAGGCACAAACCTTACGTTCCATGAATATCAGTACAATAGCTATCAGCGCATATCCCACAAGGATGCCCACGCCTACCAGCACGCACTCAATCAATATCGCCAGCCATTCCGGACAGCCCAGTGTCAACTGGAGCAGCTGGTCGAACCATCGTGTTACTATACTAAAATCAAACATCTTTCTTATTTTTGATTTACTTATTATCGATTTACGATCTAACGGCCCTGCGATGACGAATCCCGATACATGTAAATAGGAAATTGGAAATCGCTAAGCCGTAAGCAACCGTTATCTGTCAATATCAGGTATCACAAAGTCGATAGCAGCACCGGTGGCCACCAGGTCGGCAATCTTCTGTCCACGCAACATCGGGTCGAGGGCACCGGTCAGCGAGAGTCCCATGGGGCGCATCTTCAGACGGTAGGGCGACTTGTCGCCACGTGAGTCGAGATAGACGCCGAACTCGCCGGAGGCTCCCTCTACAGAGAAGTACCACTGGCCCTCGGGCACCTTGATAATAGGTTTCTGCTTCACATAGAAGTCGCCCTCGGGGATATTGTCTATCAACTGTTCGATGATGTTCAGGCTCTGATACATCTCGGTGATATGGCAGGTATAGCGGTCCATCGTGTCGCAACCGGTCATCGTCACCTGCTCCCACTCCACCTTGTCGTACATGTCGTACGGATGGTTCTTGCGCACATCGTTCTTCCAGCCGGAGGCACGTCCGGCGGGGCCTGTCACGGCATACGAGATACAGTCGTCAAGCGACATCGGACCCACGTTCTCGAAACGGTTGTGGGTGATGATATTGTCGCCGAACACATCGACATACTCCTGAATCGTAGGACGCAGGTATTTGATGAGGTCTTTCACATTCTTCACGAAGTTCGGGTCAATGTCATCCTGCAGGCCACCTATTCTATAGTAGTTCTGGATGAGTCGGCCTCCCGTGGTCTCCTCCATGCAGTTCAGCACATGCTCGCGGTCGCGCATAGAATAGAGGAATGCCGTCAGGGCACCCATATCCTGCGCACAGCAACCCACGTACAGCAGGTGACTGTTGATACGCTGCAGTTCGTCCATGATGGTACGGATATACTTGATGCGGTCGGTCAGTTCTACGCCCATGCCCTCTTCTATCACACCCACCAGCGCATGACGGTGCATCATGGCCGAGAGATAGTTCAGACGGTCGGTCAGGGCCAGAGTCTGCGGATACGTCATCGTCTCGCACATCTTCTCAATGCCGCGATGGATATAGCCCAAGTGGGGATAGACACGCTTCACGGTCTCGCCGTCGAGTACCGTCTGCAGACGGAGCACACCGTGGGTTGACGGGTGCTGCGGGCCGATGTTGATGACATAGTCGTCCTGCGTAAAGAGCTTGTTCTGCTTCGACTGCAGGTTACCATCCTTGTCGAGATAGTATTCCAGACCATAGTCGGGTTCCACATCGTCGTCCAGGGTGTATGCGTCATTGAATTTCCAGTCCTTGCGGAAGGGATAGCCCTTAAAGTCGCTACGCAAGAACAAGCGGCGCATGTCGGGATGGCCTAAGAACACGATGCCGAAGAAGTCATAAACCTCACGCTCCAACAAGTCGGCGACACGCCAGATGTTGGATACCGTAGGAATATATGGAATCAGCTGTCCGTCGGTTTCTCCGGTTCCGTTCGATGCGATACCGTCGCCACAAATCTGTGTACGGGCCAGCATCTTGACGGAGCAACGCTCGTGTGTCTGGCTGTTCTCCAGAATATAGATACAACCCAGGCCCTCCTCCGTGCCAAAGTCTTCGCCAACGATAGTCACAAGATAGTCGAAGCCTTTCGTGGCCTTCAAGTTCTGCATCTCCTGTGCGAACTTGTCAAAATCAAATGATAGGAATTCTAACTTCATACGGTGGCCTCCTCTTTCTTATTCTCTGCCTGGGCAGTCTTCATTTCCTCCACAAACTCACTGGGCACGTCGGTTACCACAATCGGCTCGCGGCGATGGTCGCCCAGCTTGTTACGGAACGTCAGTTCTTCGTTCGACACGCCCAGCTCCTTCTCGGCAGCCGTCTGCTTGTGGTTGGCACCACCGAAGAACTTCTCTATCTTCACCTTGCGCTGCAGCTGCATCATGCCATACATGATAGCCTCCGGGCGTGGAGGACAGCCGGGGATGAATACATCGACGGGCACGATTTCCTCGATACCCTTCACCACATGATAGCTCGACTTGAACGGACCGCCGCTGATGGCACAGCCGCCTACGGCAATGACATACTTCGGCTCGGCCATCTCGTCGTACAGACGCTTCAGGGCCGGAGCCATCTTGTGGGTGATGGTGCCGGCACACATAATCAGGTCGGCCTGACGGGGAGAGTTACGGGTCACCTCAAAGCCGAAGCGGGCAAAGTCGTAACGCGAACAGCCACAGGCCATAAACTCAATACCGCAGCAGGAAGTGGCAAAGGTCAAAGACCACAACGAGTTGGCACGGCCCCAGTTGATAAGCTTGTCGAGCGAGCCCACCACAACATTGGTGCCTCCCTCGTGCAACTCGTCCACAATCTTCTGCAGCGAGTCATTGTCATTCCACTCTTCATAGGGAATAGACTTGATAACCGGTTTCATTTCCATTCCAAGTCTCCTTTCCGCCAGGCATAAGCCAAGCCCAAAACCAATACAACCAGGAAGAACCCGATACTCAGCAGTGCTGCAGCACCGAACTCCTTCACCACGACAGCCCATGGATACAGGAACACTGTCTCCACGTCGAACATGAGGAACAAGATGGCAAAGAGATAGAACCCGATACTCAAAGGCAGCCAGGACGAGCCGTGTGTGGGAATACCACATTCGTACGGTTCGCCTTTTACCTTGTTGTATGAACGCGGGCCTATCAGCTTAGCTACCACGTAAGCTCCTGCCACCAATGTTACAGCCGTCAGCAAGACGGTAATCAACAAAGTATAGTTCATAAATAAAACAAAATATTAGAATATTCTATGCTTAAACGCTTGCAAAGGTACAAATTATTTCGCAAAGAAACAGCATAAATATGAAAAACTTTCCATGAAGAAAGCAAAAAACTTTCTTCCATCACGGGCTGCCCAAAATAAAAGCCGCTGCCCTATAGGGCAACGGCCTCAATTATTTAGCCTTGGGAAACGCTTCTTCGGACAGTTCCTTGAAAAAGTCGTATTCCAGAATAACACTGATTCTCATCAGCAGACGTACATCCAAGCTCTTGCGCTTGAAGATGTTGTAAACATTCGTCCGTTCACAAGGAATCTGTGTGGCGAGCCACGCTGCTGACTTACCCTGTTTCCGAAGAATTTCTTCAATGTGCTTACCTATGTTCATAAACTCAGCCTTGTTTGGTTTTAAAACTGTTTCCTATCTCGGCTGCAAAGGTAAGAATAAATCTCAATATATCAGCACATTATTGTAGAAATTGTTTCCATGCCTCTCATTGAAATTGCAAAGCATGCCCTATAGCAGCATTAGGTTGTTGAATATGCAGCAACGAACAAACGGTAGGAGCGATGTCCGTAATGTGTACTTCGCCGGGGTGACTGCCATGAGGCACTTGCCATCCATAGAACAGCAAAGGTATATGTGCGTCGTATGGATTCCACTCGCCATGTGTTGTTCCGACGAGCGACGACCAGGGGCCGACCTCATAGAATCCCGGCTCGACGACCACGATGATGTCGCCCGAGCGATGGAAGTTATAGCCCAGCAGGATGCGGTCGCGCAGCACGGCGGGGATAGGTGCCGTGGCAGCCTGTTCGAAATCAACGACAAACGATATGTTCGGGCTTTGGCGAAGGTATTCAATAGCCACCTGCTTGACGCGCTGCAGGTCAAGGCCCTGTGCGGCGATGCCGTCATGGTCGAGGTAGAAGCGGTAGTCGGCAATGCCCAGCACCACGGGTTTGCTGTTGCCGAGCTTCGATGCGATAAACTGCTCCAGGTCGGCCTTGAGCTCTTTCGACAGCCATTTTCCGCCGTGCAGCCTGTTGTCCAGCATGAACTGGAAGTTGTGCGCGGCACCATGGTCGGCGGTGAGGAACACGAGGTAGTTGCCCGTTCCCACCTTGCTGTCGAGAGCCTTGAACAGTCGCGCCAGGTCTTTGTCCAGTTCCATGTACGCCTGGTCGGTATGCTCGCCGCGTGTGCTCCACTGATGGCCAATGACGTCGGTCTGCGAGAAGCTCACGCAGAGCATGTCGGTCTCCGAGCCCTGTCCTAACTGTTCGCCGTCGATAGCAGCAATGGCCATGTCTGCAATGATATGTCCGGCCTCGGGCGACAGTCCGATGTCCTTCCCCAGCTTCTTGAACTCCTTGTTCTTCACCAACTCCATATTATATACCTTCGCCCATTCCGGCAGTTCCTGCATGTAGTAAGTGCTGCTGATGAACTGGCGGTTCTTACGGTCCAGCCAGTAGGCAGCATTGGCAGCATGTCCGGCGGGCAGGATGGCGGCACGGTCTTTGTACGACACGCCTACCACTTTCGAGCGGAAGTCGGTATGCAGGCGCAGCTGGTCGCCGATGGTGGTAGCCAGCAGGTTGACCGGCGACATACAGCCGTCCTTCCGGTTGTCACTGCCCACGGGGGCTACCGTCGTGTCGGCACAGCAGTACGTCTTGCGCCCGTCAATCCAGAACTCATTGCCGCAGATGCCGTGGAAGGCGGGTGTCGTACCCGTATAAGCCGACGTGTGGCCAATGGCTGTCACCGTGGGCACATAGTCTATCAGGCAGTTGTCGAAGGAATAGCCCTGGTCCATCAGACGGCGGAAGCCGTCGGAGCCAAAGCGGTCGTAATAGCGCGACAAGTAGTCCCATCGCATCTGGTCAACCACGATACCTACCACGAGCTTAGGGCGCTCGTTGAAACCGGGACGGGCCTGCATCGTAAAGCAGGCAGCCGTCACCAACAGCATGAATACGAATAATTTTCTCATAGCCTTCACAAATATTTTTGCAAAAGTAACGAAAAAATGTCAAACCGCCAAATTTGCCCGTAGCTTTTCTCAATTATTTTCTCCGAAGCGTTCTATGATTTCAAGACACATGCGGCTGTTGTGATACGGACACTTCCAGAAACCCGCCTTGTCGTCAACGGTGTTCAGCGTCCCGTCCGGATGGCGGCTCCAGTACCATTCGCCATGCTCGTAGTCGATGAGTTGCTCCTTGATATACTGCCAGCCGCGCAAGGCATTTGCCAGTGCCTCGTTGTCGCCAAAATACTGATAAATATTGAGCCATCCCACCACATTCTCGGCCTGTACCCACCAGTGCAGGTCGTCATCGACATGCCCCGTGTCCAGGTTGGCCTCGTGTATCATCGAACCGTCAGGGCGCAGCCCCTTCGCCGAGGCTTTCGCCACCATGCGCACCACAGGCTCCACCCGGTCGAGCACGTCGCGGTCGCCCAGCACAAAAGCCGCCTCGTGCATGAGCCAGGAACACTCGATGTCGTGGCCATAGCTCTCCAGTCGGCCTGCCCCACGCGTCCAGTCCATCTCAAAGAAGAGGTCCAGATGGTGCGTGTCAGGATTCAGAATATGGTCGGTAAAAATGTCTATCAGATTGCGCAGGGCAGCCTCTACGCGACGTAGTGTGTCCGGCGACACAGTGACACCCACAGGCAGCACAGCCCCCAGCACCGGCACATAACTGCACGACTCCGCCGCCTGCATCTCCTTCAGGCATCGATACAGGTTGGTATAAGGCTCGATGATGTGCAGGTGGGTGTTCTGCGACTTGGGATAGTTGGCGTCCAGTTCCGACAGGCGCATGTCGGCCATCGCCCCCCACTCTCTCGTGCAGGCCTCGATATACCCGTTGTTCACTGCGTCGAAGGCGTGTTCCTCTATGCAGTCGAACAGCTGCAGGGCACAATCCAGAGCCTCTCTGTCTCCGGTGGCACGGGCATATTCCGACATGCCATAGATGACGAAGCCGATGGCATAGAACTGCTTCTTGGTGTCGAGCGGCTGCCCCTGATAGTCCACACTCCAATAGACGCCGCCATACTCCTGGTCGATAAAGTGGTCTATGATATACTCCTTGGCGCGGGTGGCCATCTCAAGATACTCCGGTTTCTTCAGCACCCGGTAGGCAGCAGCGAACGACCACAGGATGCGGGCATTGAGGATAGCCCCCTTTTCGGCATCCTTGTGCAGCACGCCCTTGCCGTCCATCCGCCCGTAGAATCCGCCATGCTCGCGGTCTGTCATCTTTTCCTGCCAAAAGTGCAGGATGTTGTGCTCGACAACATCCTGCATCTCACTTACAAGTTTTTTGATTTCCATGCCTTCTTAGTTTTCAACGCTACGTATTTTCTTCAGTTCGGCATTGATATGGCTGATGCGCTCCGTAGTCAGCGGATAGAACCACACCACACACATCGACAGCAGTGCCACGCAGGCCGGGATGAAGCTCATGAGCCAGCGCAGGCATTCGAGGGCACTCTCCGGCTGTACGACATGTCCTGCTGCCAACAGCTCCGGGTCGGTGATGTAGCCGAAGCCCGACAACAGCCACAGCACGGCAGCACCGCCAATGGCCCCGCCAAACTTCTGCGCCATCGACGACGACGAGAATATCAGTCCTGTTGATGCCGTCTTGAACTCCAGCTCGGCATAGTCGCTCACGTCGGCATACATCGACCATACCAGCGGCGACATGATACCGGTCAGTATCGAGATCACTATCTGGAACACCAGCATCAGCCAGAAGCCCGTCGGCGTGCAGGGTATGAAGAAGAACAGCACGCTGAGCACCACCAGCGAGGCATTGACCAAGATGAAGGTGGTCTTCTTGCCAAACTTATTGGCTATGGGTACACACGAGGCGACACCCACCATGTTGCTCACCTCGCCGACGCCCAGGAACAGGCCGGCATAGAAGGCGAAGACGATGCCGAAGAAGGCCAGACTGACACCAGGCCCGATGATATCCTGGAAGAAGTAGGCCACCGTGGCGCCCCGCACCGTATTGAACAGGTTGAAGCAGAGGGCAGCCCCGATGAGCAGCCACCACGGCTTGTTGGAGAGCAGGGCCTTGAAGTCGCTGCCTACGGATACGGTCGATACGGTCTTCAGGTGCTCTTTCGTCATCAGGAAGCAGAGGATGAACATCACGAAGCAGGCAGCCGCGATGACCACCATGGCCCAGAACCATCCGCCGGGCGTGTTATATCCGCCCATCAGGTTGGTGAGCGGTTCCCAGAGGAACAGCGAGATAAACGAGCCGCCGTAGGCGAAGAACATACGGAACGACGAGAAGACGGTCTTCTCGTTCGAGTCGTCGGTCATCACGCCCAGCATGGCTCCGTAAGGCACGTTGATGCCTGTATAGACGGTCATCATGAGGATGTACGTGACATACGCCCATATCAGCTTGCCGCCATAGTTCAGGTCGGGGGTGGTGAACAGCAGGATGCCGCAGATGCTGAAAAGCGGTGCCACCCACAGCAGATAGGGGCGGTACTTGCCCCACTTCGTGTTGGTACGGTCGGAAATGATGCCCATCATGGGGTCCGACACGGCATCCCAGATGCGCGTCACCAGCACCAGCACACCGGCATCGACGAGCGACAGTCCGAAGATGTTGCTGTAGAAGAACGGCAGATAGTAAGAAAATATCTTCCAGAACATGCTCGACGACATGTCGCCAAAGCCATAGCCTATTTTTTCTTTTAAACTACTCATAGTCAGATTAGGGGTTAAAGATAATAGATTAAAGGTTGAAAACTGTTTGCCTGTTTTTTTCGATGAGCCGCTTGATGGTTTCCACCGAGGCCGCCGTATAAAGACCGTCCTCCGGGGTGTTCATGCAGTAGTCCACCAGTTTTTCCACCGTCGATGTGGCCACGTGCATAAGGGTGTCGGCCGAGGCGTAATAAATAAAGACCCTGCCGGAAGCATAGTGCTCGGCGTCTTCCTCGTCGGCTATCCATCCGTTGGCGAAGGCCACGTTCATCACGTCGCCCAGATATTCGTCGCCCTCGGGCACGAGGAAGTAGCCGCCGGGACGGGCTATCACCCGCGTCGGGTCGTCGAGGGCAGTCATATACATATACAGCACGTAGCGCAGCCCGTCGGCCGTGCCCCTTACGCCATGGGCCAGGTGCAGCCATCCCTTGGCGGTCTTCAGCGGGTGCGGCCCCTCGCCGTTCTTCACCTCGGTGATGGTGTGATACTTGCGTTCGTAGATAATCGTCTCGTCCTTGATCTCGGCATGGGTGATGTCGTCAACGAGTGCCCATCCGATGCCGCCGCCGCTGCCGGTATCGATGAATCCATCCTGCGGGCGGGTGTAGAAGGCATACTTGCCATCGACGAATTCCGGGTGCAGCACCACGTTGCGCTGCTGGCTCTTGGTCTTCAGGTCGGGCAGTCGGTACCATGTCTTCAGGTCCTTGGTGCGCGCTATGGCAGCAGTAGCCGTGGCTGCCGAGAGATTGCCGGGCTGCGCGTCGTCGTGCCGCTCGGCACAGAACACGCCGTATATCCATCCGTCCTCATGCTGCGTGATGCGCATGTCGTAGATGTTCGTAGCCGGAATCACGTCGTCGGGCATGGTGATGGGCTCGTCCCAGAAGCGGAAGTTGTCGATGCCGTTGGGCGACTCGGCCACGGCGAAGTACGACTTGCGGTCGGCACCCTCCACGCGCACCACCAGCAGGTATTTGCCGTCCATCTTCAGGGCACCGCTGTTCAGGGTGGCATTGCACATGATGCGCTGCATCAGGCAGGGATTGTCTTGCTCGTTGAAGTCGTATTTCCACTCCAGGGGCACATGCTCTGCGGTAATAATGGGGTATTTATACTTTTCGTAGATGCCATTCCCCCACTCCACGGGTTCGTTCTTGCGCGACAGCAG
Organism: uncultured Prevotella sp.; assembly: GCA_947165435.1. Lineage (GTDB taxonomy): Bacteria > Bacteroidota > Bacteroidia > Bacteroidales > Bacteroidaceae > Prevotella. The sequence goes on from CAMVAI010000047.1 coordinate 24,955, forward strand.
CTCCTCGTGGTGTGTACGCAACGCCTTTACTTTTTCTTGAAAATTGCTCATATTGCTTGACTTTTATGATTATTTTTTCACGTTCAGTGCCTTCAGCAGCCAGTTCTCCCACTCGTCCCACTGTTCCTGGAACCAGAAGTGCCATGTGGCCTGATAGGGCGAAATCTCCTTCGGCCCCGTCACGGTGTTATAGGTGGCCCATGCCGTCGTTGGCGGCACCACGTCGTCGCAATAGCCGAACGAGAACCACCCCTTCTGCTTGTCGGTTATCAGGCGGGCAAAGTTCACCCCGTCGTAATAGCGCGAGGTCTCAATGCGGGCATTCATCACTTCTTTCATTCCTTTCATTTCTTTCATTTGGTAAAAGTAGTGGGGCCACCCGCAGGCCACGCCCTTCAGCGATGCGGTATGGTCGCAGAGGGCGGCATGCACGGCAGCGTAGCAGCTGACGCGCCGGTCCAGAGCCGCCGTAGCCAGCGTGAGGAATCCTCCCTGACTGGAGCCTGTCACCCCACAGTCCTTTCCGTTCCACGGCGTATATTGCTCGATATAGTCGATGGCACGTATGCAGCCCAGCACCACGCGCTTGTAATAGCTGTCGTCGCGGTAGTCCATGCCCCAGTTCCAATAGTTCATCAAGGCTCCGTTGAACATGTCTTCATATACCTTCTTGTCCATCGTCACCGGCACGCCGTGGATGCCTATCTCCAGCGTGACGACACCCTGCGAGGCCGTCCACACATCGCCACCGTAGGGGCGCACGCCGGCTCCGGGCACGCGCAGCAGGGCCGGGTATTTCCCCTCCTTGACCGGCACGCACAGGATGCCATACGTGCGGTAGTTCCAGTGCATATTCTGGAACGACACCTCATAGACGTTCACATCCTTCGTGCAACGCTCGGGCAACAGGCGCTTCGTGGGGTTCAGGTCCACCTGGCGGGCCTCGGCGATGGCCTTCTGCCAGTAGTCGGCAAAGTCGCCGGGCATCACCGTCGTGGGCACCAGCTGCTCGGGCGAGAAGGCGGCAGCGCAGGCTCCCTTGTATTCCTTTCCGTCAACGGTGGCCTTCACATCCACGCGGTAAAATCCGGGCTTCGTCATCTTTCCCTTCAGCGTCAGCGTGCCGTCTTTCAGCAGCACGTCCTGTTTCTTCACCTCGGGGTACATTTCCGGACCGGCTTCGTAGCTCACGCGCGCGTTATTTAATAAGGTGTTCGACCGGGTGACGCTCACCTTGAACTCGGCAGTCTCGCCCACCCTGTATGTCCAGTCCTGATGGTCGGGCACCACCGTCACCTGAATGTTGTTGCCGCGAATCTGTCCTTTCAAGGGCAGCACAGCCGTCAGGGCTGCCAGCAAGAGGAATGCGAATGTCTTTTTCATACGTGCTTGATAGTCTTTCTTGGCTTTTAGTTCCATACTAGCATATTGATGGTGCAAAGTTACCACAAATATTTGAATTAGCATGATACTTTATTGCTCAACTCAGACAATTTTGTACATTTTATTGCTAAAATCGCCTCATAATGCCATGATGACAGACAAAACATAGAGGCGCCACCTTGTGACGCCTCTACTCGTCGTTTCAGTTTTCAGACCTTCTCTACAGATTGCCTACGATGGCCTGAATCTTCTGCCGGGTCTCGTCGGTCTTCTGCTCGTCAATCTTGGCGGTCACGATACCGCTGTCCTCGGCGTGCCAGTAGTTGCAGATGTCGTGATACTCGGCCGTGGCTCCCGTATAGACACCGGGCGAATACGACGACACGAGCAGTGCCATCTTCTTCACCTTGGCGGGAGCGTTGACGCAGTACATGCGCTGGATGGGAGCCTGAATCTGGGCGCAGAGCGTGAAGTAATAGATGGGAGCGGCCAGCACCAGCACCTCGGCCTCAGCCATCAGCGGGTAGAGCTCCTGCATGTCATCCTTCTGGATGCAGGCACCGTTGCCTTTCTGGTGGCAGTACTCACAGGCCAGGCATCCTGCTATCTTCTTGTGCGACACGTTGACCAGCGTCACCTTGTGTCCTGCTGCCTCGGCAGCGTTCTTGTACTCTTCCGCCATCCAGACGGTGTTACCTTTGGCTCTCGGAGAAGCCTGTAGAATCAGAATGTTCATAATCGTATTTGTTTAGTAAAACTATAAAAACAGTATCATTTGGTGTGCAAATTTAGCAATATTTGTTGAATTTCGTCTCATTTCACATCAATTATTAACAAAAGTTGAGTGTCGCTGCCTGCTACCATTCCCTACTCCGATTTCCTTACAAACCAATTTACTAGCCTCTCCACGAAAATTACTAGCCTCTCCACGAAAATTACTAGCCTCTCCACAAAAATTAGTAGCCTCTCCACGAAAATTACTCATTGCTCCACG
>CAMVAI010000048.1 GCA_947165435.1 uncultured Prevotella sp.
CCGATGCTCGTCACGCTGCTGGGGATGGTGACGGAGGTGAGGCTTTCGCAAAAATCGAACGCTTTGTCACTGATGCTCGTCACGCTGCTGGGGATGGTGACGGAGGTGAGGCCGAAGCAACCAGAGAACGCCCCTTCCCCAATGCTCGTCACGCTGTTGGGGATGGTGACGGAGGTGAGGGATCTGCAACGATAGAACGCTTCGTTTCCGATGCTCGTCACGCTGTTGGGGATGGTGACGGAGGTGAGGTCGCTGCAATAATAGAACGCACTGCTTCCGATGCTCGTTACGCTGTAAATCGTAGCATAGTATGATACGGATTCAGGGATGACGATGTCACCGGAATACCCAGAATTAAACGTCACCTCCACCGCGTTTTCGGAGGTCACATTGTACTTGATGCCGCCCACCACGAAGGTTTGGGCGAAGGTGTTTGCTCCGAACATGCTCAACAGCATGGTGAGCAGGAATGAAAAAGTAATGTGTTTCATATAGCACACTATGTTTTTGCCTACGCGCTCCTCCCTGCCTCGGCCGGTTAATACTATAGGGTATTGGAAACGAAAAAGGGCGCGGGAGAAACTTTCTGTCGCTTATCCCGCACCAAGGCCTTCGCATTGCCTATCTTTAGGAAAAGCAACATAGCCAGCCCACGCCATCGCGTATTATAGTAATGTGTAGAGCCAGTGATGGCTACCAAACATCGGGATATAATACACCCAGCATGGACGCTTCGTTGCGGTATCTTCCAAAGATTAGCCAAAGTTTGCGAAGTTTTGGTGCAGAAGATAACGTTCTGAAAACGTCCTTTCGAGGCCAGCCCTACGAGCGGCTTGGTGGCCTCTGTTCCATCGATGTCTTTGACTCGCCCGGTCTGTCGGCAGACTGGCATAGTCGGGTGCAAAGATAATGAATATTCCTGAAACGGTCAAGAAAAATGACGAAGAAAATATGCGGAACTATCAAGTTTCTTAAGTTTTTTGTCAAAACTATTGCAAATCATCATTTCGCTTTTTCCTTTCACAGCAGTGCTAATATGATAAATGTTCAACGCTGAGACGCAGAGAATAAGAGATGACTACAGACACAGGAGGCATGCTAAAGCATGCGTGGATAAAAGAAAAAATGTTTTTTCCTTTGTATTTCGTTTGCTTATTCGTACCTTTGCACAAAAATTAAAAGACATGTTAGAGGTACGCAATCTGCACGCCAAGATTGGCGAGAAGGAGATATTGAAAGGCATAGACCTGGTGATTAACGACGGCGAGACACACGCCATCATGGGACCGAACGGCTCGGGCAAATCGACGCTGTCGGCCGTGCTCGTGGGCAACCCGCAGTACGAGGTGACGGCGGGCGAGGCCTACTTCAACGGCAAGGACCTGCTGGCCATGAAGCCCGAGGAGCGCGCCCACGAGGGGCTGTTCCTATCGTTCCAGTACCCGGTGGAGATTCCCGGTGTGTCGATGACCAACTTCATGAAGGCGGCCATCAACGAGCGGCGCAAGGCGCAGGGCCTGGACCCGATGAACGCCGCCGAGTTCCTGAAACTGATGCGCGAGAAGCGCAAGGTGGTGGAGCTGGACTCGAAGCTGGCCAACCGCTCGGTGAACGAGGGCTTCAGCGGCGGCGAGAAGAAGCGCAACGAGATTTTCCAGATGGCCATGCTGGAGCCGAAGCTGAGCATTCTGGACGAGACGGACTCGGGGCTGGACGTAGATGCCATGCGCATCGTGGCCGAGGGCGTGAACAAGCTGCAGCGGCCCGACACGTCGTGCATCGTCATCACCCACTACGACCGGCTGCTGGAGATGATTCGGCCGCAGTATGTGCATGTGCTCTACAAGGGGCGCATCGTGAAGACCGGCGGCCCGGAGCTGGCCCGCGAGATTCAGGAGCACGGCTACGACTGGATCAAGGAAGAGATTGGCGAGGAGTGAGTGCAGTTCATAGTTAAGAGTTTATAGTTCATAGTTATGAATAGCGAACAACAATACATTGACCTATATAGACAAGCGCGACAGCTCATCAGCGACCATGCGCCGCAGGTGATGAACGACGTGCGCGAGGCGGCCTTCGAGCGCTTCGCCGAGAAGGGGTTTCCCACGCGCAAGGTGGAGCGATATAAATATACCGACATGGCGGCGCTGTTTGCACCCGACTACGGGCTGAACCTGCAGCGGCTGCAGATACCTGCCGACCCGTACAAGGCGTTCCGCTGCGACGTGCCGAACCTATCGACGTCGCTCTTCTTCATGGTGAACGACAGCTTCTACGGCGGCAAGCACAAGGACGACGAGGTGGTGATAGCCTCGCTGGGCGAATATGCCAAGACGCACCCGGAATGGGTGGCACGATACTACAACCGGCTGGCGGGGAGCGACGAGGCTGCCGTGAGCGACCTGAACACGATGCTCTGTCAGGACGGGCTGCTGGTGTATGTGCCTCGGGGCGTAAAGACGGGGCGCACGATACAGGTGATCAACATCCTGCGGGCCGACGTCGATCTGATGGTGAACCGCCGCGTGCTCATCGTGGTGGAGGAGGGCGCCGAGCTGAAGATGCTCTTCTGCGACCATGCCGCCGACGACCGCCGGTTCCTGACGACGCAGGTCATCGAGGCCTTTGTCGGCGAGCAGGCATCGCTCGACCTCTACTGTCTGGAGGAGACGCACTATAAGAATGTCCGCGTGAGCAACGTGTATATCGACCAGCAGCGCGACAGCCGCGTCAACCATAACGTCATCACGCTGCACAACGGCATCACCCGCAACAAGCTCGACCTGACGCTGAGCGGCGAGGGGGCCGAGTGCCAGTGCTACGGATGCGTGATAGCCGACAAGCACCAGCATGTGGACAACAACACGCTCATCACCCACCGCGTGCCGCACTGCACGTCGAACCAGCTGTATAAGTATGTGCTCAACGACCAGGCCACGGGGGCCTTCGCCGGGCGCGTGCTCGTGGAGCACGGCGCACAGCAGACGGCATCGCAGATGACCAACCAGAACCTGTGTGCCACCCGCGAGGCGCGTATGTACACACAGCCCATGCTGGAGATATATGCCGACGACGTGAAATGTGCCCACGGCTCTACCGTAGGTCAGCTGAACGAGGCGGCACTCTTCTATATGCAGCAGCGCGGCATATCGCTGGCCGAGGCGAAGGTGCTGCTGCAGAATGCCTTCATCAACGAGGTGATTGACAAGATGCAGCTCGACCCGCTGCGCGACCGGCTGCACTATCTGGTGGAGAAGCGCTTCCGCGGCGAGCTGAACAAGTGTAAGGGATGCAGGCTGTGCAAATGAAAAAAATGAGAAATGAGAAATGAGAAATGAGAAATTAGCTGCCGCAACGGTGATGTACGATATCAATAAGGTTAGAGACGATTTCCCCATCTTGGGGCGCGAGGTGTATGGCCGCCCGCTGGTCTATCTGGACAATGCCGCCACGACACAAAAGCCGCTGTGCGTGCTGGACGCCATGCGCGAGGAATACCTGAACGTAAATGCCAACGTGCATCGAGGGGTGCATTACCTGTCGCAGCAGGCTACCGACCTGCACGAGGCGGCTCGCGAGACAGTGCGCCAGTTCATCCATGCCCGCAAGACGGAGGAAATAGTATTCACCAGGGGCACCACGGAGGCCATCAACCTGGTGGCCAGCTCGTTCTGCGAGAGCCAGATGGCGGCGGGCGACGAGGTCATCGTGACCGACATGGAGCACCACTCGAACATCGTCAGCTGGCAGCTGCAGGCCATGAAGCGCGGCATCGTGGTGCGCCATCTGCCCATCACCGACGACGGACGGCTCTGCGTGGAGCAGCTGGAGGCGATGATTTCGGAAAAGACGAGAATCGTCAGCGTGGCGCATGTCAGCAACGTGCTCGGCACCGTCAACCCCGTAGAGAAAATCATACGTATCGCCCACGGCCACGGCATACCGGTATTAGTGGATGCAGCACAGAGCGCACCGCACATGGCCATCGACGTGCAGGCCATGGACTGCGACTTCCTGGCCTTCAGCGGGCATAAGATGTACGGGCCGACGGGCATCGGCGTGCTCTACGGCAAGGAGGAATGGCTGGAGAAGTTGCCTCCCTATCAGGGCGGCGGCGAGATGATTGACAAGGTGACATGGGAGCGTACCACCTTCGAGCGCCTGCCGTTCAAATTTGAGGCGGGCACACCGGACTATGTGGCCACCCACGGACTGGCTACGGCCATCGACTACATGACCAGCATCGGAATAGAAAACATCCAGGCCCACGAAACGGAGCTGACGCGCTATTGCATGGAGCAGATGGCCACCATCAAGGGCATCAAGATATACGGCCCGCAGCTGCCCTCCGCCCATCACCCCTCCCCCACCGCCCACAGTGTGCCCGGCGGTTTTGCCGCCGGCCATCACCCCTCCCTCACCGCGCCCGGCGGTTTTGCCGCCGGCCCCAAAGACGCCGTCGTCTCGTTCAACGTGGGCGACATCCACCATCTGGACCTTGGCACCCTGCTCGACCGTCTGGGCATTGCCGTGCGTACGGGCCACCACTGTGCGCAGCCCCTGATGGACCGCCTGGGTATCAGCGGTACGGTTCGTGCCTCGTTCGCGCTGTACAACACCAAGGACGAGGTGGATGCTCTCGTGGCAGGCATCCGCCGCGTCGCTCAGATGTTCTGACGCGTAATACCGTCAATCCGTTATACCGTAATACCGTTAATCCGTTATACCGTCAAATCATAAACTTCAAACACCATGCTGTTGAGTCATTATTATCAGGGCAAGATGGAGGCGGGCTGCGACGAGGCCGGGCGCGGCTGTCTGGCGGGCAGCGTGTATGCCGCTGCCGTCATCTTTCCGGAGGACTATGAGAATGCCGAGCTGAACGACTCGAAGCAGCTCACCGACCGTCGCCGCCACCAACTGCGCGAGGTGATAGAGCGCGATGCCGTGGCATGGGCGGTGGGCATCGTCACACCAGAGGAGATAGACCGCATCAACATCCTGAATGCCTCGATACTGGCCATGCACCGCGCCCTCGACCAGCTGGCCGTCCGCCCGGAAGCCATCATCGTAGATGGCAACCGCTTCAAACCGTACCGGCCCGACGCTGCTGTGCCTACAGCCGTTCCCGCTGCCGCCGCGGTGCCTACAGCCGCCGCCGTTCCCGCCGCTGTGCCTACAGCCGTTCCCGCTGCCGCTGCTGTGCCTACAGCCGCCGTTCCCGCCGTTTCTCCGGCGGGCCCCACTATCCCCGCCGCCATCCCCCATACCACCATTGTCAAGGGCGATGCCAAATACCTCTCTATCGCCGCCGCCTCGATACTGGCCAAGACCTACCGCGACGACTATATGGACCGCTTGGCAGAGGAGTTTCCGCAGTACGACTGGCAGTCGAACAAGGGCTACCCCACCAAGAAGCACCGCGAGGCCATCCGCCAGTATGGCATCACAAAATACCATCGCCGAACATTCAACATGCTCGGCGATGGACAATTAGAACTGGAGTTCAAGTAGTCTTAGAAGTAGAACTATCGCAAGAAGGCACATCGTCTGGGACGACGTGCCTTCTTTCTTATCGCTTGCTTCGCTGCTGCTTACGCTTCGGAGCGAAGGTTGGCTCATACGTCCGCGTTTCTATGGTCAGCGGCGCCATCTGTGCCTTCGTGGGCAACGGCATCAGCTGTCGGCTGCCGCCGGTGGCTTGCGGCTGTACCTTCACGAGGCGCGGGGCTTCTGTGGCGAGGCGCGGGGCTTCCGCCGGGGTGCTGTTGATGATGTTCGTCACGGCTATCACGTCGGCAACATTCACCACTCCGTCGCCGTTGACATCGGCATTCGCGGTGTTGAAACCGGGGACTTCCTTGTCCATCACCTTGTAGGCAATGCTGACGACGTCGCCCACATCCACGCGGCAGTCGTTGTTGGCATCGCCCTTGACATCGCTGGCATCAACAGTGAAGCTGCTGCCAAACTGCGTCTTGTTGCTGCCATTCAGCGTGTAGGTGAAATAGACGGCATAGACTTGGCCTACCTCAAGGCCGGTCCAGACAAGAGAAGTGTCGAAGTATTGGTTGGCATCTAAGTTGACATCCTCAATGGTCTGCGTGGGATAGTCCTTGCGCTGGTAGCTGTACAGGCCTCTCTCGCGGTTGTAAACCAAGAGGTCGGCATTGATGGTGACTGCGGAGCAGGGGGCATCGCCCAGGTTCTCTACAGACACCGTGTAGTTGACGATGGAGCCTACGACATGGTTCTTATTGTCCTCGCTGTTATACGTACCGTTCTCAATGCGGGTAGCCATGTTCAGGTAGGGCTGCGGCGTGCTGGCAACCACCTTATAGAAAGGTGTCGAGTAAACCTCCTCGTTGTCGGCAGTATAAACCCTTACCCTGTAGCTGTTGTACTGCTTGGTTTTGCTGTAGGTGAACTGCTTGCTGTCGGTAGCTCCGGACGGAAGGTTGATATTCCATACACTCTGGGTGTTGTAGTCTGGCCAGATGTCGTTGCCGTTATAGTATTCTACGATGGTGTATAGCCGCTGCTTATACGGAGCCTTGCCCTTGTTCTCTACCTGTACGGTGATGTCGAACGAGCTGTCCACGATGTCGCCGTTGGCATTGGCGTTGGCAACGCTGGTCACGGTGAACACCGGCTCGGGGTCGCCGAACTGGAATTCGGGCGAGGTGTAAAGCTCATTAAAAGCACCATAGTTGTTGTCAATAGCATCTCCGTAGCGTACATTTACCTGGAATTTGTTGAGGCCGTAACTGCCATAGAGTTTTTGTATCTCTGTATCGCTGAATGATGCTGTGAATGTAGTGGTTTCACCAGCGGGTATATTCATTGGGGTACCCCCTAACCTATCGTACAGATAGAACCAACTGTCGTGAACACTGCTGTATGCAAGGACATAGGCCCATACGTAGCCGTTGAAGTCGGCATCGCCGGTGTTCTGGATGTTAAGGGACATGTTGCAGTCCTTGCCGCCTACGAAGCTGGTCTCCGATGCGGCATCGTAGGAGTATTTCTCAATGATGGTTTCATTGGAAGAACCGTCGGCAAGCTCCAGTTGTGCATCTGGGGCGTCAAGATAATAGACATCACCCCACTGTACCTTTTTCTCGCCGTTGAGCCAGTATTCAATGTATAGGCAGTAGTTGGTCTTGACAGCGAGGTTGTCGAAGACGAACCGCTTTTCTATATACTTGCCGGGGGCGATGTCCAAGCCATCCAAGGAAGTGGTGGTGTTAGATATGAGGTAGTAACGGTCATAATCGATCAGGCTTACCTGTACCGTTTCGTCGTAGTTAGCCTCGCCCTCGTTGGTCAGCCGGAGGGTGATGTCGAAGGTTCGGCTGTTCACCACCTTCTTCTCCGCGTCGTAGTTGGCCACACTCACGGTGCTGAACACGGGCTTGGCGGCACCGGCAATCGTAGTGCTGAACGTGCCTAAGTCGATGCTGCCGTTGGTGGCTTGGAGGCTGACGGTGTTGGTGCCGCTGTTCTTGAAATAGACATCGAACGAAATGGTGGTCTGCTCACCCTTCTTCAGGTCGAGGAAGGCGGCTCCCTGGTAGGCTTCGTAGTCCTTGGCATTTTCTGGGTTGCGGTTGACGTAGTAATAGACATCACTGCGGAAGGCATCGCCGGTGTTGCGGATGGTGACCGAGAGGGTCTGGGGCGAACCCACCTTGCCCTTGCCAGAGAAGGTATGGCTGAGGACTTCCAGAGCGGCATGATGGAAGTGCAGCGTGTTGCCGCTGATGGTGAAGGGCAGGTAGATGCCGTCGGAGTTGTAGCTGGGCTTCATGGCTCCGCTGCCGGATACGCGGCTGGTCAGGATGATACGGTAGTCGCCGTCGGGCAGCGTGTTGCTGACGGTGATGTTCAAGACTCGCTCCCGTAGTCCGTAGTTGGGATCAAATTTAGAATTCGACAAGCTTGTAAACTCGGCCTTCATATTACCCTTGCTGTCGATGATGCGAGCACCCAGGTCGAAGGTATAGGCAGCGTCCATCAGGTTCCATGTGGTAATTAGGATGCTGATGCCGTTGAACGACTGGCTGGAGTTGGCACGGGTGAAGTCTCTCTGATCGCCACTCAAGGTGATGCCGGCGGCTGTCATCAGCGGCTCCTTCGGCGTCACCGTGCCATCGTTGGGCTGAATGCCGATGCCGATGCTGTTGCCGAGACAGAAGCCGAGGTTACTGCTGCTGCCACCGGCTCCCTGCTCGCTGGGGTACAGCACGTTGAGCCGGAAGTTGCCGTTGGACGCGCCGCCCCAGCCCCAGTTGATGTGGTAGAGGTCGTCGCTGTCGTATCCGTCGCAGAGGAAGGCGTGGCCGTCGCTGCTGCTCTGTCCGCTGAACAGCACGGGGCGCTTGGCCTGCAGCTCCTGATAGATGATGTCCTGCCACTCGTCGTAGCTGTAGTTGACACGGTCGATGTAGCGGGCGGTGCTCTCTTCGTAGTCGAAATATTTCACCAGCATGTCGGGAACCCACGAGGTGGGAGCGCCGGAAGAAGTGCCGTAACTCATTTGCACCGAGGTGCCGCAATACTTCATCAGGTTGGCAACGGCATTCTCGGCGGCGGTGCCGTTGTAGGTATCAGTATATTTGTCCTGCATGGCATTCCAGTCAATAGGCGTGTGGGCGGGAATGGCAGGCATATTGAACGCTCCGACATCGCCCTTAGAGGTGTAGGCAGGAATCTCTGTCGTGGTCTGTGCCGGCCACTTGTGGTAGTACATCAGCTGGGCCATGGCGGTGGCTACGCAACCTGTCACGCAGTGATAGTTGGTATAGGGATCACATGCGTTACTCTGCGGGGTGAAGGCGCAATAGGGCAGTCCCTGGTTCCACTCCGACTCGAGGAGCGGTGCAATGGCTGCCCGCTTGGCACGCCGGGGGGCGGCACTGGCTGTGCTGTTCGGCAGGTTCTCTGTCCGTATGCGACCGATGATGTCGGCATACTGCTGCAACACCTCACGCAGGTTCGCGGGCATCGTCCGCTCGTCCAGCCGTCCGGTGGTGGAGTAGCCCAGCACGTCGTAGGTGCGGTCGTCGCCACTGACGATGACGTAGCCGCCACCGTCGATATTAAACACATAGAGGGGAGCATCGGCACTGGTGGCCGTCATGCTGCGAAGGGTCAAGGGAGCGCGGCGCATGGCACCGGTGCTGCCCTTCTTGGCGGTCATGAAGTCGGAGGCCTTTTGTAGGGCCTGCTCTTGCGTGACGGGGCCTGCCATCAGCAACTGGCTGACGAATAGGCTGATAATAAGTAGGTACTTTTTCATATCATAATCTATATTTGTGAATACGAATGGTTAGCTTTACGGTTGCAAAGTTAAGTATTATCAACGGATTAACAAAACAAAACAGCATTTTTTTATTGTACGACAGGCGGATGAACAGCATATTTTTAATTGTACGACAGGCGGATGGTGTGTATCACCCGCTGTTTCAGGGTGGCTTTCTCTTCTGGCGACAGCAGATGGCAGTCGTCAAGATGGTTCAGGATATCGTAGGCCTTCAGGTAGGCAGAGCGCACGGCAGGGGCAGCCGACAGATAGGATGCCCATCGCGAATCGCTGTCGGGGATAGCATCCATGACATAGCGGATGAAGTCGTCATCGCGCAGAAAATCATCGACCGTGGTGTGAATAGTTGTCTTCAATAGTGCTTCGTCTTTTCCTTATGACGAAACATCTTTGTAATTGTCATCAATGGTATGACGAATTTATACCTGTATAATGGTCATTACTGATGTGACGAATTTACATCGCTGCCTCGCGCAGACGGACCATGCTGCGGTGCATCAGGTTGCGCACGGAGTGGTAGTTCATGTTCATAATCTGGCAAATCTCGTCGTATTTGCGCTCTTCCAGATAGTAGAGCGTGATGGCCTGGCGCTGGCGGCGCGTCAGGTGGCCCATCAAGTGCGACACCTTCTGGGCAAAGAGCTGCTCGCGCTCGCTGTGCAGATAGTCGCACTCCACGTCTTCAGCGGCACTGCGGTAGGCATAGCTCTCTGCCGACTCTTCCGTCATGAATGTCTGGCGGCGGAACTCGTCGAGCAGCCGGTTCTTCAGCGAGATAACCAGGTAGGAGCCGATGTTGTTGATGGCATTCTGCTCGTTGCGCTTGTTATAGACCTTGACGAAGATGTCGTGGATGCAGTCGTACAGCAGTTCGCGATCCTGCGTGAGTTTGATGCCATAGTTGAACAGTACGTTCACATACATGTCGTACAGCTTCGAGAAGGCTTCGTCGTTTCCGGCGCAGAACTGGTCTATCAATTCGCGGGAGCGCTTCTTAACATCGTTATTTGTCATAGCTGAAGAGTAGTAATTTATAGTAAGTAGTCCGTTTTCACCTGCAAAGATATGGAATATTTCAATAAACACGCTATAAAAAAGGTTAAAAAAAGCGGGAAAATCCTTTTTCGTGTGATTTTTCCCGCTTTTCACCGCTTATTTCCTGTCCAGCCAGTAGATGCCCTTGCCGCGCAATGTGGCGCGACTTTTGGCGGTAGTGAGCCGGGTGACGGCACCCGTCTTCTCGTTCACCTTATAAATCATGTAGGTGTCGCCGGCAGGCAGTGGAACATCGGTCGAGCCATTGCCGGTGAGCAGATAGAGCATGCCGTTGGAACCTTCCAGACTATAGATGCCACCAGCACCCGTTTGGGCCGGTTTCATCGAGGCCATGGAGCGCAGCAAGGCAGCATCCCTGACGGGTATGGCTGCACACGACCCGCCGGCCATCAGCGATGCCCAGCACATCTCGGGATGCTTCTGTGCGGAATAGATGACGGCCTTGTCAGGATACTGCGAGCGGTATTCGCTGACCGCCCGATAGACATCCTCGAAACGGGCACCGCCGGTGCGTATCTTGCGCATGTACTGCCGCTGCGCCATGTTGACACCGCCCGGCGGGGCATATTCGCCCTTGTGGTGGTAGAACCACTGCTCGATGTCGATGATATCGACGATTTTCGACCGCTTGGGGTCTTTCAGTATGGCATCCTGCACATCCTTGTTGACGGCCAGGTCAACCAGCACTCGTCCGTTCTCCTGTTCCCATTCAGCAATGACATCCAGCCAGAACTCGACGAAGTGCAACGGACCGGTAAACTCCTCGCCGATGGAATGGATGACATTCGGCTGCCCCTTGAAGGCATCGAGCGACTGACGGATATACTGCCGGTGCAAGGCGCGCAGCGTGGGGTTGGTGACATCGTAGAACAGGGTAGCCGTGAAGATGCGCTTGTCGCCGGTGAAGTTGACAGGCTCTAAGAACGGCGTGCCATTCACGTTGTTGGCAGTGCGCCACGGACAATCTACCCAGTGGGCACCAGCCTCCAGGATATTGTGCTGGAAGTAGTGCTGGTTCTTCAGCAGAAGTCCGATGGATTCGCCCTTTTTTGCAAATTCCTGCAGGCGGTAGAAGTACCAGCGGTTCAGCTTGGTGAGGTCGTATTTCGACATGCCGTCCCATGCCAAGTCGGCAAAACCGACTTGCACACGACCGGTGCGGGCAAAGGGCTGCTCATAGAAGGGAGCCCAGGCGTCGCCATTCTTGCGGCGGATGCGCTCGTGGTCGTCGCGGCGGCGGTCTGTCCACAGTCCGTAGTTCTGACTGAACAGAAGGATATGGTCGCGCTGCATGGCGGTCACCACGGAGTCGATGCGGTCGGTGCCGCCCGTACCCTCTCGTCCGGGCACGAAGCGTGTCAGCGCCATCTTCGCCTTGGCCATGGCGGCATCAGTGGTACGCCCGTTCCACCACGGCGTCTGGTGCTTGCCACCCACGAGCACCTGGCCGTTCATGGTGAGCCAGCCGTTGCTGACGGTGTAGGTGGCGGTCTTTCCGTCTTGGTGAACAGCGTTTCCTTTTGGGTGGGCGGCCTTTCCGTCTTGGCGAGCAGCGTTTGATGCTGCCGCCGCATAGGTCTGTTTCTTGGCAGTCTGGAAGGTGATGTCAGCCTCTAAACGGGCATCGTCAATCCATTGCTGCAGTGTGGCGCGAGGCTTCATAGCCTCTTCGGCCATGCGCATCGCCTCGTCGATGGTCGGCGAACTGCTGGCATTGGTGTTACGCTCCATGACGCGGCACATCTGTGCCACCTCCTTAGCCACGGCGGTGCTGTCGGCACCGGCGCCAGCCGTCCTACGCTGCAACAGCTGGGCAGCAAAAAGCGAATAGGGTCTGACGTGCTCGTTCATCTCGGTAAATTCGCCGTTTCCCTGTATCTGTCCCCAGCAGCCGCGCGAATAATTGCGGTTCAGCGTGTCGGGCGAATAGCAGAACAGTCCGGCTGCCGTACTCTGCCACATCGTGCTGTTGGCAGTGCTCCAGCCCGCACCGAACTTCTCCAGTTCCCAGTTTTTGAACACGATGTCGCTGCCGTCGATGTTCACCACGTCGAACAAGATGCCCGGCGACCACGACGCGATGGCTCCGCTGGGGCCGAACGACTCGAAACTCTCACACTGTACAAAGGCATTGGGGCCTGCTGCCGTGTGGCCGACGGCGAAGTCGTTGATGCCATGCTCGGAGTAGCAACGCTGAAAAAGCACCATTTCACCAAAGGTAAGGAACGTGCGCCTGCGGAAGCCCCCGATTTCAGACACGGGGTGCAGGGCCTTGCAGTCCTCTACCGTTATCTGCTGTGCCGACTTCTGTACGACGACTGCCGAACCGGCGAAATGGCGGAAGTTCACCATACGCACCCAGCAGTTCTCGGCATCGGCGATATAGACACCGTCCCAACAGTGGTCTTCGTCCATGGGCTGCGCGTGGTCGTAGTCCGACTCCAACGTCAGATTCTCGATACCACTGTCGCTGATCAGCCCAGGCTGTTCATAGACGATGGCCTTGGCACCTCCCCAGCGCTTTTCGAGGGTGGTGGTAATGGGGGCATTCAGCGTGACGGTGCTGCCGTCAACCGACAAAATTTGCCGATTCCATCGCAGGTCGATGTCGCCAGGGTGCCATGCCCAGTAGCCCATACGCTTGCCTCCGCCAAACGATGCACAGCCTAACGCCTTGATCCACTCCTGCGTGGAGGGGCGCACGATGGCGATGCGGGTGTTGGTTTTCAAGGCCGCAAAACGGCCTTGCACCGTGATGGAGCGTGTAGCGGCTTTCGTGTCGGCGATGTCGAGGGTGTCGCGGGCTATGATGTCGTGTATGCCCTCTATATATATCAGGGCACCCCGGTCGTAGCCGGTCTTTTGCAGTACGGTCTTCTCGCGCCCACTGCCCCGTAGCACCACACCACTGGTGCTGATGCGCAGCGGCTGGCTGAGCCGATAGGTTCCCTCGGCCAGCAGGATGGTGCCGCGCAGTCCTGTCAGCTTGTCGGGCTTCATCCGGCTTACGCGGTCGATGGCTGCTTGCAGCGCGGCGGCATCGTCACCGCCCGTAGGCTGCACATAAGCCACCACTTTCGCCGATGGAATGGGCTTTTCTGAACGATAATACCCACAATAAGAGTAATCCATCGGCACCTCCTGGGCACTGATGGTGCAAATGAGGAATGAGGAATGAGGAATGAGAAATGAGGAATGAGAAATGAGAAATGAGGAATGAGGAATGAGGAATGGGAAATGAGAAATGAGGAATATCAGCACCAGCCCAATACATCTCCTGCAAGGAAAAATCGTTGACATAATCATTCTTAATGGTTCTTTTCTACTTTCCATTTCTCATTATTTTCTATTGCTCATTATCTTCCATTCTCATTGTTTCTCCATTGCTCACTTCGAACGCGCAGCATTCCGCTTCATCCACGCGTCGCGCTCCTTGTTCAGGTCGTAGCCACGGGCCGAGAGCCAGTTGTTGGTGCGCCCGCGATACTTGTCGAACCAAAAGTGCTTCTGCTTCGAGTCGCTGCCGTCCATGGCATACTCGCGGGCCTCTTTCAGCCAAACGAGCACCTGGGCCTTCTCCTCGTCGGTCAGGGTGGGTATCATGTCGAGCATGGCGTTGTAGTCGCGCTTCAGCCGGCCATAGGTCATGCCGTCTTTTACGGCATCTATCTGTTGGTTGTTCAGATAGGCGGCGAGTGCCGACTGCAGCTCGAAATGGTGCTTGTACAGCTCGGCATAGAGGGCGTCCTGCTGGTCCTTGCCGTACTTGGCATGGATGTCGTTCAGCAGGAAGTAGCGGTTGGCTATGATGTTGCGCACATTCTCGGCCTTCTTGGCATCGTTCAGCTGCAGACCGTCCACGATTTTCTGTGCGCGGCCCTTGATGGTCTCTACGTACTGTGGGTCGCGGCCGTCGGCGTTGAGGGCCACCTGGGCGCTTGTTGACAGGGTGAACAGCAATAAAATTGCTGTATAAAAAACGTTTCTCATTTTTCCTTTATAATAAACGGTGGTCGTCTTTCCTTTACATTTAAACGGGGCTCGCGTTTCTTTTACATTAAACGGGGCTCGTGTTTCCTTTACATGAGTTTGCCCTTGGCGGCCAGCGTGTCGTAGTTGTTGTTCAGGTTACGCCAGTCGGTCTTGGTCTGCGGATTGATGCCGTTGATGTATTTCTCGATGTTCGTATAGCCGTCGCCGTTGCAGTCGCCATTGGCATCCGAGGCATCGTTGGGGTTCAGCCCGTACTGCTTCTCCCACTCGTCGGGCATGCCGTCGTTGTCGCTATCGACATAGGGCTGCCAGGCCTGATACTCGGGATAGCCGCCCATCTGGCGCGGGTCGGTGATGACACCCTGCTTGTACGAGTCCTGCGGCAGGCGGCGGTACTTGAAGAATCCCTCGGCGTTCTTCGACTTGTCGTGCAGTCCCCACATGTTGCCGTAGGGGTGCTGCGGCTGCTTGGTCTTCTTCTCTATCTTGGCCAGCTCCTTCTCGTAGTCCTTCACGTAGTAAGCCTGTCCGGTGCGTACCTCCTCGCAGATGCGCTGATCCACGATGTCGCGGCACGGGATGGTGGCACCGGCATTGCTGAGCACCCAGTCGAAGGCCTGCTCCGTGCCCATAATCTTCAGATAGGGCATCTCGAAGGGCTCGTCAGAGCGCATCAGCGCCTTCTCCGTGGCATCCATCTCGCCGTCCTTGTCGGCAGTCTGTATGCCGCCGTTCCAGTTGTCGCGGGTAATCTCGGGATAGCCCTCCATGATGTTACCCACGGCATAGACGCGTCCGAACTGCTTGAAGGGGAACAGGCCCTGCGAACGGCTCTCCGACTTGACGATGCGGTGGCCTACAGGCTCGTCCTTCGGTGTCAGCGGACCGGGCTTGTAGTAGTTGTTGATGAAGTTCGACATCGTGGTGAACTCGCCGCCGTCAGCCGTGCGGTGTACCCAGTTGTAGATGACGTTGTTCACGTAGTTGAAGACGCCGCCCCACCCGATGCTGGGGTTGCGGCCCGTATTGTCGGCCCAGAGGTTGCGCATAAAAGTGGTGTTCTCGCCGCCGATGGTCGAACCGAAGGCATGGTTCCACGTGTCGAGGGCTTTTGCCGAGATGGTGTTCTGTATGGTCACGTTCACGGTCGGCTCCTTGCGGTTGGGCTTGCCGTCGTGCATGTCGAACATGTGTCGGTAGAACGAGATATTCTCGTCCAGTCCCCACTCGCACGAGCAGTGGTCTATCATGATATTACCCACGGGGTTGCCGCCGAAGGAGTCCTCACGGTTGGTTACCAGCGTCTCGCCACGGCGGAAGCGCATGTGGCGCACGATGACGTCGTGGGTATCCACCTGGAACGACTCACCGGCAATAATCACGCCGTCGCCCGGGGCCGTCTGTCCAGCAATGGTAATATACGGAGCGCGCACGTAGATGGGCGACTTCAGCCGTATGATGCCGCTCACGTTGAACACCACGATACGGGCACCGCCCTGCTCGCAGGCCCAGCGGAACGAGCCGGGGCCGTCGTCGTTCAGGTTCGTCACCGTGAGCACCTTGCCGCCACGGCCTCCGAAGGTGAACATGCCGCCGCCCTCAGCACCGGGGAATGCGGGAATCTTCGCCTGCCGCAGGTCGTAGGGGCGTGCAGCCCAGGGCACGTAGGGGCGGCCCTGCTTGGCCTCTTCTATCACGATGGGGAAAGCTTTCTCCCATGCCGAGTCGCTGTGTGCTTTCCACTGTGCTTTCTGACTGTCAATGAGTGCTTTCGCCTCGTCAGTCAGCTGCGGATACTGTGCGCTGGCCGCCATAGCGGTCAGTGTGGCTAATGCCGTCAATGCAAGTTTTTTCATACTGTTTTTAAGCGTTTTAATTTTATGTCTTACTATATGACGCATCAACCCGCCTAATGTCATATCGAATAAACGTTTTTTAAGCATCGGTGTGGACGTACGTAACTGCTCAGTCATGCGCTCTTTTATGGTCGCTTCGCTCAAAATTATAAGAAAATTGTGAATAAAATTACAAAAACTGACGGAGGATGACATCTAACGCATAGATTTTGATTATTTTTTGATTCAATTTTTTTTATTATTTTGAGTCCGAAGGCCGACCAACGCGACATGACTGAGTAGTTACGATAGGGCCTGTTTTTTGTTAAAAAACCAAAAATATCAGAAAAAACGGCACCATGCTGTAACTTTCGTCGGCGGGAATCGTCATCCTATTAGTTAAACGATAAAAAATGGACTACAGGTACATCGAACAACTCATGGAGCGCTACTGGAACGCAGAAACATCGCAGGA
The DNA here is from genome assembly GCA_947165435.1 of uncultured Prevotella sp. Lineage (GTDB taxonomy): Bacteria > Bacteroidota > Bacteroidia > Bacteroidales > Bacteroidaceae > Prevotella. The sequence goes on from CAMVAI010000048.1 coordinate 16,685, forward strand.
AGAGGAAAGCATTCTGCGCACCTTCTTCAGCCAGAAAAACATTCCGGCCGACATGGAGCATCTGCGCCCCCTGTTCAGCGACGAGGCAAGCGGCCAAACGCTGGGCGACGACTTCGATGCACGCATGCTCGCCATGATAGGCGAAGCATCGCCCGCCGCTGCCGACCGCACAGCAGCAGCCGACGGCACGGTGGTCAGGGCCAAGAGGGTGACCATGGCCGAGCGGCTGATGCCGCTCTTCAGGGCCGCCGCCGTCATCGCCATCGTGCTGACCATCGGCGGAGCGCTGCAAGCCCCGTGGGACAACACGTGGAACACGCCGGAAGACTATGCCGCTCTGCAGCAGAACGCCGACACCATCGCCGCCGTGCAGCCTATACAGGCCGAGAACATCAGCGACGCGGCCCTCGACAGCACCAAGTCCACCACGGGCATCAAGGCCGCGAAAGACTGACACGCCGCGGCACACAACGAGAATTTTCTATGCTTTCTCTATATAAATCATGTTTAGTTAAAACACCAACGAAACTGTGAAGTTTCAACTTTCTCTCAAATTTTTCATAACATACTAACGAAGGAGAGCGGGCTGCCATCTGACGAGACAGAGGCAGCCCGCTCCACTGTTATTGGGCGTATGATACTGAAAAAGACAGGAAGGCTGCATAAAAAACATAAAAAAAGGGTAAAGCGCACGGAAATAACAAATAATTTCGTACCTTTGCAGGCGAATTAATACGTATTGATCATTTGAAGACATTTGAAGAACTTGGTGTCAGCGAAGGGATTCGCCGCGCCATTGAAGAAATGGGATTCGTACAGCCCATGCCTGTACAGGAGGAAGTAATACCCTATTTGTTGGGAAACCGCAACGACGTCATCGCACTGGCCCAGACGGGCACGGGCAAGACGGCGGCGTTCGGCATACCCGTGTTGCAACGCATAGCCGACAGGCCGCGCCCGCAGATGGGCGAGATAGGCCGCGGGCTGCCGCTGGCCCTCATACTGGCCCCCACCCGCGAGCTGTGCCTGCAGATAGCCGACGACCTGCGCGACTTCGTCAAATACCTGGACGGCATACACATCGAGGCCGTCTATGGCGGTGCGTCGATAGAGCAGCAGATTCGTGCGCTGCGCAAGGGTGTACAGGTGATTGTGGCCACGCCGGGGCGCCTCATCGACCTGATGAAACGCGGCGTGGCCCAGTTGGACGACGTGCGCAACGTGGTGCTCGACGAGGCCGACGAGATGCTGAACATGGGTTTCCAGGAGAGCATCGACGCTATTCTGGAACAGGTGCCCGACGACCGCAACACGCTGCTCTTCTCGGCCACCATGAGCCGCGAGATAGAGCGCATAGCCAAGGGATACCTGCACGACCCGAAGGAGATTGTGGTGGGCAGCCGCAACGAGGGCGCCGAGCACGTGAACCACATCTACTACATGGTGAACGCCAAGGACAAGTACCTGGCACTGAAACGGCTGGTGGACTACTATCCGCGCATCTTCGCCATCATCTTCTGCCGCACGAAGATAGAGACGCAGGAGGTGGCCGACAAGCTGATTCGCGACGGCTATAACGCCGAGTCGCTGCACGGCGACCTCAGCCAGCAGCAGCGCGACCTGACCATGCAAAAGTTCCGCCAGCACACGGTGCAGCTGCTGGTGGCTACCGACGTGGCGGCACGCGGACTGGACGTGGATGACCTGACACACGTCATCAACTACGGGCTGCCCGACGACATTGAGAACTATACCCACCGCTCGGGGCGCACGGGGCGTGCCGGCAAGACGGGCACGAGCATCTGCATCGTACACAGCCGCGAGAAGCACAAGATACGTAACATCGAGCGGGAGATAGGCAAGCAGTTCGAGAAGGGCGTCATACCCTCGTCCGACGAGATATGCAAGAAGCAGCTCTACAAGGTGATGGACCAGATAGTGAAGGCCGACGTGGACGAGGACCAGATAGCCCCCTTCATGCAGGACATCAGCCGGTACTTCGAGTATATCGACAAGGACGACCTGATCAAGAAGATAGTGTCGCTGGAGTTCGGCAAGTTCCTGGCCTACTATAAGGATGCGCCGGAGATAACCCCCGTAGCCACGAAGAAAGAGGGGAGAAACAAGGGAGAAGGGCGAGACGGACGCAACGGCGGCAAGTCGGGCCAGAAACGCCAAGCACAGCACCAGGAGCACCAGACGTCTGAAGGCTTCCGCAAGCTGTTCATCAACCTGGGCAAGAAGGACGGCTTCTACCCCGGCGAGCTAATGCAGTTCCTGAACAAGAACATTCACGGACACGTGGAGGTGGGACATATCGACCTGCTGCAGACCATGTCGTACTTCGAGGTGCCGGAAGAGGATGCCCCGCGCGTGATGAAATATCTGGACGGACAGCACTACAAAGGGCGCGACGTGCGCTGCAACGATGCTGCAGAGGGCGGAAAGGCTCCCGCGAAAGCCGGCAGAGGTGCCAAACCCGCCAGAAACGACCGGCCCGCCAAGGCTGAGAGAGCTGCCAAGGGCGACAGGTATGCCAAAGGAGACCGGCCTGCCAAAGCTGAGAGAGCTGCCAAGGGCGAGACCCCCGGCCAGTCTGGCAGAACCTACCGCAAGGAGGAATGGATGCAGTTCTTGAACCCCAAGAGCATGAAGGACAGGGAGCTGAAGGGCGAAATCCCCGATTTCAGCGAGGAAGGCTGGGCTATCCGCAAGCCTCGGAAGAAGTAGCAACGATACTGATGAAGTCATTGCCCTGAACTGGGGCTTGCCCATGAGCATATAAGAATAGGAGGGAATCCACATTGGATTCCCTCCTATTCTTATATGCAATATGCATTGTGGGATGGCTTAGAAGTCCATCTTGTCGAGCGTATCGGTGAAGTCCTTCGGCTCGTGGTTCTCCTCATGGAACTCCTCGGTGCGCTCGCGGTGCTCGCCACGCTCAGGACGGGGGCGACGCTCGCCACGCTCCGGACGGGGGCGACGTTCGCCACGGTCGGGACGCTCGCGGCGGGCAGGACGCTCCTGATAGCCCTCGGGCTTGTCGATGAGCACACGGTGCGACAGCTTGAACTTACCGGTCTTCGGGTCGATTTCAAGCAGCTTGACGGTAATCTTGTCGCCCTCCTTGATGCCGGCTTCCTCGACGGTCTCCAGGCGCTTCCAGTCGATCTCGCTGATGTGCAGCAGACCGTCCTTGCCGGGCATGAACTCGACGAAGCAGCCGTAAGGCATGATGCTGCGGACAGTACCCTCATAGACCTCGCCCACCTCGGGGATGGCCACAATGGCACGAATCTTGGCAATGGCAGCGTCGATGCTGGCCTTGTCGGGAGCGGATACCTGCACCTTGCCCACGCCGTCGATTTCGTCGATGGTGATGGTGGCACCAGTGTCTTCCTGCATCTGCTGGATAATCTTTCCGCCCGGGCCAATGACGGCACCGATGAACTCCTTGGGAATCTCGAAGGCCTCGATGCGGGGCACCTGTGGCTTCAGCTCGGCACGCGGCTCGGCAATGGTGTCGGTGATGCACTTCAGGATGTGCTCACGACCGGCCTTGGCCTGCATGAGGGCTTTCTCAAGAATGTCGAACGACAGGCCGTCGCACTTGATATCCATCTGGGTGGCGGTCAGACCGTCCTTCGTACCGGTGGTCTTGAAGTCCATGTCGCCCAGGTGGTCCTCGTCGCCGAGAATGTCGCTGAGCACGGCATACTTGTCCTCACCGGGGTTCTTGATGAGACCCATGGCGATACCCGAGACGGGCTTCTTCATGGGAACACCAGCATCCATCAACGCCAGCGTGCCGGCACAGACGGTAGCCATCGACGAAGAGCCGTTAGACTCCAGAATCTGGCTCACCACACGCACGGTGTAGGGGAAGTCCTCGGGAATCTGGCCCTTCAGGCCGCGCCAGGCCAGGTGGCCGTGACCAATCTCGCGACGGCCTACGCCGCGCTGGGCCTTGGCCTCGCCGGTGCAGAACGGGGGGAAGTTATAGTGCAGCAGGAAGCGCATATAGCTCTTGTCGAGCACGTCGTCCACCAGCTTCTCGTCGAGCTTGGTGCCCAGGGTGACGGTGGTCAGCGACTGCGTCTCGCCACGGGTGAAGATAGAGCTGCCGTGAGGCATGGGCAGGGGCGACACCTCGCACCAGATGGGGCGGATGTCGGTGGGCTTACGGCCATCGAGGCGGATGCCCTCGTCAAGGATGCAGCGGCGCATGGCGTCGCGCTCTACGTCGTGGTAGTAGCGGTCCATCATGGCGTCGTAGTCTTCGTCGCTGATCTCGACGGCAGAACCGTCGAGCACACTATTCTCGGCGGCAGCGGCGCGCTCGGCGAAGAACTTCTCCTTGAAGTCGGCCAACAGCTTCTCGAAGGCATCGGCACGGTCCTGCTTGGGCAGAGCCTGCTTGGTGATGTCGTAGGCGGGCTGGTAGAGCTCTTTGTTCATACGCTCGCGCAGGGCCTCGTCGTTAATCTCGTGGTTGTACTCGCGCTTCACGTCCTTGCCCAGCTCCTTGCTCAGCTCGGCCTGCAGCTCGCACATGGGCTTGATGGCAGCCATGGCGGCCTTCAGGGCTCCCAGCAGGTCCTGCTCGGAGACTTCCTTCATCTCGCCTTCCACCATCATGATGTTCTCGGCCGAAGCACCCACCATGATGTCCATGTCGGCCTGCTTCATCTGCTCGAAGGTGGGGTCGATGACATACTCGCCATTGACACGGGCCACGCGAACCTCGGAGATGGGGCACTCGAAGGGGATATCTGAACATGCCAATGCGGCGGATGCAGCAAAACCTGCCAAAGCATCGGGCTGGTCAACGCCATCAGCGGAGAACAGCATCACATTGACAAAAACTTCTGCGTGATAGTTAGAGGGGAACAGCGGACGGAGCACACGGTCAACCAGACGGCTGGTGAGAATCTCGTTGTCAGAGGCCTTGCCCTCGCGCTTGGTGAAACCACCGGGGAAACGGCCCGCAGCGGCATACTGCTCTCTGTAGTCAACCTGCAGAGGCATAAAATCGGTACCGGGAACTGCATCTTTTGCGGCACAAACAGTAGCCAGCAGTACGGTGTTGTTCATGCGGAGCATCACGCTGCCGTCGGCCTGCTTTGCCACTTTCCCGGTTTCAATTGTGATGGTTCTTCCATCAGGCAACTGAATACTTTTCGTAATTACGTTCATCTTGATTTTAAAAAAAACATCTAAAAATACATAAAATGCGTCTTTGCGCAAAAAACGGCACAAAGGTACACATTATTATATAATAAAACGAATAAAAGGCAGAGAATTATTGTTTTTTAGGAATTTTAATCCCCGAATGCTTGGCGGTTTGGCGATTACTGTGTATTTTTGCACAGACGTTAACAGCCAAAAAGAACAAATATGACAAAAGGATACTTCTATCTTATGATGCTCATGCTGTGCTGTGTGCTGGCGGGCTGCGACAAGTTGGACGACGAAGACGACGGCGTGATGCAGAGCGTGATACCGGGCAGATGGGCTTTCTCCTACACCTTTCACGGCGACCAGGAGCTGAACCCGGGTATGGACTTCCGGCAGGTTATCTTCGGCATTGACGGCACGTGCGCCATCACTTATCTGCAGACCTACGCCCCGGTGGTGGACGGCGAGGGCAATCCGGTGATGGACGATGAAGGGAACCGGAAGTACGAACCGGTCTATGGTGCCTACCACGGCACTTACGAGTGCAGCAGCGCGGCCATCCGCATTGTCAGCAATGAGTTCGGCGACACAGAGCGTGTGCTGCTGTGGCGCGTCATCAGCTATACGGCAAAGCAGATTGTGGCCGAGTTTGACTTCAGCCAGAACGGCAAGTCGGCCACGGCCACCGTGACGCTCGACAAATTGTAAGACAGCTTATTCCGTAACCCACGGGCAAGCCTGTAAGGCGTCTTGCACCGTGATGCTCGACAAGCCATCGTACGGCTTCTATTCCTGTGTAGTCTCAGCCCGTTTGAATGTGTAGTTGAAGCGCACATAGCTATAAGCCGAGAAATAACCCAGCAGACCACCATTGAAATTGGCAATGGGATTGGTGCCGGCATTGTCCATCACCTGCATGGAGTACAGGTAGTCGTAGGATGCACGGTCGATGGAGCGTACCTCCATCCGCATGACGTCGCCGTCCTTCAGGCCGTCCTCGTCGCCGTCGTCCATATCACGCTCGGTAGTACACTGGAACAGCTGCTGCAGTTCGCCGTTGGGGTTGTTCTCGTCGCTCATCACGGCCCAGCGGTAGCCCACACCGTTGCGATAGAGGTGCATGAAGTAATAGTTCACCTTGTCTTGCTCGTCCTGAATGCGCAGGTCGGCGAAGAGCATCAGCTCGGAGAGCATCTTCTTCCAGACAAAGCGGAAACTGTTGACGACAGGGGCGTTCGGCATCGTGCTCTTCGACGTGTAGTGCTCGCCGTCTATCTCGATGTCGATGACATAGGTGAGCGAGGGAATACCGGCAAAGGTAGAGGTGTAATGGCCGTCACGGCGGTGGGTCAGCGAGGCCACAGGAAACAGTTCGCCGCTTTCCAGCTCTTCGTAGAGCTGGATGGTGGCATTCGTCACGCCGTGCCCTGATGCCGAATTGTCGGTGACGCTCTGTGTGGTGCGCACCCATACGTTGGTACCGTCTGGTGTCACGGTGGCTTCGGCGGCATAAAGGGGAGCCACCTCATGATAGTCGAGGTCTATCTCTTTCTCGCACGAGGTAAGAAGGAGCAGGAGTGAGAGGTATTTTACTACTGTCTTCATTGTTCTTGAAAGGGTTTCAGCGTGAATTGTATCTTTAGAATGACTGGTTGGCGTGAATGCCATGATAGAATTTCAGGTTGGCGTGAATGGCGCGTTAGAATTTCAGATTGAATGCTACCGACGGCACGATGCCGAACAGACTGTACTGCTTGGCCTTGGTGCCGCGCCCGTACTGGCTGTCCTCGAAGCGGATGAGGAAGGGGTTGTAGCGGTTGTAGAGGTTATAGATGCCAAACGACCACTCGCGGGTGATGCGCCCACGGGCTATCTTCTTCGACCAGGTGGCACTCACGTCTAAACGGTGATAGTCAGGGGCACGATAGCCGTTGCGCTCGGCATAGTAGTAGATGTAGTTATCTACTACCTGGTATTTGGCACTGGGGGCCGTGAAGGCCTGACCGCTGTTGAACACCCATGTGGCACTGAACGTCCATGCCGGCGACAGGCGGTAGATGGCGGCAATGTTGATGTCGTGGCGACGGTCGTTGTTGGCATCGTACCACTGCCCCTGACTGATGCCGGGTATGCGCGTCTGGCTCCACGACAGCGTATAGCTGAGCCAGCCGGTCAGCCGCCCGGTGTTTTTGCGGGCACACAGCTCGGCACCATAGCCGCGCCCTTCGCCGGCCAGCACGAGCCGCTCTATCTCTATGGCAGAAGAGAAACTGATGCCGTCGCGATAGTCGAGCACATTCTTCACATGGCGGTAGTAGCCTTCGAGCGAGAAGTCGTACGACTCGGTGGGCGTCATGGCGAATACGCCAAGGCTCACCTGGTCGGCCAGTTCGGGCTTCACCAGGTTGCTGCTGATGGCATAGCGGTCGAAAGGTGTCGATGTGCTCTGATTGCGCAGGGCGTGAATATTCTGCGACGTACGGCTATAGCCCGCCTTAACGCTGACCAGCGGCGTGACCTTATAGACCATGCTGACGCGAGGCTCCAGAGTGACATGGGTCTTTACCGGACGGTTCGCACGACGCTTGTGCAGCCAAGTGATGTTGCCACGCTCGTCGATATCGTAATAGTAAGGACCACCCAGGGCCGAGAATGCCGTAAAGCGCACACCGGCCGAGAAAGCCAGCTGTGGTAGCGGTTCCCACTGCCAGTTGAGCCACGCGCTGTTGTCCCATGCCTTGCGCTGTTCCTTCTCGTGGTTCGTCATGCGTGTCCACTCTGCCGACTTGACATCGGTCAGCATGGTTTGCAGACCGGCATCCAACTCGTGGCGACCTAATAGGAGGCGGAAATTCTGGCGGAGGCCGTAGTGGCGTATGTGGCCTTGATAAGAGACGTTTGTGCCAAGGATATGGATGCCGTTATCGGTGTCATACGACGAAGCGAACAGGGTGGTTTGCGATGTGGACTGCCCACGGAAACGGTGTACCCACGACAGGCTGGCAGCCAGATTGGTCCAGCATATGTCCACCATGTCGGTGAGTGCCGTACGGTCGTGACTGGCAAGACCGGAGAGATAGAGCACGTTACGGTCGTTCAGCCGATAGTCCATCTTCAGGTTGGCATCATAGAAGTAGAGCGTGTTGTCGCGGTATTCGTCGGTGAGTTTTAGGAAGAGGTCGGCATACGAGCGGCGGGCATTGAAGAGCAGGTTCATCTTATCCTTGATGATGGGTCCCTCAATAGATGCTTTGGCAGCCAATAGGCCAATGCTGACATTGCCGCCCCAGCGGTCGCTGCGACCAGTACGGCTGACGATGTCCAGAACGGACGAAGACGCACCGCCATATTGCGCCGGAATGAGTCCTTTATACAATGTGGCAGTGGCCAGGGCATTGTCGTTGAATGCAGAGAAGAGGCCTGCCAGATGACCGACATTATAGACAGGGGCCTCGTCGTAGAGGATGGTGTTCTGGGCTGCCGTGCCGCCACGCACCTGGAAACTGCTTGACGCGTCGCTCTCGGCCTTCACGCCGGGCAATAGCTGTAACGAGCGCATCACATCGGTCTCGCCGAAGAGTGAGGGCATGGCGGTCAAGTCCTTCACCTGAATCTGCTCGGCACCTATCTGTACTGCCCCCAACCTGCGTTGGGCATTGTTGGCATTGACTATAACCTCCTGCAACTGCTGACCGCTCACGGTAGTAGTGTCTTGAGCATTGGCACCGACTGACAGAAGGGGTAGAAGCAATATGCTAAGTCTGTTCATTGCTGCAAAGTTAAACATTATTCATAATTATACAAATGACTTACAGCTCATGAATATGCTCGATGCTGAGACCAGTTGCTCTGGCTATCTGCTCATCTGTCATAATGTTCATCGCCTTTAGCCTGCGGGCTGTGTCAATTTTGTCTTGTTTCAACTTCCCTACCTCAGCCTGAGCCTGCTCTTTCTCAGCCTGCGCCTGCTCTACTTTAGCCTGCACCCGTTCCAGCTCTTCCTGTGCCTGCTCTATCTTCTGTTGATAGGCACGAGCCTCCTCCTGGCGGTCCAGCTCTATGGTCTTGGCGGTGGAGATGATGTCCCAGAACTTGTCGTAGGCACGCATCTCGGCAGGCGAGTAGGCCGCCACCTCCACAATCTTCAGAGCCTCGTTCACCTCGGGGTTCTCCAGCAGCTCGGCGGGAGCCTCCTGCGTCCTCTCGTTGATCTCGGTGAGGAAGCGCAGCCACAGCACCTGCATCTTACGCTCGGAAAACGTCTGCGGATGGAACTTCGGCAGTTCGATGAACACCAGCTGCAGGCCGTCTATCACCTCGTCGGAGTTCTGGTGGTGCACCAGCTGGTAGTGGTGATAGTATCCCTCGGTGTCGATGTTCATCGGCGCATTCACAAAGTTCAGCGCATACACCGGCTGCAGCAGCCGGTAAGGCTCGCCGGCCTCCGTCTGCGCCACGTAGGCCTTCGAGGCGTTCAGCAGCACGCGCTTCTTGAACGACTCCGTCCACGTCATCTGCATCTCCACGATGAACTCGCGCTTCTTGTTGTCGCGGCAGCACACGTCCACGATGCTGTCCTTCTCGGCCGCCGTGCGGCGGGGTATCTTCTCCGCAGGCCAGTACTCGATGCTCTCCACGCGCTCGCCGTCGGCCAGCGGCAGCATGGCGTTGAGCAGACTGATGACCAGGTGCGGGTGCTCGCCGAATATCTTCTTGAAAGTCAGGTCGGCTTTCGGGTTCAAATACTTTCCCATAATCGTTGTCGTTGTGAGTTGATGCCGCAAAGTTACGAAGATTTTTGCAAACGGCAAACGGTAAGGGCGGAAAATGTGAGAATTAGTATCCAAGGAACTACCTAAAAACAGGGAGTGTCTCACGACACTCCCTGCCTTTTCTAACTAACTTATTATCAACTATTCATTACTCATTCTGATTTTGCAATGCAAAGATAAGCAGTTTTTCGGCTGATTAGTAAAAAAAAGCGAAAAAAATACACGTAAACGTTTGCGGAATCCTGACTTCGGCGATGCGTCACCAAAATGTGTGTTTTTACCTCATTTATATAATCAATCCATTTGTGGAGAGGCCACTGGTTTCCGCCAGTGGCCTCTCCACAAAAATTAGTAGCCTCTCCATGAAAATTACTCATTGCTCCACGAAAATTAGTAGCCTCTCCACGAAAATTACTCATTGCTCCACGAAAATTAGTAGCCTCTCCACGAAAATTACTAGCCTCTCTACGGAAATTAGTAGGCTCTCCACGGAAAAAAAGATAGAACATGTAATTACCATGTAATAATCCATTAATTTTTCAAAAATCCCCGATTTCATCGGGATTTTCTGCTGTAAATCTATATATAATGCGAAAAAAAGAAACATCCCGCACATCTCGCACATCTCGCACGTAAACTGACAGTCTGC
>CAMVAI010000049.1 GCA_947165435.1 uncultured Prevotella sp.
TGTGGAGAGGCCACTGGCGGAAACCAGTGGCCTCTCCACAAATGGATTGATTATATAAATGAGGTAAAAACACACATTTTGGTGACGCATCGCTGAAGTCAGGTGGTATCGGTGGCTGACTATAGGAAATAGCAAATCTCTTGTCCCTGTTCAGTTCTAATTATCAGATTCAACCAGAGTTCTATCTTGCTCCGCCGGTGTAGCCCTCGTCGCTCTTGATGTCGTCGAAGACTCCACCGCCTACCGACGTGACGCTGAAGCCGACGGGACTAGTGCAGATGATACCTTGCTGCTGTAGCGTGACCACTTGCATAGTGGGCTGCAAATATGTTTTCTTCATTGCTTTGTTCTCCTATTTGATGATGATTTTGAACTTGTTCGAGCTCGCTCACGCTCGATAAAGCATGAGCGAGCTCTGCTTTATTCTCACTTAATCACGACCTTGCGTCCGTTGTTGATATAGATTCCTTTCGCCGTCGGCTTACCATTGAGCTTGCGACCGTCGAGCGTGTACCACTCATTGTCTGAATTCGTGGGATTCGTGAAATTCGTGGTTAGAATTCCCGTTGCGTTACTATCGTCGCCGAAATTTAGCACGAAAGCGCGGACACCGTTAGCGGCTTTTCCGGCGGTGAGGCCCTGCTTCAGCTGGAAGTAGCCGCGGAAGGCGTTCACCTGGAAGTTCTCGTCCGTGGGATAGTAGAGCGTGTTGCCGGCACCGAGGTAGAGGTTGGTCTTCTTGTCGGTGTAGATGTTCACGGGGCTGTAGGTGCCCACGAAATCGACATAGTCGGTCTCGACGTTGGCAGTGGCATCGCTGATGGTCACGTTGGTGAACACGGGGTCAACGATGTCTGTGCCGCCGACCCACTTCACGATATATGGTTTGCCTGCCTCTATGCTGGTCACGTCGTCGGTGAAGTTCATCGTCAGCGTGCCGTCCGCAAAGTCGGTCGATGCGAGGGTCTTCACCGTGGCTCCCTCCAAGGGCGTGCCGGTGAAGTCGTTCACGCTGAAGGGCAGGCACAGCGTGTTCCACTTGCCGTCTTTATAGAGGGTGCGACCCTGCAGGGTGACGTCAGCCAAGTAGCCATTGGTCGCGTTGATGAGCGTCCTGTTGTCGGCGTTGTCGGCCAGACTGATGACGGCCGGTATCACCTCGTATGTGCCGCTCCGGGAGGCAGCCCCCGGGTTGGTGGCGCCTTCGCCGCCGGCAGCGCGATTGTCTATGCCGTTGTACCAGCCTAAGAATGTATAATCTTTATAGGATTCCTCGTCGAATTTTACATTTGTCTTTTCGCTGTTAATCATCGTTCCCTCACCGTCAGCAGCGGGCGTGCCATCTGCATTAGCACCGCCTTTGCCTCCTAAGGCTCCTACCTGATAGTATGAAAGTTCCGGAATGACTTTATATGTAATGGTTCCTGAGGCACCGCCGCCACCGCCGCCACCGCCGGGGCCGCCGGTACCGATGTCGCTGGCAGCGCCGCCGAAGCCACCGGCACCGCCGCCGCCGCCGCCACCTATAGAATAAACATTACCTCTAGCATAGTCACCACTTCTGCGGAGGGTGCCACTTCTGCTGCTTGTGCCACTGCTGCCGTCATGAATCTCCTTCCTGGGCGCAGGCAATATAATAATAACACTACTTTGAGAAAATGGCCGAAATACTGCATTGAGACCTGCAGCGCCACCACTGCCACTGGTGCCACTGCTGCCTCCATGAGCCTCTATCGTTGGCTCGGCCATTTGGTAAACATAGAGCGTGCCCATGTCGGCAGCGGTACCGCCGCCGACACCATTGCTGCCTACATTACCTGTTACGTCAGCAAACTCTTGTTTCCCTACTCCGCCAGCACCGCCTGCGCCGCCATCGGCACCGCGTGTGCCGATGCCTGCACCGGCACCGCCGCCGCCGTCGCCGCCGCGACCGCCGTCACCAGACTTTATCCCGTTACCGTCATATACTACATCTTTTGCAATTTTGTAAGCTGCATCTCCGCCCTTCGAGCCATTGCAGCCGTTAGCTGCTTGGCCACCTGTGGCGACGAGTTTGCCGCTGCCGATGAGGCAGAGCGTGTTGCCCTCCGTCAGTTCAACGCCCGCACCAGCACCCGTGGCTCCGCTGGCATCGGCGCCCTTGCAGGTAATGGTCTGCCCGGAGGCGATGAAGAGATGCACCGTGCCTAAGATGGTCAGGCCGCTGCCGCCGGCGTTGCTGTTGGTGAACGTGCAGTCGCCCATGGCGTAATAATACGTCGTAGCACCTGCTGTGCCAAGCGTGGCTCCCTTACGAGTCCCGAGCGACAGTGCAATCCATTGGCTCTGGCTGGTCTTCGTCTGCTGGCAGGCCATATCCCATTCGTCCTGCGTAGGCTGTTTCATATTTACGGTGGTGGCCTGTTCGCTGGTGCTGGCAGCGCCTGCCGCGCCGCCACTGCCTTCAGTGCCTACAGCCTGACTACTGGTGTGGCTGTCGTAGTTGCTCCAACCAGAAGAATTGGAGTAGGCTTGGCCGTTGTTGAGGTTATTATAATTCAGGATGCTTTCTGCACCTGCCGCAGCCCAGGTCCCGTCAACATTCTGGCCGCCCTTGCCTCCCGGAGCCTTGACGACCCAGTAACCAGTGGAAGCGTAGTCAAGGTTACCAGAGGCACCGCCGCCACCGCCACCGCCGCCAGGACCACCGGTACCGATGCCCGTGGCTGCGCCGCCGAAGCCGCCACCGCCGCCGCCACCGCCGCCGGCTGCACCATAGTTGTTGCTCATGTCGTCATCTAAAATGCTTATGCCCGCACTGCCGGCACTGCCGCCCCGGCTTGCTGCTGCGCCGCCCGTGGCTGTCAGGCTGCCGAAGGACTGCGCCACATAGAGTTCGCCCATGCCGCCAGCAGTTGCACCTGCTTGGCCGGCGGAACCACTGCCGCCACCAGCCGTACTATAAGCTGAAACTACACTTGCAGCACCGGCACCGCCCTGGCCGCCATCGCCGCCGCGCGTGCCGATGCCCGCACCGGCACCGCCGCCGCCATTGCCACCATTGCCACCGGTGCCTGACCAGTAGTTACTTTTGTCCCAACCGGCGTCACTGCCATTCGTGCCGTTACCGCCACCCGCAGCATTGCCGCCAGTAGCATTGACATTGCCCTGGCCGAGGAGGAAGAGGACGTTGCCCTCCGTCAGCTCGATGCCCGCACCGGCACCCGTCTGTCCGCCGGCATTGGCTCCCTTGCAGGTAACGGTATGCCCGGAGGCGACGAAGAGATACACCGTGCCCAGGATGGTCAGACCACTGCCGCCAGCGTTGACGTTGATGAACGTGCGGTCGCCCGTGGCGTAATAATACGTCGTAGTACCTGCTGTGCCAAGCGTGGATCCCATACTGGTTCCGAAAGGCAGTGCAGTCCATTGGCTCTGGCTGGTATTCGTCTGAGCACAGGCCACATCCCATTCTTCCTGCGTAGGAGGTGCTGTATTTGTAGTGATGCTGATGGCCGATTCGCTGATGCTGGCATTGCCTGCCGCACTACCGCTGCCGCCGATGCCTACACCCTGACTGCTAACATAGCTGTCGTAGTTGCTCCAACCAGAAGAATTGGAGTAGGCTTGGCCGTTGTTGAGGTTATTATAATTCAGGATGCTTTCTGCACCTGCCGCAGCCCAGGTCCCGTCAACATTCTGGCCGCCCTTGCCTCCCGGAGCCTTGACGACCCAGTAACCAGTGGAAGCGTAGTCAAGGTTACCAGAGGCACCGCCGCCACCGCCACCGCCGCCAGGACCACCGGTACCGATGCCCGTGGCTGCGCCGCCGAAGCCGCCACCGCCGCCGCCACCGCCGCCGGCTGCACCATAGTTGTAAGTCAAATCATCGTCTAAAGCACTCTTGCCGGCACTGCCTGCACTGCCGCCCTGGCTTGCTGCTGCGCCGCCCGTGGCTGTCACATTGCCGAAGGACGTGGACACACAGAGTGCGCCCATGGCACCGGCGGTTGCACCGGCTTCGCCATTAGAACCACAGCGGCCAAAATCCGTACTCCATGCAGAGGTCTTATTTGCAGCACCGGCACCGCCCTGGCCGCCATCGCCGCCTCGCGTGCCGATGCCCGCACCGGCACCGCCGCCGCCGCTGCCGCCTGTGCCACCGGTGCCTGACCAGTAGTTATTACTGTCCCAACCTGCGTCGCCGCCATTGCCGCCATTGCCACCGTTGGCAGCATTGCCGCCTGTGGCACTGACTGAGCCCTTGCCGAGGAGGATGAGCGCGTTGCCCAAGGCCAGCTCGATGCCGGCACCGGCACCCGTCTGTCCGCTGGCATCGGCTCCCGTGCAGGTGACGGTCATGTACTCGGGCACTAAGAGATACACCGTGCCCAGGATGGTCAGTCCGCTGCCGCCAGCCGTGCTGTTGCTGAATGTAGGGGAACCGAAGACGTAATAGTACGTCGTCGTGCCTGGAGTGCCAATCGTTTTCCCTGAGTTGGAGCTTTCGGACAGTTGTTGCCAGTCTGTATGCGTGGTATTCGTCAAGGCAAAGACCTCATCCAAACTGGCTTGCGCCCATGCTCCCTGCACCACGGCGCAGAGCAGGGCGAGCGTCAGAAATAATTGTTTGATTCTCATATTGTGTTTATTTTATTTGTTGTTTATTGATTGACACTAAAAACATTGCGGCCTCCCTCGCTTTATAGCGAGAAAAGCCGTATATTCACACGCCCGCGCGGGCAGTATATAAAGGTGAAGCTATTGTAGGTGGGTACCTGAGAGAGAGTGAGAGAGTAGCATAATTATTGGAATGACCAAATAGTTTGGCCATTCTTTTCACTCGCTTAACAAAATTTATATGTCTCTCTCGGTAAGGCATAGTTGCTACTAGATTTGTTTTGGTATCTGAGACAGTTTATTCGGCAATCTCCATCATGTCGAAGTACATCAGTCGGGAATGCTCATCCCCGTCCTTCAATACGGGGGGTTCTCTGATTGGTCTTGCCATAATAATGCGCATCAAGATGAATATTCGCTGCAAAGGTACAAAAAATATTGTAATGATGCTCCGATTCGGAAGAAAATCTTCTTTGAAGAACGCAATTTGAGGTCTATGACCACTATCTGACCACTATTTGGCCAGTATATGTTCAGTTCCTGACTGAACAAATACTGAACATGAACCGAGCATGAACTGGACATGGACAGGACATGGACAGGATATGGACAGGACTTATACGGGAGGAAATCTATGGAAGGATGGTGGCGCGGAGGATGCGCACATCGGTATATGGGCAATTAAACTCGTCTATGACCCTGCCGAGGAAGATTTCAGCTTCAGAATGCGACGCACGCTCTCGTCAATGCGCTGCTCTGTGATTTCGCCGGTTTCTACAGCCTTGACCACCGCGTCGAAAGCCTCCGTGAACACCTGCGGGCCGCGCTGCCACTGACGGCGTGATGCTCTCTGAAAACGAGATGAACCGTCTGGCACAACTTGGCACAAAAGCCTGGCTCTACATCGTCACTAATTGCAAGACCAATCCACAACTGAATATCATCAACGATCCTGCACAACGAATGGCCTTTGAGCAAAAGACCAAAGGCGTGCAGTTCTATCTGCCATTACAGGAGTGGCAAGCGAAGAAGGAATGAGAAACGTAACAAAGAATCTAACTCCTTTCCTGATGGGCGAAGTAGTCAAGCAGGAAATCAGAAGAGGAAACCACAGGAATCTCACTGAATTCCAGGAAGTCTCTTCTGTTGTTACTGATAATTATGTCAGCACAGGCAAAGACGGCACATTCATACTGCATCAAATCTTCAAAGTCACGCACGGGGGCGATTTGCATTGCCTTTTCAAATTGTTCGGTTGTAACAGAAACGACATTGACGACACTGCAAAGTTGCAAGAATTTCTCATGTATCTGCTCTTTTGCATGGTGACGGAGAAGATATGCCATAGTGGCAAAAGACATTGTAGCAGCGAAAGCCTCAAGTTTGTCCTCATGACAAAGGGACAATATGACGTTTGCTTCTTCCGTGAACCTTCGCTGTTCGACGGCATCCATCAGGATATTCGTGTCAAGGAAGATACGCATTATTCTCTAACCAATTTCGTTAGCAATCCAAATGTGCGGACGTCCATGTCTTCTGACGTAAACTTAAGTTTTATCGCCTGCTCTCGCTGTGCATCGGTTAATCGGTCCCATGCTGCCTGTGTGTCCCATTCGGGTGCAGGAGGTAACGGCTCAAAAAGCCACTTGCCCCCTATAGACTCTTTGTACTCTGCTATCTTCTTGGCCAAGAACTCCTTCTCGGCCTTGCGCTTGGCTTCTTCTGCCTCGCGGATGGCATCGTTCATGTATTCCACTACGGCGTGCATAACTTTAACGTCTACGCTCTTCATCAGATCCATATATGGTGCCAATGGAGAATTCTGGATTGTCCTTGCTGCTGTACTCATAATCTCAAAGCGTTTTGATTCTTGCGGCAAAGTTACAACAATTATCTGAATAAACAAATAAAACCGTTATAAAAATGCAAAAAGCAAAGAAACTCATAGAGGTGGCTCTGCCCATCAAGGAAATATCAGCAGAAAGTGTACGCGACAAGAGCATCCGACACGGACATATATCTACGCTCCAACAGGTCTATCCTTAAACGTCAGTTCTTTCTGCCGGATATGATGCTCTGCTTCAGCTTCAGGATGCGACGCACGCTCTCGTCAATGCGCTGCTCTGTGATTTCGCCGGTTTCTACAGCCTTGACCACCGCGTCGAAAGCCTCCGTGAACACCTGCGGGCCGAGCACGATATCTATGCCGGCCTTGATGCAGCCCACGGCAGCCTCGCCATTGGTGTACTGTTGGGTGATGGCTCCCATCTCCATCGCGTCGGTGATGATGAGGTTCTGATAGCCCAGTTCGCGGCGCAGCTTGTCCTGCAGGATAACCGATGACATCGTGGCAGGGATGTCGGAGCCCGTCACGTTGGGCGTACCGATGTGTGCCGTCATGATGAGTTGGCAGCCCCATTGGATGCCCGCCTTGAAGGTCACCATCTCGCACGAGAGCATCTCCTCCCACGTCTTCTGTGAACTGGCATAGCCGAAGTGCGTGTCGGCCTTCGTGTCGCCGTGACCGGGGAAGTGCTTGATGCAGCCTGTGACACCGGCATCCTTCAGTCCCTGCAGATAGTTGATCACCATCGGGGAGGCTATCTCTGGTTTGTCGCTGAAGGCACGCGCACCGATGACGATGTTCTCAGGATTGGTGTTCACGTCGGCCACAGGTGCGAAGTCAATATCGAAGCCATAACGGTGGAGATAGGTGCCGATGGTGTTGCCGCACTCGTAGGCATTCTTCGGGTCGCCCGTAGCCCCGATGGCCCCCATCGACTCGTAGGTCTTCACGTTGAAGTTGCTGTTGTGCCCGATGCGAGCCACACGCCCGCCCTCCTCGTCAATGCACAGCAGGGGCGAGCCTTTCAGTGCCCGGATCTCGGGGATGAAGCGCGCCAGTTGTGCCTCGTCCTCGATGTTGTGCGCATAGAGGATGATGCCGCCCACGGGATAATTCTCGTTCACCTTCCGCATCATCTCGTTGACGGCCTGCAGCTTGATTTTGGTGAGGTCGTCCACACTCTGGTCAATGCCGCCAGAGCGGTTGAAGTGGATGGTGGTGTCGAGACATTCGGGGCGCACATAGAACATCTGTCCCACTTTTTCGCGGAGGGTCATCCGTTGTAGTTGTGACTCCACCTCATCTGTTGGAGGTGCAACTGTGTTGTCTTCATTCGAACACGAACTGAGCATCATCAGGCCACAAGATGTAAGGATGGTGGCCAGCATCCATAGCTTCATTTGTTTCATGGCTGCAAAGTTACTTATTTTCTGCGAAACACGTCGCAAATGAATATTTTTTAACATCATTTCCTGCTCCCGTAACTATTCGGCGACAATGCTCTAGTCTCAATAGTTACGAAGTGTTCCAGCATACTTAAAAAGATTTTAAAATCAGCAAAAAATAATAATATTTTCACAAATATTTGGAAGTTTAGGTAAAATTACTTAATTTTGACTGCCAAATACTATTAGTCTATGTTTACAACGTTCAAGTAAAATTCCCAAATTGACGATTTCTGTAAAAAACAATAAAAATGGCACAAGACAAGAACGACTACAACTCGCCGTCAGAGATAGGCGACCATCTGAAGATAACCTATGTCCCCACCTATCTGCTGGCGACAGCCATCTGTCTGTTAATCGCGGCATTCATTGTGTGGGGCTTCTTGGGGAATGTGAGCGACAAAGCCTATTATTCGGGTGTGATATTCCCCAAGGAGGGCACTACAGACATCACGCTGCCTAACCATGGCGTTGTGCGCAATATGCTTGTTCACAACGGCGACAGTGTACACGCGGGGCAGACAGTGGCAATGGTCTCCATCAATGGCAGCTACAGCTTTCTGTCGAGTACGGTGAATGGCCTGGTGATCAGCGTGAAAGGCGATAGCGAGCCGTTCGAGGGCTTCGAGCCTATAGTGAGTATCGTGAAGAAGGGTGCTGCCAACAGGCAGACGCAGCTCATCGCCTACGCCGACAATAACGCGCAGCGCCATCTGTGCGTCGGTATGGAAGCCCAGGTGTGGCCTGCCAACGAGAAACGCGACGAGATAGGCTACGTGTATGGCCGCATCAGTCGGGTGGTGCGCTATCCTGCCAAACTGAGCAAGGTGCGCCAGAAACTGAAGTCGGAAACCTTGGCCAAGGAACTCACAGGCGATGGCGAAGACCTTGTCTATGAGGTACAGATTGACCTGCTCCGTGCCCCCGACGACTCGACAGGCTACGACTGGTCGTTCGGCAAGCCCGACGGTGTGAGCATGGAGATAGGCACCTACTGCTCGGTACTCACCGAGACCCGTCGCCGCAGCATGTTCGAGTATCTCTTCGAGGCATCACGCACCCAAATCCGCAACCTACAGCAAAAGTTTGAGTGATGAAAGGGAAGAACAAAAACAAAGAACCAGGACTGTCGGTGAGCAAGGCCTTCAGCTACTTCCTGAAGGGCAACTTGATATTTGCCATCAACGGCACGATACTCACGGCCATCGACTCCGTCATCAGCCTGTTTCCGCCACTGTTCCAGCAGGTATATACCGACAATATCATCACGCGGAAGAATCCTGAGTGGTTCGGGCCATTGCTGACGCTTTACGTCCTGCTTTTCGTCGTTGAACTGCTGATGTGGTTGGCGTTCTCTGTATTACGCCGTAAGAGCCAGGCCAGGATCAACATCACCACTTCGGCCAATTATCTGTGGACGGTGCTACGGTTGCCGATGACCCGCCTCACCCAGTTCTCGCCAGGCGAACTGGTGGCCCGCTATGCCACCATCTCGAAAACCAGCAAGCTGATGGACTACTCTCTGCCGATATTGAGTATCACCATTTTGCCAGTCGTCAGTTGCTACTTTGTCATGCTCTTCAACTGGAAACTGGGACTGTTGGAGATTTTCTCCATCCTGTTGCTCGTTTTCGTGATGCGTACCACAACTACTATCCAGAAGAAAATCGCCATGAGACAGGAAGTGACCGATGCACGGCTGCAGAACGTCACGATGACAGGCATGAGCAATCTGGAGACCATCAAGTCGCTGGGTGGCGAGCGCCATTTCTTCGCACAGTGGGAAAAGACCTACGTACAGGCCTTGAATGCCCGCGTGACCACCGTCAGTACCTCTATATATATCAGTGCCGTGCCGGAAATGGTGCTGCAACTGACCAACGGCATCATTATATGTTTGGGCACATGGCTCATCCTGCAGGGCGAACTGACGCCGGGCATGCTGCTGGCCTCGCAGGGATTTATCAACGAGACCATCTATCCCATCAACAGAACCATATCCAGCGTACAGACCTTCTTCCGGCTCAGCTCGTCCATCCAGCGCATCAAGGAGGTGGACGACTGTGGCCAGGAGAGCCCAGACCTGCGCCTGCCAGCGGGCGACGACCTGCCCGATGTGGCCAAACTGGCTGGAGAGATAGAACTACGCGACGTCACCTTCGGCTACGACCGCAGCTTGCCCCCCATCATCAGCCATTTCTCGCTGACAATCAAGGCTGGCGAGCGCATCGCCCTGGTAGGCCCCTCTGGCTGTGGCAAGAGCACCGTGCTGAGCCTCGTGTCAGGCCTCTATGAACCCTGGGAGGGCGAGGTGCTCTTCGACGGCAAGCCGCGCAGGGATACCGACCGCATGACCTTCGTCAACTCCGTCTCGGTAATCAACCAGGACGTGACGCTCTTCGAGGGAACCATTGCCGACAACGTGAAGATGTGGGACGAGTCGATAGAGGACTATTCCATGGTGCTGGCCTGCAACGACGCTCAGATACACCATGAGATTATGGAACGTCCTGGAGCCTATCAGGGCACCGTAGCAGAGCGCGGCAAGAACTTCAGCGGCGGGCAGCGGCAGCGCATCGAGATAGCCACCGCACTGGCCAAGGAGCCTACCATCGTGCTCATGGACGAGGGCACCTCGGCACTCGACCCCAAGACGGAGGCCAGAGTGATGGAGCACCTCTACGGCATGGGCACTACGCTCATCATGATAGCCCACCGACTGGAGACCATTGCCCAGTGTGACCAGATCTATGTGATAGAGCATGGGCGCATCACCCAGCACGGCACCCATGACGAGTTGCGGCAGACGGACGGTCTGTATAGTAAACTCTTAAATTTTGCATGACATGATGAGACCGAATATTTTCCTACAGCAGCTGGCCCAGCGCATGGACGGCGACCGCAAGGCCATGAGCCAGGCGCAGGCCATCTTGCGCTCCATGATAGACAGGAAACTGTGGAAGCAGATGGAGTCGGCCGTGGAACTGCCGAAAGACATCGAGCAGGTGGAGACGTTGCTGGAGAGCCACAACATCTTCTTCCGCCACATCACGCTCAGCGAACGCTGGTGGGCCTACTGCACGGGCTACATGATGGGATTTATGGCCGACGACAATACGCCCGTCATACTCAAGCCCGGCTTCGTGGACTATACCTTCATACACCCGAAGACCAACCAGGCGATGACGGCCAGCCGGCATGCCGACCTGCTGAAGCAGGAGGCTCTGATAACGCGTCTGTCACTGCCAGAAGACAACCTGACCGTCAAGTCGATCTTGCGCTATGCTGCCAATAGTCTCAGCAAGTATGACCTGCTGTACGTCCTGATGGCAGGCATAGGCGTGGCACTGCTGACGATGTTTACCCCTTACGTCTCGAAGCTAATATTCTCAGAGGTCATCCCCTCGGGCGATGCCGGCCAGATTGTTCCCATTGCGGTGCTGCTCTTCAGCGCCGCCGTCGGACTGACGATGGTATATATAGCCCGCAACCTGGTGGTGGTGCGTATCAAGGACAAGGTGGAGTATGCGCTGCAGACGGCCCTCATGTCGCGCCTGCTGCAGATGCCCGCCACCTTTGCCAAGAGGTTTACGCCGGGCGACCTCAGCAACCGCCTGCTGTCGTTGTCGCGGGTGAGTTCCAACTTGACGGCCAGTTTCCTGTCGATGCTCCTGACCTTCCTGTTCTCGTTCGTCATGGTTGCACAGTTCTTCATCTATGGCGGACCGCTGCTCTACACAGGCATCATCGTCGTCCTGATACGGGTCGTAGTACTCATACTGGAGAGCCACTATACACAGAAAGTGCAGCGCAGCGTGAACGCCAGCGGGTCACGGCTCATAGGCCTGCTGTTTGCCTTGTTTTCAGGCATCCAGAAGATCAAGACCACAGGAGCGGAGTTCCGTGCCTTCCATCAGTGGGCAAAGGCATACGCCCCCACAGAGGCCTATAGCAGCCGACAGCCGCTGGCCAGTTTCGTGCTCACCGGCATCGGCTACTGCCTCAGGCTGTTGCCCATGATTGTGACGATGTGGGCGGCCTGGTACTACCATTTGGCGCTCTCCGACTATATCGCCTATTGCGCCGTGCTGGGAATTGTCTGCCAGGCCGTGTCCAACTTGCAGGGCATCACGTCGCTGATGTCGCGCATGCTGCCGGAGATAAAACTCTGCCGACCTATCCTGACTGGAAAGACGGAGGCAAAGGAGAATGCCAATGTGGTGAAAACCATCTCAGGTCGGGTGGACATACGCGCGCTGAAGTTCCGCTATGCCGACGACATGCCCCTGCTCTTCGACGGTCTCAACCTAAGCATCAACAGTGGCGACTATGTGGCACTGGTCGGAGCGTCGGGCTGTGGCAAGAGCACGCTGATGCGACTGATGATGGGACTGGAGAAACCGCTCTCGGGCTCCATCTTCTACGACCAGTACGACATCAGCGACATCAACCTGCGCAGCCTGCGGCGTTACTGCATCGGCATCTGCATGCAGGACGGCCAACTGGTGGAGGGCACCATCCGCGACAACATCATCTTCAACAATCCGCTACTGACCGACGATGATGCCTGGGAGGCCGCACGCATGGCAGCCATCGACGGCGACATCCGCAACATGCCCTTAGGCATGGACACGCCCATCACCACCGACGGCAAAGGTGTGTCGGGCGGTCAGCGGCAGCGCATCCTCATCGCACGGGCGCTGGTCAGGAAGCCCAAAGTGCTGTTCCTCGACGAGGCCACGTCGGCACTCGACAACATCAGCCAGCACATCGTGGTCGAGAACCTGGCGAAGCTGAAGTGTACGCGCATCGTCATTGCCCACCGGCTGAGCACCATCGAGAAGTGCAACCGCATCATCGTGCTGAAAGACGGGCGCGTGGCGGACGACGGCAACTTCGAGGAACTCAAGGCTCGTGGCTATTTCCCTAACGAAAAAGAAAAAATATGATGAATAATAGCTATATGCACCTACGTCTATATCTACTGACAGGCCTGACGTCGCTCTGCCTCGGGTCGTGGGGGCAGACACCACTGACCTTGGACGACGTGATACGGCTGGCACAGGACAGTGCCATCACCGCCTTCCAGAGCCGGCAGGAATACCAGAGCCGGCAGGCTGCCTACGAGGCGTTCGAGGCCTTGCGCAAGCCACAGCTCTCGCTGAAACTGGTGCCCAACTACTCCCGCATCATAAGCGATCCAAGCCGCGACTACGTCTATTTGCGCAATTATGACATTCTCTCCACTTCCGCCCAATTGAGGCTCACACAGAAGGTGCTGCCCTTTGGCGGTGAAGCATACGTAGGCACGCAGGCCATTTGGAGTGAGTTCTTCCGCGAAGAAGCCTCCGGCCACCCGCGTCAGTTCGTAGCCAGTCCGATACTGATAGGCTATAGTCACACCCTGCTGGGCTACAATCCCTACCGATGGGAGAAAAGAGTGGAAGACCAGCGCATAGTGGCAGCACGCCGCCAGCATGAGTACAATCTGCGCCGCATTGCCGAGGAAGCCGCAGTGCGCTATTTCAAGTTAGCCCGCCAACAGCGTATCTTGCAGATGCGTCTGGAGGAACTGCAACTAAACGACACCCTTCTCGCCATCGCCCGCGAGAAAGCCAGCATCGCCATCGTCACACTGGCTGAGCTGCACTCTATCGAAATACAACAGCAGAATGCTGCCAACATGCTGGCTGTGGCGCAGCGTGACGAGCTGAAGGCCAGGACGGAACTGGCGTCGCTGCTGCGTATCCACCCCATACCTGAAGAACTGCCGCTGCTGACAATACCCGACACGCCGCCAGCTGCCAGCTATACGCTGGCCGAAGTGGCCGAACTTGCCAAGAACAACAGTCCGGCCTACCAGCAGCAGCTGGCCGAACTGACCGAAGCCCGTCATCAAGAAAACAAGACGCAGAAAGAGCGTGGCGTCAACATCGGAGTTGACCTCAATTTGGGACTGCAGCAAGCGGGCAACACCTTCGGCAATGCCTACAAGAACCAGCAGCTATATGCCATAGGCGCCGTGCAGCTCACGATACCCCTGATAGATCATGGCGCAGCCAAAAAGCGCCATGCCGCCGCTGTCAGCTGGGTGGAACGCCAGGAGTCGGCCCTCCATGAGGTAGAACGCCTGTTGGCAGAAGACGCCACCGTGACCCTTCAAAGACTGCAATCCAGCCGCTCACTGCTCTCGACCACCCTCAAGACCTTAGCCTTGGCGGAAGAGACTTTCCAAGAGACTGCCGAAAACTATGCCAACGGCCTCTGCGACATCAACACCTTCACCCTGGGGCAGTCGCGATGGTCAACGGCCTACTCCAACTACCTCTCCGTCATGGAAGATTTCTGGACAAACCATTATCATCTGCAAACCCTTATCAATTATGAACAAGAATACTAAGCTCTTATTGACTGCCCTCCTGGCCATGATGCTCTTCTCTGCCTGCCAGCAGAAGAAGGGCATGCCATCTGCCTCAGAGCACGGCGACACGCTGGCAGCAGAAGCACCGGAATCCGCATCCGAGCAACAGTCTGCGACGTTTCCCACAGTCACCAAAGGTAGGATAGAAAGTGAACGTGAGATACCTGTCTATAGCCGTATTTCAGAACAGATTGTCATGTTCGCTGCCGAGAAGGCCGGACAGTATGTCAAGAAGGGGCAGGTCGTCGTACGCCTGAGCAGCGTTGCCATGCAAGAGAAGATTCTCCACAGCCGTGCCAAACTGGAGAAGGCAGAATTCCAATATCAGGCCATTCTGATGGGACAGGGATATAAGCGCGACCACCTCGACGAGGCTCCCGACAACATCAAGCGGCTGGCACGCATCAACAGTGGCTACAACGAGACTAAAGCCGAATTGCACGAACTGGAGCACTCGCTGAGCTACTGCACCATCACGGCTCCCATTTCCGGCTATGTGTCAAAAATCTGCAATACGCTTTACGGAGCAGCCCATGCCGGCGAGCCGCTCTTCTACATTGTGGATATGGATCATCTGAAGGTCTGTTTCAACGTGCTTGAAAACGAGTTGGCCAGATACGAGAATGGAGCCAGCCTCTCCTTCACCACCATCTCTTTCCCGACGGAGCGTCATCAGGCTACCGTGTCGGCCGTCAGCCCGGTCATCGACGAAAACGGCATGGCGTATATCGAGGCTACGGTATCACCTCACCCGCACCTGGCCCCAGGCATGACGGCCTTCATCACAGTGACTGCCCCCTAACAAAACTGAACATGAGAAGAATAGACGAATGCCATCACTCCGTATGACCGACCGGATGAACCGGGAAATGGAGCGGCTGCCGGTGGCGGCGATAGCGGATAAGCTCAACGCGACGCTGCAGACATCGGCTGCGGCTATTGTGACGGCGGCTCCCGGAGCGGGCAAATCGACACTGCTGCCGCTGACGATGCTCTTGGGTACAACGACTGGAGCGTGTTCTGCCGCTGATGGCTCTTCGCCCGACGGTGTAGCGGGCGAGGGAAAGATTGTCGTGCTGGAGCCGCGACGGGTGGCGGCACGCCAGATTGCGTCGCGTATGGCATGGCTGCTGGGCGAGCCGGTAGGCGAGACGGTGGGCTATCGCATACGCTTCGAGAACCGCGTGTCGGCAAGGACGCGCATCGAGGTGGTGACGGAGGGGGTGCTCACGCGGATGCTGATAGACGACCCGGCATTGGAGGACGTCAGTGTGGTGGTGTTCGACGAGTTCCACGAGCGGAGCCTGCATACCGACGAGGCGTTTGCATTGACCCGCCAGTGCCAACAGCTGTTGCGCGACGACCTGCGGCTGGTGGTGATGTCGGCCACGATAGATACGGCGGCATTGGTCGAGGCCCTGCACTGTCCGGTGCTGGAGAGCGGGGGGCGCATGTTTCCTGTGGAGGAGATTCATACTGCGGATGAGGCCGACGCCTTCAACGTGTCGCAGCTGACGGCGCGCACCGTCTTGCAGGCGCATCGCGAACAGGAGGGCGACATCCTGGCCTTCCTGCCGGGCGAGGGCGAGATTCGCCGCGTGGAGGAAATGATAGCGGGCAGCCTTGGGGGCACAAGGATATTCCCGTTATATGGAATGCTGTCGAACGACGAGCAGGCTCGGGCCATTGCTCCCAGCCTGCCGGGCGAGAGAAAGGTGGTGCTGGCCACTCCCATTGCCGAGACGTCGCTCACCATCGAGGGCGTGCGCGTGGTGGTAGATAGCGGACTATGCCGCAAGATGGTGTATGATGCGCGCAGCGGACTGAGCCATTTGGAGACGGTGCGCATATCGATGGACATGGCGACGCAACGGCGGGGACGGGCCGGACGTGTGGCACCGGGCGTGTGCTACCGGCTGTGGACAAAGGCCACCGAGGCACGCATGGACGAGGTGCGCAGGCCGGAGATTCTTGATGCCGACCTCACCTCGCTGGTGCTCGATGCTGCCATCTGGGGCGAGCGCGAGGTGGAGAGCCTGCCGTGGCTGACACCGCCACCGATGTCGGCTGTGGCCCATGCCCGCCGACTGCTGCAGACGCTCGGTGCATTAGACGACGAGGGCAGGGCCACGCAGCAGGGCCGGGCATTGTCGAAGCTGCCTTGTCACCCTCGCATCGCCCGTATGCTGCTCGCGGCAGACACGCCGGAACGCAGGGCGTTGGCTGCCGACATCGCCGCACTGTTAGAAGAGAGAGACCCGATGGCCGGTAGCGGCGATGTGGATATTGCCACGCGGCTCGATGCCCTGCGGCGCGAACGCAGGGGCGGCGGGGGCGGACGCTGGGGCCGCATCGTCAAGACGGCGCGCCAGTATGCCGAAATGAACCGTGCTGGCGGGGGTGCTCCGCCCATGCCATTGTCTCGCGAAGAGAATGCTGCTGTCAATCCCTACGAGGCCGGGGCTTTGCTGGCTTCGGCCTATCCTGAGCGCATCGGCAAGGTGTGGAAGGAGGGCGTGGGGGTATATCAGTTGTCAAACGGTGTACTCGTATCAGCAGAAGCTACGGCGGAAGGCGGTTCTTCACTTTCCTCTTCTCACTCTTCGCTTAACTCCGACTGGATTGTCGCCGCCTCGATGCACCACAAGCAGGGTGGGGTGGGACGGGTGTTCCTGGCAGGCATCGTGGCGCCCGCCGACCTGCAACCTTATATCACCGAGCGCGACAACATCTGCTGGGACGGCAAGGCCGGTGCCGTGGTGGCCCGTCGCGAGCGGCGTATTGGGGCTATCCTGCTGGATGCGAAGCCCTTGGCGGGCGACTATCGCGATGCCATACAGCGCGTCGTCTGCGATGCCATCGTCAAGGAAGGACTCTCGATGCTGTCGTTTACCGACGAGGTGCAGAACCTACAGCGACGCATCGCCTTCGTCGCCAATCGTCATCCCGAACTCGAACTGCCCGCCGTCGATAGCCAAGTGCTTTGCCAGTGTGCTCACGAATGGGCACCGTTGTTCGTCGGGCGTGCCACCACCGCGGCAGAACTGAAGAAGCTCGACCTCACGGAAGTCGTCTGGAGCCGGCTCGCCTACGACCAACAGCAGGCCATCGACCGGCTGGCACCCACCCACATCGCCGTCCCCACCGGCAGCCGCATTCGCCTGGAGTACCGCATGGGTGCTGAGGCTCCCGTGCTGCGCGTCCGCCTGCAGGAGTGCTTCGGGCTTGTCGATACGCCGTTGGTCGATGGTGTACCCGTGCTCATGGAACTCCTCTCGCCGGGCTTCAAACCCGTGCAGCTCACTACCGACCTGCGCAGCTTCTGGCAGACCACCTATTTCGACGTGCGTAAGGAGCTGCGCCGCCGCTACCCCAAGCACGCTTGGCCCGACAATCCCTTGGATGCCGAACCTACAAGGGGTGTCCATTTTTCTCGTTAATTAGTAATAGAAGGGGCAGATAAAAAGTTGATATAGCAATACTACGCGTGCGCGCGCGTATATAATATAGGGATATACAGCTCACCAGCATAAGTAGGCCACTCACGGTCGTAACTCGGCCATTCACAGACGTAAGTAGCCTACTTACGGGCGTAAGTAGGCTACTTATGAGCATGGGAAGTCGGTGAATGTCTTGATTTTATTTTCTGTCATTCCTTACCAAATCTTCACGCGCTGCTCGGGAGCCAGGTAGAGCTCCTACTGTTTACGCGTTATATATACGTTTTTTAAGGTGCGGGCGGTGATGTGTTACTCTATCTTGCCGGAGGCCATTTCGTTGCCGTCCTTGTCGAAGGTGAAGGTCTTGTTAACCATGCCGCCACGCCCGTCCATCACGTCAAGGTAGGTTTGCAGTTTCGCGCCGCTGGTGCTGCCATGACTGGTGGCGTTACCATTGAAGAAGACGGTCTTTTCCCAGATTGGCTTGGCTTCGGTAGAGATTCCTTCGACAAACATCTTCTGAGTGACGGGATAGAGATTATCGACCATCACACCTTCGAGCACGGCGTCGCTCTTCACCTTCGCGCTGACCTTCAGACCGAAAGTTGCGGGAATGACGGTGTTGCTGACGGTCTTCTCCCATGTGGCCAAGCCGTCCTTGACGGTCCATGTAGCTTTCTCGGTTTCCAGTTTGCCACTGATGCCGTAGTAGGTGATGGTGTAGTCGCAGAGTTGCGACATTTGTTCCGTCACACTGAATGTGTAGTGTGCGCCGATGCCCTTGATTTCCGCTGTCTTCGGCGTGTTGTCGTTGTCATCGTCGCTTCCGCAGGCGGTGAATACTGTCATTGTCACCCAGCAGCAAAGGACGGCTGCCATTGTAATCATCATCTTTTTCATTGTCGAAATGTATTAAGTGAATAAAAATGTATTTAGTTCTGTATTCTTTCTTCTACGGGCATGGGCAGCTCAAAGTTCAAGTCTTTCGGGCAGAACAAGTTGGGATGCTGGTTGTTGAGTCGCAGCCAGCGGCTCCAACCCACGGTGCGGTCGAAGACCAATTGCTCGTAGGTGTCGGCCAGCGTGGAACCCCAGGGGAAAGGACCACCGGCGGCTTCCATACTGTAGTATTGCGGGTCATCCGTCGGATTTAGGTTGAATTCATATATCTCACCGTTGTCGGTATATATGTCCATGGAGTATGGTATCTGGGCGCCGGTCTGCTGGTCTGTTGTCCAAAAGGCGATTGAGTAGGCACCTTGGAAGCCAAGCAGCACGCTATAGTCCACCATATAGTTGTGGGTGGTGAGGTACTTGCTGAAGTACTGTCCCACGATGCAGTTGTTGAAAGCCTGCTTCATCTGGTTGTTGAACGCTTCACCATAGACCTCTGGCAGTGCGTTGACGATAGACTTGACGTATTTGATAGCATCATAGTTGGGCTGGTTCAGCTGCACCTTGACGGCACTGGCTGTACAATTATCAATGGACTGACGTTGGGCATCGGTGCCGTTCTGGTACGTATCGCAGAGACGGTCGGTGAACTCGCGGAGCATCTCGCCCAAATGTGCGATGGCGGAAGTGCGGGTGACGGTCATATCAGTATATAGCGGCACGGTCTCGTCTGCTTGGATTGCCTCGTCCCAGCTTGCCACGCAGGCCTTGCAGTAGTCGTCCAGTGCCTGTTCGATGTTTACCGAGGGCTGACCCAAGAGTTTGGGCAGCATTCTGTAGGCACCGTCAATCGAGGGCTTCGAGTATGTAGGTGCGATGACATAGTCGCAGAGATCCTGCAGTTCGAACTGGTACTCCAGACAGTTCATCAGACAAGCATCCATGAAGAGCGTCTCTATATGGACATCGGCCTGACGGATGGCGCGGGTGAAGCTCTTGACGGTGAAGTGCTTGTTGTTGCGTCCATCGTCATATACCAAGCCGCGGGTGTTGGCTTCGCCACTTTCTGGCAAATCGCCATTAGGCATGTAGCCGCCGCCATGGTCATGCACAATAAGCATGTACTTCTTTGCGGGACAGGCTTTGGCCGCCCAGTTGATGAAGTTCGTCAGCGAATCGGCACAGGTGTGGTCGGCATTGTCGGCTCCGTAGATGTTGGAACGCGAATAGACCTGCTCCTGGAATGACTTTGAGGGGTCTACGATCCAGCGGGCGGTCTTGCCGCCAAACTCTTGGCAGGTATTATCGTCGTAACCGCCCTGGGCTTTCATGTTCTCGGCAGTAGAGAACTTGTACTGCACCACCACGTTAGCATGCTTGTAAGCTTCTTCGCCAGCATGGTAGAAGTCTCCTATCTTTGACAGGTAATAATACTCGCGGTTACCGCCGCCGTGTCCGTAGTACATGATGGTGTACTCAGCCAGTTCTTTCTCCGGTTCAGGTGGGGTCACGGGGTTGTCGTCGCTGTCATTGCTACAGGCAGTGAAAACCGTTGAAATCATTGCGCAGCAAAGGACGGCTGCAAGCGTCATCATCATCTTTTTCATTGTTGAAATGTATTAAGTGATTATAAATGTATTTAGTCCTGGGAGGCTGCGTCAGGCATGGGCAACTCGAAGTGGAGACCGCTGGGGCAGAAGATGTTCGGCCACTGGCGGTTAAGACGGATCCAGCGGCTCCACCCTACGGCTTTGTCGAAAGCCAATTGCTCGTAGGTGTTTGCAAGGGTTCCACCCCAATAGCCCTGAAGCTTCATATTCTCCATCTTGTAGCTTTGAGCATTACCGGTTGGAACAAGAGCAAATTGGTATCGCTCACCGTTATCGGTAAACAATAGTCCTGCCACAGGCGTCATGTCACCAGTTTCTTGATTCGTATTCCACATCAGGTAGTTGTAGGCACCACCAGCACCGAGCAAGACGCTATAGTCCACCATATACTGATGGGCGGTAAGGTATGTACTATAATATTGTGCGGCGATACAGCTGTTGAAGGTTTCCCTCATCTGGTTGTAGAAGCTGAAGTCATAGACTTCAGGCAGTGCAGTCATGATACTGTTAATGTATTTGGCCACGTCGTAGTAGGGATAGTTTTCTTGTACCTTGACGGCTCGTGCGGTACAACTGTCGATGGCCTGCTTTTGGGTCTCGGTGCCGTTGGTGTAGGTCTCACAGAGGCGGTCAACAAACTGTCGCATCAACGTGCCCAGCTTGTCGATGTTGGCAGTACGGGTCAGCGTCAGATCGGTATAGAATACGGTGGACTCAGGATTCGCTTTCCCCGATTCCCAACTCTTTACGTCGGCTTTAATGTATGCGTCGAGGGCATGCTCTGTGTCCACGTTCGGCTGACTGAGTTGTTCGACCAACACGTTCATGGCGCCTCCTTTACCGGGCATGAGATAGGTGGAGGCGATGACGTAGTCGCACACGTCCTTCAGTTCGAACTGATACTCCATATTGTTCATCATGCAAGCCAGCAAAAAGACGGTCTGCAAGCGGACATTGGCATTTCTGATGCCACGGCTAAGCGACTTGGCGGTAAAGGCCTTGTCCTGATGGCCGTCGTCAGCCAGTATGATGCGATTGGTACGGGTGGTTTCCGTCTCAGGCAGTTCTTTTGCTGGGATGTAGCCACCACCATGGTCGGCAACAACCAGCATATACTTCTTGGCGGGATATTTCCGGGCTGCCCAGTTGATGAAGTTGGTCAGCGAGTCGGGACTGGTGATGTCGGCATTGTCGGCACCATAAATGTTATCTTGGTTAAAAGCCTGCTGATCGATTATCTTGGCAGGGTCAACGGCCCATCGTAAAGTCTTGCTGCCGAACATTGCACAGGTGTCCGGGCTGAATATACCGTACTGCTCGCTCATGTTCTCGGCAGTAGAGAACTTGTACTGTATCACAACGTTCACCTTCTTATAAGCATCGGGATTGGCATTGTAGAAATTGATCAAGATCTTAAGCATGGCAGCATCGATGTTACCAGCACCACCGGTATAATACATAATGGTGTACTCGGCCTGACTCTCCGGTTCCGGTTGGGGGGTAGGATTGTCGTTGTTGTCACTGGTGCAGGAGGTGAAGCCCAGCGCCATGATGGCCATGGCCATCAGATAGAAATACTTTCTCATTGTCGTATCTTACTTTGTTTTATTATTCATTATTCACTCTTCATTATTCAATTGCCCCGCCGCCACCGCTGGTGGGATTGCCCCAGGGCAGGCAGGTGTTGATGCGGAGGAAGTTGCCCCAGCCAGTCAGTTTGTGGAACGTACACTGTTCGTAGCCCTCGCCGACGTTGCTCTTAGCGATATACCCGGCTCCTATGAGGTCGGCATTGTAGAGGGTCTCTTTGTAGAGGCAGACGCTGAGGCTGTAGTGGTCGAGGTGCTGCACGCTCCAACTGATGTCGGCACGCTGGAGGATGGCCCGGTCGAAGGCCTGTTTCATATCCTGTGCGATGGTCGCCAGTTCGGCGTCACCAGTGTTGGCGGCCAGCTTGTCGGCGTAGTCCTGGAGATCGAAAAAGGGATAATTATAATTGAGAGTGATGTCGCCGGATGCCAAATAGAATCTGTAAGCCTGCGTGGTGGCGCGGTCGATGGCTTCCTTTTGCGCGGGATAGAGGGCGACGAGGCGGTCGGCCATTCGGCGGGTGACGTCGATGATGCCGTCGAGTTCGCTAGTGCGTAGCAGTTTGAAGTCGCCATTGACAGCTTTGCCCTCATCATGGCTGTAACATTCTTGCCATGCGGGGGTGACGTCGTCGAGCATGTAGGCGAAGGCATCCTCCACGTTGTCTTTCTCCATGAGTCCTCTGATGAAGGCGGGCAAAATGGTGTAGTCGCTGTTGAGCACGTGGGCTGAGCAGGCGATGTACTCGGCCACATCGCGCAGTTCGGTGAGCGACTCCATGTTGCCCATCAGGCAGTTGTTGAAGAAGATGGCCTTCAGCGGGGCGCGGCCCGTGGCGCGGATGGCCTGCGAGAGTTCGTACATGTCGAGTTTCTCGCCGCCGTTCCACTCGTCGCCAATGACACCGCGCGTGGCGTCAGGATTCTCGGTGTATTTGCCTGGAATGTCGTTCATCGGGTCGAAGCCGCTGCCGTGGCCCCAAATGGTGAAGATGTATTCCTTGGCGGGACAGAAGAGGCTGCTGAACTCAATGAACTGGTGGATGGTGTTGGGGTCGTAGAGTTTGGTGGCGATGGCCTCGGTGTGCATGCCGAGCGTGTTCATGCCTTCCTCGTGCAAGCGGTCGAGGTCGGTCTCGCTGTTCAGTTCAAACCACACCACGTCGCCGTCGTCGGTCAGCTCTCCGCTGGTGTTCTGTCCGTACTTATAGAGGACGGCCACGCGCACCTTGCTCCCGTCCTTCAGGTAGGGACGGACTGCCTCCCAGAAGTCCTTCTCGATGATGTTGTCCATCTTGCCGCCGGCATTACCATAGACGAGGATGGTGTAGCGCGCCTCAGCAGGCACCGAAAGCAGTTCGCGCTGGCTCCACTCGTCGAACTGGGCAGCCCGGGCGGCGTCGGCCTTGTCGAAGGTGACACCCTCGCCTGCACCGCCTATCGTCAAGCGGTCGCTGACAATCTTGTAGGATTCGTCCCACGGGCCGTCGGCCATCGTGACGGTCATGTTGCCGGCCTCGGCGGTGTAGGTGAACGGCTGGTGCTGTAGGGCGATAGGTTCCTCGCCCATCAAGAAGTAAACGTCGCACACGCCCGTGCCGTCGGCCCGGAACGTCCACACGTTCCACGCCTTGCCGTAGTTCCACAGGGAATGGGTCCTGCCCGAAAGGTCGCCCACCCATGTGCCCACCAGGGCCTTGGGGTCTGCCGGATTCGTCATCGGGTTGTCGTCGTTGTCACTGGTGCAGGCGGTGAAGCCCAGCACCAAGATGGTCATAGCCATCAGATAGAAATACTTTCTCATAATGTTTACTTTATATGGTTATTTGTTTTTGTTGAGTCTTTCGATAAGCTCCTTGTTCTCCTTCTCCAGCGAGTCGTTCTCGCGTTTCAGCCGGTCGTTCTCCACGGCGGCATCCGTGATCTTGTTGCTGAGCATCGTGTTGCGCACGATAAGCACAAGGATGACGATGGTCACGAGACACGCGATGATGATGATTGCCAGTGTATCCATATTCGTTTTCTTTTATGATGTCTATAACAGTCCTGCCTTCTTCATCTTTTCGCGCTGTTCCGCGTTCTGACGGATGAAGCGCTCGATGAATACGTTCTGGTCACCAATGCGCCAACGCTGGTAGATGATGATGCCCACGAGCACCAACAGCACCACAACGATGGCGGCAGCCAGAGCAACGGTAATGATGAGTGTTATGTCCATACGCTTTACATTTTCTACCGCAAAGGTACGGCAACTCCCAAAAACAACAGTCTCACAGTAGGAAAACAAAGTCTCATTTCGGGAAAATCTGCTTTCAGGCAGTCTCAAAACGTGAAAAAAGGTGTCTGGGATGAGACAACCAGACACCTTTTAATCGATGAAATGGGGATTTTTTACTTCTTCGCAACCCGCCTGTAGTCCGAGGGCGACATGCCGTAAACTTCGCTGAAGATACGGAAGAACGAACTGCGGGAGAAGCCGGAGAGTTCGGCAATCAGGGCAACAGAGTCGTTGGTGGTGGCCAACAGGTGGGCAGCATGGCGCACACGATACTCGTTGAGGAAGCCGTTGACGCTCTTGCCATCGGCACAGGCACTGATGGCATCGCTGACGTAGTGCTCG
The DNA here is from genome assembly GCA_947165435.1 of uncultured Prevotella sp. Classification (GTDB taxonomy): domain Bacteria; phylum Bacteroidota; class Bacteroidia; order Bacteroidales; family Bacteroidaceae; genus Prevotella. Next base: position 24,465 of record CAMVAI010000049.1, read on the forward strand.
TTGGTGCCGAGAAGTTGGGCCAGACGGCTGCGGTCGAGGTCGGGATTGGTGAAGATGTCGGGCTGCTTCATCAGTTCGCACAGTCGGCGGTAGAGTTGCTGCTCGGCGGTGAGGTCGGCCTCGGGCGCGGCCTCCAACTGCTCGATGGTCTGCTGCTCTTCGCGCTCTTGCTGCTCTATCTCGGCCAGCAGGCGGCGGTTCTTCTCCGTGATAACCTTGTTATACCGCGCGGCTCGCCAGAACATATAGGCCACGAACATACAGACAAGGAGTGCGGCGACGGCGAGGATGCGATAGACGGTGACCGACTGGCGGCGGCTGGCAATCTCAGCCTCCTTCTGGCGGATTTTCTGCTGCTGCTCCACGTCAATCTTCCTCTCCTGCAAGTGGATGGAGTCGGTCAGCTGGCGCATGCGGTCGGCAAGAGCCAGAACCTGGTCCTGGCGCCCAGCCTTCTGCAACGCCCGATACTGGTTCATCATGTAGTTCTTGATGTAAACGGTGTTGATGACATTCCCCTTGGCCAAATAGAGGGAGTCGGCCTGACGGAACAGGCGGATGGCCTCGTCGTAGCGGTCGGTCATGACCAGATAGCGGGCGTCGGCACCGATGTCATATACCGACGGGGACTCAGCCTGCCGGTGCTTCAGGTAGAGTGCCTCGGCCTTGTCGCGCTGACCATTAGCGGCATAGATCATGGCCTGACCGATGGTTATGTTGTTGTGGCGCATGCGGTACACGTGGTCGGGCACGTCAGCACAGCGATCCAGGCGGGCCAGAGCCGTGTCGCCTTTACTCACCAGGGCCAGAGCCTTATCTGCCTTGCCCTGCTCAAGATAGAACTCCGTGGCCTCTATAATGCCGGTGAACAGACCGTCTATCACCCAGTAGTCGTCGGATTGATTCACGCCGTCCATCATCAGGTTGATGCTTTCCAGGTAATAGCGCTCGGCCTCGTCGGGATGCGCCAGATGGTACTCGCAATCGCCCTTGAAGGTCAGCGCACGACTTTTCACCCGCACGGCCACCTCCTCGCTGATGCCGCCCTGCCCCCTCTCATTATCCACGTCGGCAATAATCTCGTCGGACAGGTGTATCACCTTTCCGTATTCGCCATTCCTCTCCACCAGTCCGCAGAGCATGAGGAGTGCCGAATAATAGGTATCGCCTTCACGCTTCAGCTCAGGGGCGTTCAACATCTGTTCACCGTAGTAAACAGCCAACTGCGCCTGTCCCATAGCCCCGTAGATGTTGGTCCTGAGGAGGTTGGCCATTGCTTCCGAGAAAACGCCCGCCTGCTCAGCACTGTCCACCCGCACCAATGCCTGTTCGGGGCTTTTGTACAGCATGTCATGCAGTTCGTGCTTCAACTGTGTCGCCTTCTCGTTGCTGTCAGGTTTCGAGCAGGCGGTTATCAACACCAGCCCTGCGCATATTATAATAAGGTGTATTGCCTGTTTCATCTGTTTATTTGTCTATAGTTGAAATTACAAAGCCTCGCTTCGCCGAAGGCTAATTTTATGCAGCAATTCCACTTGTTTCTGTTTTTCGCTCATAATTGTACGTTGTTTGATGATTTAACGCGACAAAGCTGCGATTAAACGAGAGCCATGATGCTCGCATCGATGGCCGAACCGATGGAGCAGTGAGCACCATCAAGCTTGCTTGGATGGTCGAGTCGCGACAGAGGTCGACGAAATCAACGTGAGCAGTTTCGCATGCTTTTGCGTGCAAAGTTACGAAAATATTTGGAAACTTGTTCACTTCTGCAACAAAATATAACAAAAGGCAGGACGATACGACGAACGAAGCAAGCGCAAAGCGATGCCGTCGTCTTCGTGAACGGACAGAAGGTGGGCGAGCATATCGGCAAGGGCTATACGCCTTTTTCTTTTGACATTACGAAATATCTGAGGATAGAAGGTTCTGAGGTCGCTTCGCTTTCAGGCTCTAAAGTGACATCACCTCACAACCTCACAACCTTATAACCTTTTAGAGGTACGTACCTTAACTCGTATTGCTGGTATCAGGTTCTATAACCCCTTGATTTTCTTTGCCTTCATTTTTTCGCTCTGAAATTTGTACCCCCACAGATTTTTCATGCTCCGTTCATCGTAAATCGAACGTTCCGTCGAGTCTAATTTCATGCTCCGTTGAGTCTAATTTCATGGCACTTTCTGCGTAATTTCATGCTCCATTGACCAACGATCGAGCATGAAATTACACTCAGTCTGCCATCGTTTTACGCAGAAAGTTCCATAAAGTCAGTTCTACGGAGCATGAAATAAGATGGCGGTCAGCATCTATGTACGAGTGAAAATGGTCAAAAGTGGCAGACGGTCATCTATATTTTTGCCGTTTTCCTGACTTCGGTGGTTTTAACATTTCGTGCTATACCAATCTCCCGAAACCCTATATACAGGGCGTTAAAAAAACAACCCGCACATCCCGCACATCTCGCACGTGAAAAAGTTTCAACACAGCATAAAGCCATCCTATTGCTGCAACAGTCAGGTGCGGGATAGGTGTGGGGCGGCAGTTGCAAAGTGTCAGCTACGTGCGGGATAAAATGGGCAAATCGTCAGCTACGTGCGAGATAAATTGAGCAGACTGTCAGTTTACGTGCGAGATGTGCGAGATGTGCGGGATGTTTTCCTTTTTCACTATATATATATATTTACGGCAGAAAAATCCCGATGAAATCGTGGATTTTTGAAAAATTAATGGATAATTACATGGTAATTACATGTTTAATCTTCTT
>CAMVAI010000050.1 GCA_947165435.1 uncultured Prevotella sp.
ATCGCGACAACCTCGTCGTACAGGCCGAGAACTTCCACCTCTGGGTCATCGAGGCCCCGAAGGAGGTTGCCAAGGAGTTCCCTGCCGACAAGGCCGGTCTGCACGTGCTCTTCGTTCCTTCAGAAGAGCCCTACCACAAGCGTAAGGTCACGCTGCTCAACGGCCCGCACACCGTGCTGTCGCCTGTTGCCTTCCTCAGCGGTGTCAACATCGTCCGCGATGCCTGCAACCACGAGGTTATCGGCAAATACATCCATAAGGTGCAGTTCGACGAGCTGATGCAGACCCTCGACCTGCCGATGGATGAGCTGGAGAAGTTTGCCGGCGACGTGCTGGAGCGTTTCGACAACCCGTTTGTTGACCATCAGGTCACCAGCATCATGCTCAACTCGTTCCCCAAGTTCCAGGCTCGCGACCTGCCCGGCGTGAAGACCTATCTGGAGCGCAAGGGCGAGCTGCCTAAGGGTCTGGTGTTCGGTCTGGCCGCTATCATCACCTACTACAAGGGTGGCAAGCGTGCCGACGGTGTGGAGATTGTTCCCAACGACGACCAGAAGATCATGGACCTGCTGAAAGAGCTCTGGGCTACCGGCGACACGCAGAAGGTGGCCGACGGCGTGCTGGGTGCAGAGTTCATCTGGCAGGAAGACCTCAACAAGATTCAGGGTCTGAACACGATGGTGAAGCAGTTCCTTGACCTCATCCAGGACAAGGGCATGCTGGAGGCTGTGAAGACGATTCTTTAATCCTCCCAGGACGGACATACCCTAAGACCGACAGGCTGTCCTTCCAAGGAGGGGCAGCCTGTATTCAGAAGGAACCAAAAAAATTCAGAAAAAATAATCTATTTTATGAACGACAACAAAGTCATGAACCGTGCAGCCGACAACATCCGCATACTGGCTGCCTCAATGGTAGAAAAAGCCAAATCGGGACACCCCGGCGGCGCTATGGGTGGAGCCGACTTCATCAACACCCTCTACAGCGAATTTCTTGTCTATGACCCCGAGAACCCTGCCTGGGAGGGCCGCGACCGCTTCTTCCTCGACCCGGGCCACATGGCACCGATGCTCTACAGCCAGCTCTGCCTCATCGGCAAATACACCCTCGACGACCTGAAGAACTTGCGCCAGTGGGGCTCCGTAACCCCCGGACACCCTGAGCGCGAGATAGAGCGCGGCATCGAGAACACCAGCGGACCGCTCGGCCAGGGCCACACCTTCGCCGTAGGTGCTGCCATTGCCGCCAAGTTCCTGAAGGCTCGCCTGGGCAACGTCATGAACCAGACCATCTATGCCTACATCTCCGACGGCGGTGTGCAGGAAGAGATTTCGCAGGGTGCAGGCCGTATTGCCGGCAACCTGGGACTGGACAACCTCATCATGTTCTACGATGCCAACGACATCCAGCTCTCCACCAAGACCGAGGTGGTGACCAGCGAGGACACCGCCAAGAAATACGAAGCCTGGGGATGGTACGTGCAGAAGATCGACGGCAATGATGTTGACCAGATTCGCGAAGCCATCAAGAACGCACAGGCCGAGCAGGAACGCCCGAGCCTGATTATCGGCCACTGCGTCATGGGCAAGGGTGCCCGCAAGGCCGACAACAGCTCTTACGAGTCGAACTGCGCCACCCACGGTGCTCCCCTGGGCGGCGATGCCTATATCAACACCATGAAGAACCTCGGTGCCGACCCCGAGAATCCCTTCCAGATATTCCCCGAGGTGGCGGAGCTCTATGCCCGTCGCCGCGAAGAGCTGAAGAAGATTGTCGCCGAGCGCTACGCCGAGAAAGCCGAATGGGCCAAGGGTCATCCCGTACAGGCCAAGCAGCTGGAGGAATGGTTCAGCGGCAAGGCCCCGCAGATTGACTGGTCGAAGGTGGAGCAGAAGGCCGGCAGTGCCACCCGCAGCGCCTCTGCTGCCGTGCTGGGTCAGCTGGCCGAGCAGGTGCCCAACATGATTTGTGCCTCTGCCGACCTGTCGAACTCCGACAACACCAACGGATTCCTGAAGAAGACCCACGACCTCGTGCGCGGCGACTTCAGCGGCGCCTTCTTCCAGGCCGGTGTGGCCGAGCTGACGATGGCCTGCTGCTGCATCGGCATGGCCCTGCACGGTGGCGTCATCCCCGCCTGCGGCACGTTCTTTGTCTTCTCCGACTACATGAAGCCCGCCGTCCGTATGGCTGCCCTCATGGAGCTGCCCGTCAAGTTCATCTGGACCCACGATGCCTTCCGTGTAGGCGAAGACGGCCCCACCCATGAGCCGGTAGAGCAGGAAGCCCAGATTCGCCTGATGGAAAAGCTGAAGAACCACCACGGCAAGAACAGCGTACTCGTGGTACGCCCTGCCGATGCCGAGGAAACTACCGTCTGCTGGCGTATGGCTATGGAGAACACCGACACTCCCACCGCCCTCATCTTCTCGCGCCAGAACATCGACATGCTGCCTGCCGGCAACGACTACTCACAGGCCGAGAAGGGTGCCTACGTGGTGGCTGGCAGCGATGCCGACTACGATGTTATCCTGCTGGCCTCGGGTTCAGAGGTGTCCACCCTTGAGGCTGGTGCCGCCCTGCTGCGCAACGACGGTGTCAAGGTTCGCGTGGTCAGCGTTCCGTCCGAAGGACTTTTCCGCTCGCAGTCGAAGGAGTATCAGCAGAGCGTCCTTCCCACCGGAAAGAAGAAGTTCGGCCTCACCGCCGGCCTGCCTGTCAACCTCGAAGGCCTGGTAGGTGCCGACGGCTGCGTATGGGGCTTGGAGAGCTTCGGCTTCTCTGCTCCCTACAAGGTGCTCGACGAGAAACTGGGCTTCACCGGACAGAATGTCTATGAACAGGTCAAGAAGCTGCTGGGATGAAAAAAAAATTAAAAATTAAAAATTAAAAATAAAATTAGCTGCTTATGGAAATAAAGACTGTTGGCGTTGCCTGCGACCATGCAGGCTATCCGCTGAAGAAATATGTGCTCCAGTATCTTGAGGAGCATGGTTACGAATACAAAGACTATGGCACCTGGAGCGATGCCTCGGTAGATTACCCCGATTTCGCACACCCCCTGGCAGAGGGCATTGAGAGCGGCGAGGTATATCCCGGCATTGCCATCTGCGGCAGCGGCGAGGGCATGGCCATGACGCTGAACAAGCACCAGGGCGTGCGTGCCGGACTGGCATGGTGCTCTGAGATAGCCCACATGACTCGCCAGCACAACGATGCCAACGTGCTGGTGCTCCCCGGCCGCTTCATCGACAACAACACCGCCGGTCAGATCATGAACGAGTTCTTCAAGACCACCTTTGAAGGTGGACGCCACCAGAAGCGCATCGAGAAAATGCCTGTCAAGTAGCACAAGCATCATCAACTCTGAAAAAAGGGTGTGTCTGCATAAGACACACCTCTTTTTTTCCGGGTTCGCCTGCCTATTCATCGCTCAGAGCGCTATCGGACTGAAGCGAAAGAGAATCCCCTGCAGACCGATGGGTTTGCAGGGGATTCTCTTTCTTCCGGGAAAGCCTTTATCGGGGAATAGGGAATTGCGGTCAGAATGTGTAGCCCAGCGTCATCAGCACCTGATGGCGCTTGTTGCTCACGCTGACGGGGCTTGAGATGATGTCAATCTTCTCGGTTACCTGTTCGTTGTTCTCCACGTAGTGATAGTCGCCCCAGGCGTTCTGGTATGGATAGAAGTCGCCGTCGCGGACGCTGTACTGATAGGCCAGGTCGATGCTGAAATGCTTGACGCGATAGCCTATACCGCAGGTCAGGCGATGGGTGGCCTTCCAATTGGTATAGTCGGTGGCCGAGCTGGCGTTGACGCCGTAGGAGTCTATCTGGAACTCCTTCGTGCCGTCGCTCTTGTACATGGGCGACACGTAGTTGTAGCCCACGCGGAGCGCGAGGCTCGGGTCGGGCTTGATTTCTGCGCCTATGCGTGCCGTCAGCACTCCTTTCAGCGTGCGGTCGGTATGGTCGTTCATCTGTCGGTCGCTGGCGCTGCCTGTAGAATAGGTGTCGGTCCAGTAGTCGTAGTATTCGCCGGAGATTTCGCGCGTGTCGATATGGCTATAGTCAGCATACTCTATGCCTGCCCCGATGGCAGCAATCTGTGCTACGGTATGTCCGAGGCTGAGTCCGAATTTCCACGGTGTGTTCATCTTGAACTCGTAGGACCCCGATGCCACATAGTTGGGGTTGTAGGGGTTGTAGCCCTGTGCGGGATCGACACGGTTTACGAGCTGCGTGACGTTCTTGGTGGTGAGGGTATAGAATGTCGGTGTGGCGACGGACAGTCCTACGCGGAATGGCGAGTTCTGCACGGGTCGGATGATGGCTCCGAAGGCGACGCTGTATCCCGTTCCGGTGATGCGCCGATCGTCTTCGATGCTCAGCGCCCCCACTGGCTGGCCGTCGATGTCGATGAGCTGTTCGGTATATTCGCTGATGCCCTGGTAGTGTACGCTGTGTATGCCTACGGTCATGCCCAGATAGACGCGGTTGTTGATGTTGCCGCTCAGGTTGATGTCGTACTCGCCGATATAGCCTGTATGGGCCCACTTGAAGTCGTAGCCCGAGGCCTTGGTGAAGAAGGGATAGCCGGTAGGCTTGTCGATGATGAAGGCATTATAGTAGAGGTTGTCCAGCTGGCTGGTCCAATACATGGTGCCGTTGCCCTGGTTGAAGTTGTAGTCAGACACGACGAGCGGGCGCCCCTGGGCGTCCGTCCCCGCCTGGCGGTCTTGTCCGATGCCCTTGATGAACGACAGTGCGTTCTGCGAGCTGCCGTTCACCGCGCCGGCAGCTGCCGCAAGGATGTAGTCGAAGTTCTTGCTCTTGTGGAAGTTGAAGCCCACGTTGAAATACGACTTGCGGTTCGACTGTATGGAATAGACGAAGCCGGCCTGGTCGAACGAAGCGTTGGTGGTGCTGCCGTTTCGGAAGTCTGTCCCCCCCTGCTGCACGACCAAGCCGCCCGAGACGCTGATGTTGCTGTGGCGGAACATGCCGACGCCTGCGGGATTAGACGACATGGTAGATATTTCGGCCCCCAGTGCGTCCATCGCTCCGCCCATGCCCACATAGCGTGCCGTTCCGTTCAGGTCGTCCTCGATGAGCCGTGCGTTCTCGTAAGTCTCTTGTGCTGCTGCCGACAGGGCCGTCATGGCCACGGCGGCTATCATGAAATACTTCTTCATAGCTGTATGTCTTGTTGATTGTTGAATATGCAAGTATGCCTTGCTGGTTGTTGTGATTTTGCAAAAAAATACGTATGGCATATTGTGCTCGCAGCTTACCGCCGCCCGCCGCCTATGCGCCCGCCGCCTCCACCAGCTCCGCCTGACGGGCGCATGCCGCCGCCATGACTGTAGGAGCCGCTGCTGCGCGTGTAGGAGCCGCTGCCCACAGAGCCGCTGCTGCGGTAGGAGCCTCCCGAAGGCCGCGTGCCGCTGTATGTGCTGCTGCTGCGCACGCCGGAGCCTATGTTGCCGGGACGGGTGCCTGTACGGGTGCCTGTGCCGTAGGAATGGCGCGTGCCGTTGCCCGAATAGTTGCGGCGGTCATAATAGCGCAGGCTGGGCGACAGCGCGTGGTTGACGTAGCCTCCCCTGCCATAATGGCGGCGCGGCGAGTACCACGTGTAGTAATAGTACGGGCGATACCAGCCGTGATAGCCGTACCAGGATGCCGGGCGATAGTAGCCCACCCATCCGTAGCGGCCATAGTACCAGGGGTCGTACCACGGGTCATACCACGGGTCGTACCACCCGTGATAGCTGGTGTAATACCAGGGCGATGCCCACTGGCCGTCGCGATAGCCCTCCCAGTAGGCCTCGCCGGGCGTGTAGCCTTCGTATCGCGTCATCTGGCGCGTGTACTTGTAGTCATCGCCCTCGTAGGCATAGGCAGAGTCGGGATAGACGCCCCGCACGGCCGAGAAGTCGATGATGTCGTTGCCGGCCGAATCGACCGCCGTCACCGTAGAAGCCGCCATGCGGTTGTACTCATCTACCGACCTGTCGCTGCCCGAATAATAGGTGTGCTTGGGCAGCCCGTAGTCGTGGGTGGCCTTGTCCACATTCTCCTTCGTAGGAACGAAATACATATCGTCGTCTTGTGCCGCCATCTGTAGGGGCAGCCATACAACGGTACATGCCAATAACATCCACTTTTTCATAGTCTTTATCTCCATGTTTATTGATTCACGCTACAAAATTACTGTTAATTTTCGTGCAAAATTAAGGAAAAGCCCTAAGACCGCATAGGTTTTTCCCTATTTTTTGTAATTTTGCACTCAAAATTTAACATTCACATGAAATACTACGAGATAACATTCCGCATAGAGCCGCCGACCGGCGATGCCGCCGACCTGCTCTGCGCGCTGGCTGGAGAGGCTGGCTGCGAGTCGTTCGAGAGCACCGCCGACGGCGTGAAGGCCTACGCCCAGCAAGAGCTCTTCAGCCCGGAAATGCTCGACGCCGTGCTGGCCGACTTTCCCTTTGCCGGCACGCACATCAGCTATACCGTTGGCGAAGCCGAATACCGCGACTGGAACGAAGCCTGGGAACAGGAGGGATTCCAGCCCATCAGCGTCGGCGACATTGTCATCCACGACGGCCACCATCTGCCCGCCCACAGCGGCGTGACGGAGATAGAGATTCGCGCCCGGCAAGCCTTCGGCACCGGTACGCACGAGACCACCCGCATGATTTGCCGCCACCTGGCTGCCACGCCGCTGGACGGTGCTGCCGTGCTGGACTGCGGATGCGGCACAGGCATACTGGGCATCTGTGCGCTGAAGCGTGGTGCCCGGCAGTGTGTGGCCTACGACATTGACGAATGGAGTACGGAGAACACGCGCAACAATGCCGCCGTCAACGGTGTGGAACCGCTGATGACCATCCTGCTGGGCGACGCCACGGTGACCGACACAATGGAGGAGCGTTTCGATGTGGTGATGGCCAACATCAACCGCAACATCCTGCTGCAGGACATGCCTCGCTTCGCACGTATGATGAAGCCGCAGGGACAGCTCGTCGTGAGCGGGTTCTATACCGATGACTGCTGCCTGCTGGCAGACAAGGCCTGCCAGCTGGGGCTGACCCACCAGCACACCTATACCGACGGCAGTTGGGCGTGTATGGTGTTTGCCGCTCCCCTTCCCTCGCTATAGCCTCCCGTGTCGCAACAGCCCCCGGGCCGCTAATAGTCCGGGGCACTGTCATCCAAACAACAAAAAACGCTTAAAAACTTGGCAGGACGCAAAAAAAGTAGTAATTTTGCAGCGCGATATGAAAACAGGACTGGTTTTAGAGGGAGGAGCCATGCGCGGCCTGTGGACAGCAGGCATTACCGACGTGATGATGGAGCACGACGTATGGCCCGACGCGCTCATAGGTGTGTCGGCAGGTGCTGCCTTCGGGTGCAACTACAAGAGCCGTCAGGCGGGCCGCGCCATCAGGTATAATATAAGGTTCGCGCACGACAGCCGTTTCAGCGGCATCAAGTCGCTGCTGACCAGCGGTGACTACTTCAATGCCGACTTCGGCTATCACGTCATTCCGAAGCAGTACGACGTGTTCGACGACGACGCCTTCAGGCAGAACCCGATGGAGTTCATAGCCGTCTGCACCGATGTGGAGACAGGCCAGCCCGTCTATCGCCAGCTGACCGACTGCAACGACGAGACTTATGAGTGGATACGTGCGTCGGCATCGATGCCGCTGATGTCGCGCGTGGTTCAGATAGGCAACAAGAAGCTGCTGGACGGCGGCGTGAGCGACTCAATACCCCTGGAACACTTCGAGCAGATGGGCTACCGCCACAACGTGGTGATACTGACCCAGCCCTTAGGATACCGGAAGACCCCCACCCGGCTGATGCCGCTGATGCGCATAGCCCTGCGCAAATATCCCAACATGGTGAAGGCGATGGACGGACGATACCTGATGTACAACCGCCAGCTGGACTATGTGGCACAAGCCGAGCGCGAAGGGCGCTGCATCGTGATACGCCCCGAGGCGAAGATACCCATCGGCCACGTGTCGCACAACCCCGACGAGATGCGACGTGTCTATGAGATGGGGCGCAGCACGGGCGAGAAATACTGGCAACGAATAAAGACGTTTTATGAGAATTGACATCATTACCGTACTGCCCGAAATGCTGGAGGGCTTCGTACACGAATCGATACTGGCGCGGGCCGAGAAGAAAGGACTGGCCGAGATACGCCTGCACAACCTGCGCGACTATACGCTCGACAAGTGGCGGCGCGTAGATGACTACCCCTACGGCGGCAGCGCCGGCATGGTGATGCAATGCGAGCCGATAGACCGCTGCATAGCCGCCCTGAAGGCCGAGCGCGACTACGACGAGGTGATATTCACGTCGCCCGACGGCGAGCGGTTCGACCAACACATGGCCAACGAGCTGTCGATGAAGGGAAACCTCATCATACTGGCGGGGCACTACAAGGGAATAGACCAGCGTGTGCGCGACCACCTGATAACCCGCGAGATCAGCATCGGCGACTTCGTGCTGACAGGTGGCGAACTGGTGGCAGCAATGATAGCCGACGCCGTGGTACGCGTGGTGCCGGGAGTCATCGGAGACGAGCAGTCGGCCCTTTCGGACTGCTTTCAGGATGACCTGCTGGCAGCCCCTATCTATACGCGGCCTGCCGACTACAAGGGGTGGAAGGTGCCCGACATCCTGCTCAGCGGCAATGAGGCCAAGATACGCAACTGGGAGCTGGAGCAGGCCATGGAGCGCACCAAGCGGCTGCGCCCCGACCTGCTGAAGGAATAGAAGACGGCAGCAACCGCCGAAACGCATGAGCAGCAGCAACAGGCAAACAAAAGAACAATAGCAAAACGAAATATGGAGAACAACAGCATTTTAGAGAAACTGGACGGCCTGGAAGCCCGCTTCGAGGAGGTATCGACGCTGATTACCGACCCGGCGGTGATTGGCGACCAGCAGCGTTTCGTCAAGCTGACGAAAGAATATAAAGACCTGGGCGACATCATGTCGGCCCGCAAGCGATACATCGCCTGCCTCAATGCCATCAAGGAAGCCAAGGACATCTTGGCCAACGAGGACGACCCGGAGATGAAAGAGATGGCACGCGAAGAGCTGGCCGACAACGAAGCCCTGCAACCCCGGCTGGAAGAGGAAATCAAGATTGCACTGATACCGAAAGACCCTGAGGACGCGAAAAACGTACAGATGGAGATTCGCGCCGGAACGGGTGGCGACGAGGCGTGCCTCTTTGCCGGCGACTTGTTCAAGATGTACAAGTCGTTCTGCGACTCGAAGGGATGGCAGCTCTCGATCACCAGCGTCTCGGAGGGTGCCGTGGGCGGCTACAAGGAGATAGACTTCGCCGTCGCAGGGGCCGATGTGTATGGCACGCTGAAGTATGAGTCGGGTGTCCACCGCGTACAGCGTGTACCCGCTACCGAGACACAGGGACGTATGCACACCTCTGCTGCCACTGTTGCCGTTTTGCCTGAGGCAGACAAGTTTGAAGTGCATATCAATGAGGGGGAAATCAAGTGGGATACCTTCCGCAGTTCAGGTGCCGGTGGCCAGAACGTGAACAAAGTGGAATCGGGTGTCCGTCTGCGCTATATGTGGAAGAACCCTAATACGGGCGAAACGGAAGAAATCCTGATTGAATGTACAGAGACCCGTGACCAGCCAAAGAACAAAGAGCGTGCCCTCTCGCGTCTATATACCTTTATATATGATAAGGAGCACCAGAAGTATATGGACGACATCGCCTCACGCCGTAAGACGCTGATATCTACCGGTGACCGAAGCGCCAAGATTCGCACCTACAACTTCCCGCAAGGTCGAGTAACCGACCATCGCATCGGCTATACTACCCATGACCTGCAAGGATTCCTCGGCGGCGACATCCAGCCCATGATCGATGCCCTCACCGTTGCCGAGAATGCTGAACGCATGAAAGAAACAGAACTCTAAAGTTTGATAATATGGACTGGAAAAAATTCTGGGCACCTGTGTCCGAAGAGATGCGTAAGGAGCAAATATGGGTTAATATCATAGGAGCCTTAGGTCTTCTTCCTGCTGGCTATATAGGGAAGATGACAGATAGCTTCTTGGTATGTATGGGCATCATCGTATTATGGTACATCCTTGTCTTTTTCCTCTATCTCATTTACATTTATAATAAACAAATTGTATGAATCGCAAAGAATTAATAGCACAAATCCGCGAGAAGCAGTCGTTTCTCTGCGTAGGTCTGGATACAGACATCAATAAGATTCCTCAGTGCATCATTGATGAAGCTAAGGCAAAGGATGGTGATGATTATATTTTCAGAGCCCTTTGCGAGTTTAACGCCCTCATCATCGACGCTACGGCTCCCTATTGTGTGGCATACAAGCCAAACCTGGCATTCTACGAGGCGTATGGTGTTGATGGCATTCTGGCTTTCGAAGCCACCGTCGATTATCTGAAAGAAGAATATCCCAACCACTTCATCATCGCTGATGCCAAGCGCGGCGACATCGGCAACACATCGAAGATGTATGCCAAGACATTCTTTGAGGAGTATGATGTCGATGCACTGACCGTTGCTCCCTATATGGGTGAGGACTCGGTGACGCCCTTCCTCGGCTATGACGACAAGTGGGTCATCCTGTTGGCGCTGACTTCCAACAAAGGCTCGCACGACTTCCAGCTGACAGAGGACAAAGATGGCGAGCGCCTGTTTGAGAAGGTGCTGAAGAAATCGCAGGAATGGGGTAACGACGAAAACATGATGTATGTCGTTGGTGCTACCCAGGGACAGATGTTTGAGGATATCCGTAAGGTTGCCCCCAACCATTTCCTGTTAGTGCCAGGCGTTGGAGCACAAGGAGGCTCGCTGCAGGAAGTCTGCAAATATGGTATGACGAAAGACTGCGGACTGCTGGTCAACTCCAGCCGAGGTATCATCTATGCCTCGCAGGGCGACGACTTCGCTGAAGCTGCCGCTGCGGCAGCACGCAGCCTGCAGCAGGAGATGGCTGGCGAACTGGCTAAGCGGATGAAATGACAATGGCACGACGACAGAACGGGCAAACGGCTAACAACACACACATTGAACGGCTAAAACGGCAAGAAAAGCATTGAACGGACACAAGATTATCAACGACCCGGTCTTTGGGTTCATCAAAATCAGGCACGGGCTGCTCTACGACATCGTGAGCCACCCGCTCTTTCAGCGGCTGAACCGCATCAACCAGTTGGGGCTGGCGTCGGTGGTATATCCCGGAGCGCGCCACACCCGCTTCCAGCACTCGATAGGCGCGCTGCACCTCATGTCGGAAGCCGTGAAGTCGCTCCAGGAGAAAGGCGTGTATATCTTCGACTCGGAGGAAGAGGCGGTACAGGCCGCCATCCTGATGCACGACATCGGACACGGCCCTTTCTCGCATGTATTGGAAGACACGCTCATCCACGGCATCACGCACGAAGACATCTCGCTGCTGATGATGGAGCAAATCAACCGCGACATGAAAGGCCGGCTCAACCTGGCCATCAACATCTTCAAAGACCTCTATCCCAACAAGATTTTCCACCAACTCATCTCCAGCCAGTTAGACATGGACCGCCTGGACTATCTTCGGCGCGACTCGTTCTTCACCGGCGTCACCGAGGGCAACATCGGCTCGGCACGCATCATCAAGATGCTCAACGTCAGCGGCGACCGACTCGTGGTAGAGGAAAAGGGCATCTACTCCATCGAGAACTTCCTGACTACCCGACGGCTGATGTACTGGCAGGTATATCTGCACAAGACGGCAGTGGGCTACGAGAAGATTCTCATCGGCGCACTGCGGCGGGCACGCCATCTGACGCGCACCGGCCACCAGGTGTTCGCATCGCCCGCCCTCGCCTACTTCCTGCAAGACGACCGGACACAGTTCGACAGCCACACCCTACAGATGTATGCCGAGCTGGACGACTCTGACATCTGGAGCGCCATGAAAGCATGGAAGCATGCCGATGACCGCATCCTATCGACACTGGCCACCGACATGCTTGACCGCCACCTGTTCCGCGTAGAGGTAACCGAAGAACGCCCTGCCGACGACTATATAGCACAGATTGCCCAAGGCATCAGCCGGCAGATGGGCATCAGCGAGGAAGAGGCCCGCGAGTATATGATTTGCCTGACGGAGATAGGCAAGGACATGTACAACCCCGACGACGACAGCATAGGCATTTTATACAAAGACGGCACGGTGAAAGACATCGCCGAGGCCTCTGAAATACTCAATGTGCAGCTGCTTTCGAAAAAAATACGTAAATATTACCTCTGTTATCAACGAGTTTAAGAAAAATTTCGTATCTTTGCAGCGTTTATCAATACAATTACATAGAAAATGGAGTTTACAGCCAAGCAAATAGCCGACTTTTTAGGAGGTCGCGTAGAAGGCAACGAGCAAGCTGTCGTCAACACTTTTGCTAAGATAGAAGAAGGGAAAGAGGGCGCTATCTCTTTTCTTTCCAATCCGAAATACACCAACTATCTCTATGAGACGAAAGCCAGCGTGGTGCTGGTCAACGAAGACCTGAAGCTGGAGCATCCCGTAGGTGCCACGCTCATCCGCGTGAAGAATGCCTACGAGTGTGTGGCCCGGCTGCTACAGATGTATGCCGCCGCCCTTCCCAAGAAGACAGGCATCCATCCGCTGGCCTTTGTGGCCGAGTCGGCCACGGTGGGCAAGGATGTCTATATCGGGCCCTTTGCCGTCGTCGGCGACAACGTGACGATAGGCGACGGCACCATAATCTACCCCAACGTCACCATCTACGACGGCTGCCGCATAGGCTCGCGCGTCATCATCCATGCCGGAGCAGTCATCGGTGCCGACGGCTTCGGATTCGCCCCCAATGCCGACGGATATGAGAAGATTCCGCAGCTGGGCACCGTGGTCATTGAAGACGATGTGGAGATAGGTGCCAACACGTGCATCGACCGCTCGACGATGGGCCAGACGGTCATCGGCAAGGGCGTCAAGTTAGACAACCTCATACAGGTGGCCCACAACTGCGAGATAGGTGCCAATACCGTCATGTCGGCACAGGTGGGCATGGCCGGTTCCACGAAGATAGGCAGCTGGTGCATGGTGGGCGGCCAGGCAGGTTTTGCAGGCCACATACACATAGCCGACAAGACGAACATCGGAGCCCAGAGCGGTCTGATGCGTGACACGAAAGGCAACGGCGAGTCGCTGATTGGATCGCCGGCTATCGACCCGAAAGACTTCTTCCGCGCCAAGTCGCTCTACCCCAAGTTGCCCGACATGTACAAGGAGCTGGCGGCACTACGTAAAGAAGTGGACACCCTCAAGGCGAAAATCGAGAACCAGTAAGAGACCGGAAGCGGCGAGAATCGAGAATCAAGAAAAAAAAACCGAAAACACAAATCGAAAGAAGCGATGAAACAGAAGACATTGAAAGGCAGTTTTTCACTGTTCGGAAAAGGACTACATACGGGGCTGAACCTCACCGTGACGTTCAATCCCGCCCCGGAGAACTCGGGCTATAAGATACAACGCATAGACCTGGAGGGTGAACCCGTCATCGACGCCATTGCCGAGAACGTGGTAGATACCCAGCGCGGCACCGTGATAGGCAAGGGCGACATACGCATCAGCACCGTTGAGCACGGACTGTCGGCCCTCTACGCCTTAGGCATCGACAACTGTCTGATGCAGGTGAACGGACCCGAGTTCCCCATTCTCGACGGCTCGGCCATCCAGTATGTACAGAAGATTCAGGAGGTGGGCACCGAAGAGCAGAACGCCCCCAAGGACTGGTACATCATTCGCAAGAAGATAGAGGTGAAAGACGAGAACAGCGGTTCGTGCATCACCATCCTGCCCGACGAAGAGTTCTCGCTGACGGCTATGTGTTCCTTCGAGTCGAAGTTCATCAATTCACAGTTCGCCACCCTCGACAAGGTCGAGCAGTACATCACCCAGATTGCAGCCGCGCGCACCTTCGTCTTCGTGCGCGACATCGAGCCACTGCTCGAAGCCAACCTCATCAAGGGCGGCGACATGGACAACGCCATCGTCATCTACGAGCGGCAGACCACCCAGGAACGGCTCGACAAGCTGGCCGACATGCTGGGTGTGGAGCACCGCGACGCTACCGAGCTGGGCTACATCCAGCACAAGCCGTTGCAATGGGAGAACGAATGCACACGCCACAAACTGCTCGATGTCATCGGCGACATGGCACTGATAGGCAAGCCCATCAAGGGGCGCATCATCGCCATCCGTCCGGGCCACACCATCAACAACAAGTTTGCACGGCAGATGCGCAAGGAGATTCGCAAGCACGAGATACAGGCCCCCATCTACGACCCCAACGAAGAGCCAGTGATGGATGTCAACCGCATCCGCGAACTGCTGCCCCACCGCTACCCCATGCAGCTGGTAGATAAGGTGATAGCCCTCGGGGCCAACACCATTGTGGGCATCAAGAACGTGACAGCCAACGAGCCCTTCTTCCAGGGCCACTTCCCCGAAGAGCCTGTCATGCCGGGGGTGCTGCAGATTGAGGCTATGGCGCAATGTGGCGGACTCTTGGTGCTGAACACGCTGGAAGAGCCCGAGCGGTGGTCCACCTATTTCATGAAGATTGACAACGTGAAGTTCCGCCAGAAGGTTGTGCCCGGCGACACCCTGCTCTTCAAGGTTGACCTGCTGGCTCCTGTACGCCACGGCATCTCGTCGATGCGGGGCTATATCTTCGTCGGAGACCATGTAGTGGCCGAGGCTACATTCACCGCCCAAATCGTAAAAAACAAGTAGAGTTCAAAGTTTAAAAGTTCAAATCTTAAAAACTTCAAATTTCAAACGTCAAAGAAAACAATGGCAAACCAGATACATCCATTAGCAGTCATAGACCCTGAAGCCGTCCTTGGCGACAACAACATCATCGGGCCATTCTGCGTGATAGACAAGAATGTGGTCATTGGCGACAACAACCACCTGCTGAACAATGTCACTATCCATTACGGAGCACGCATCGGCAACGGCAACGAGTTCTTCCCCGGTGCCAGTATATCCACCAAGCCGCAAGACCTGAAATTCAAGGGCGAGGACACCACCTGCGAGATAGGCGACAACAACTCCATCCGCGAGAATGTCACCATCAGCAGGGGTACGGCATCGAAGGGAAAAACCGTCGTCGGCAACGGCAACCTGCTGATGGAGAACATGCACGTGGCTCACGACTGCGTGGTGGGCAACGGATGCATCATCGGAAACTCTACCAAGTTTGCCGGCGAGGTGAGGGTCGATGACTTCGCCATCATCTCGGCCACCTGCCTCTTCCATCAGTTTTGCCATGTCGGCAGCTACATCATGTTCCAGGGAGGCACCCGCACCAGCCAGGACATACCGCCCTTCGTCATTGCCGGCAAGGAACCCGTGCGCTACGCTGGTGTCAATCTCATCGGACTGCGCCGCCGCGGTTTCAGCAACGATGTCATCGAGGCCATCCACAATGCCTACCGCATCATCTATTCCCACGGTGTGCTGAAAGACGGCATAGCCGAGGCGCGTGCCGTCTATCCTAACGTCAAGGAGGTAGAGTACATCTGTTCGTTTATCGAAAACTCCAAGCGAGGCGTCATCAGATAGACATAGGGCAACAAGCCCCCACGTTTTTCCGCTTTTACAAATCTTATCGAAGGGACTGACCGATTTTGGCTACACTCATTGTCATAACAGGTCCTACGGCAGTGGGCAAGACGGCACTGACTGTCAGGCTGGCTCGCCATTTCGGTATTCCAGTCATCAATGCCGACTCGCGGCAAATCTATCGCGAGCTGCAGATAGGCACTGCGTCGCCCACGGACGAAGAGCTTCGACAGGCTCGCCATTATTTTGTGGGCACGCTTTCTATCGGCGACTATTACAACGCTTCGATGTACGAACAGGACGTGCTCGCGCTCCTGCCGCAGCTCAGCACCCCCTATCTGCTCTCCGGCGGTTCAATGATGTATATCGATGCTGTCTGCAATGGCATCGACGACATCCCCACCATCCGCGACGACATCCGCGACGAACTGAAGCACCGCTATGCTACCGAAGGTCTCGATGCCCTCTGCGCCCAGCTGAAGCAACTCGACCCCGAGCACTATGCCAACATTGACCGCCAGAACTACCGGCGCGTCATCCATGCCCTTGAGATATGCCTGCAGACCGGACGTACCTACACGTCGTTCCGTACCAATCGCAAGAAGCAGCGACCCTTCCGTATCGTCAAGATTGCCCTCAACCGCGAGCGGCAGGAACTCTACGACCGCATCAACCGCCGCGTCGATGACATGATGCGCCGCGGACTGCTCCAGGAAGCCGAGCGCCTCTACCCCCAGCGGACCCTGAACGCGTTGAACACCGTGGGCTACAAAGAGCTCTTCGACTATATCGACGGACGGTGGACGCTGCATGAGGCCGTGGAGCGCATCAAGGGTAATACACGCCGCTATGCCCGCAAACAGCTCACGTGGTACAAGCGCGACGCCGATATCGCCTGGTTCCACCCCGACCAAGAAGAAGACATCATGAAATATGTATCGCAATATGAATAAATACTTCGAAAAACCGCTCAACGCCTGCAAACAAGCCCTTACGTGGTATCTCGCGTTCTTTCGTGGCAGCCGCTGGTACGTCAAGGCCCTGGCCACGCTGGCCACGCTGGTCGTAGCCTTCCTGCTCTACCTGGTGATGGTCGATATCAACTTCCTCTGGCTCTTTGGCAAGTCGCCGTCGATGAGCGACGTGAAGAATACACACCCCGCCGAGGCTTCCGAAATCTATAGTGCCGACGGTAAGATGATCGGCAAGTTCTTCAGCGAGAACCGCATGCCAGTAAACTACGACGATGTCAGCCCCGACTTCTGGAAAGCACTCATCGACACCGAAGACGAGCGGTTCTACCAGCACCACGGCATCGACTATCAAGCCTTTGCAGCCGCCCTGAAGGATTATGTCATGCACCGCGATGCCCGAGGTGCCTCTACCATCACCCAGCAGCTGGCCAAGAACCTCTTCCGCGTCCGTACACAATATTCCACAGGACTCTTAGGCAACATCCCCGGACTGAAGATCATCATCATGAAAAGCAAGGAGTGGATTACGGCCTACAAGCTGGAGTGGTACTTCTCCAAGCAGGAGATACTCACCATGTATGCCAACACCGTCGATTTCGGCTCCAACGCCTTCGGCATCAAGACGGCAGCACGCACCTACTTCGGCACCACACCCTCGCGGCTCACCGCCGACCAGGCTGCCACACTCGTAGGTCTGCTCAAGGCCACCACCTATTACAACCCCCGTATCAATCCCAAAAACTCGCTGGGCCGCCGCAACGTCGTGTTGGGCAACATGCTCAAGAAGGGCGACCTCACGCAGCAGGCCTACGACACGCTCTGCAGCCGCCCCATCCGACTCGACTATAACGTAGAGACGGCCTACGACGGCGAGGCCAACTACTTCCGCGAGGCCGTTGCCGACTGGATGAAGAAGTGGTGCCGCGAATACTATGGCGAGGACCGTTCCTACGCCTTCTATACCGAGGGGCTGAAAATCTATACCACCCTCGACTCCCGCATGCAGCGCTATGCCGAAGAGGCTGCCGTCAAGCAGATGAAACAGGTGCAGCGCACGTTCAACGCCCACTGGGGCAACACCAACCCCTGGCAAGACGAGCATCACGTCGAGATACCCCACTTC
Organism: uncultured Prevotella sp.; assembly: GCA_947165435.1. Taxonomy (GTDB): domain Bacteria; phylum Bacteroidota; class Bacteroidia; order Bacteroidales; family Bacteroidaceae; genus Prevotella. Next base: position 17,772 of record CAMVAI010000050.1, read on the forward strand.
ATTGAAGACTTGGCCAAGAAGCTGCCGCTCTACAAGACGCTACAGCAGCGATTCCCCGACCAGCCCGACTCCATCGACTACTATCTCAACAAGCCACACCCCGTCAAGCTCTTCGACTACGAACAGGGCTTCATCCAGCGCGAGCTCTCCACCCTTGACTCCATCCGCTATATGGAGCATTTTATGCATTGCGGCTTTGTGGCCATCGAGCCACAGACGGGACACGTAAAAGCCTGGGTGGGCGATGTCGATTTCAAGACGTGGAAGTACGACAAGGTCACCGCCATGCGCCAGCCGGGCTCTACCTTCAAGCTCTTCGTCTATGCCGAGGCCGTCAACCAGGGCATCATGCCCTGCGACACACGCCGCGACGAATACTTCTCGATGAAGGTGATGGACCACGGCAAGGAGGTGACGTGGGCTCCCACCAATGCCGACGGACGCTTCTCGGGCATGGACATCACCCTGAAGCAGGCCTTCGCCATGAGCATCAACTCCGTGGCGGTACGCTTGGGACAAGAGTGCGGCATCGACCGTATCGCCAAGACAGCTCATGACATGGGCATCAAGTCGCACCTCGATGCCACCCCGGCACTGGCCCTAGGCTCTAGCGATGTCAACCTGCTCGAACTCGTCAATGCCTATTGCACGCCCGTCAACAACGGCATCGCCCACGACCCTGTACTCGTCACACGCATCATCGATCGCGACGGCAACGAGATATATACCGCCCCCGATACCGACCATCGCGTGCTCTCGCCCGAGAGCGCCTTCCTCGTCCAGCAGCTGCTCAAGGGCGGCATGAGCGGCACCAGCTCGCGGCTCATGGGCTTCGTGGGCTACGACAAGGCTGCCGACACCGACTTTGGCGGCAAGACAGGCACGTCGAACAACCACTCCGACGCCTGGTTCATAGGCACCACGCCGCGCCTCGTGGTTGGTGCCTGGGTGGGTGGCGAATACCGCAGCATCCATTTCCGCACAGGACAACTGGGACAGGGCAACCGCACGGCACTGCCCATCTGCGGCTATTTCTTACAGTCCGTACTCGGCGATGCCGCCTTCCGCCACTACCGCACCAAGTTCCAACTACCCGCCGATGCCAGCCTCGCCATGAGCAGCTACAGCTGCGGAGGCTACTTCCGTGCGACCTCCGACTCCGACTCCATCGCTGTTGACAGCCTGGCTGTCGGTGAGTCTGCTCAGCCGCTGCCGTCTGCCGACGGTGCCGCCCCGCAGCCCGCAGAGCATCAAGAGAGTGCCACAGGGCATCCCCTGCCGGATACGCCGAAGGAGGCGGAAGAGCCGAAAAAGTAAACCACAAAAAGGAAATCCACCGTGCAGACTGCTGATTATCAACACTGTATAGATATTGCGTGGGCAAGTAGAGCCACTAAAGCAACTCTGAACAATTTGGGAATTGGGTAGGAACATGGGGACAAAACAACTACATTTGCACCGTAATTGAAACAAAGTTTAGGAAAACAGCTATGACAACAAAAGACATTTACCTCGCAGGAGGCTGCTTCTGGGGGACAGAACATTACTTCAAGCAGATAGAAGGTGTGATGGAGACTGAGGTGGGGTTTGCCAACGGACACACGGAGAATCCTACGTACAAGGAGGTATATACCGACGAAACGGGATATGCCGAGACGGTGCATGTGAGATACGCGCCCGATGTGGTGAGCCTCGAATTCCTTTTGCGCATGTTCTTCAAGGCCATAGACCCCACGAGCCTGAACAAGCAGGGCCACGATGAGGGTACCCGCTATCGCACAGGCATCTATTACGTGGATGCTGCTGACCTGTCAATTATTAATAAGGTATATGATGACGAGCAACAGCACTATGACCAGCCGTTGGTGGTAGAGCACCAGCCTCTGGAGCGTTTCTATACGGCCGAAGAGTACCATCAGGACTATCTCGACAAGAATCCCACCGGCTATTGCCATCTGCCTCAGTCGCTCTTCGAGTTTGCTCGACAGGCCAGAGACAAAAAGTAATGAATAAAGAAGAAAAATTCTTCCATGATGTCGAGGACTCTATGTAAGCAGCATCACGATGACGCTGACGATGGTCACTATGGTGGTGAAAATGCGGAAGCCTCGTTCTGGCAGGAATTTTACTAAGCGGATGCCTAAGAATGCACCTATCAGCACAAACGGAATAGCGCAGGCATCAATGGCCAATGTGGTCAGGCTGATGTTGTGCCAGGCGAATAGCTGGAAGGGCAGTTTCAGAAAGTTGACGCAGAGAAAGAACCACGCATTGGTGCCTACGAATGCCAGCTTCGGCATACGGGTGGACAGCAGATAGATGGCCATCACAGGCCCTGCCGCATTGCCTATCATTGTGGTGAAACCACCCAGCAAACCGAACAGCGGACTGTACCACCATTTGTCGATGAGCATATTCTCCTTGCCCCTCCACTGGCTCCAGAGCATCACCGCCAGCACCAGGGCGAGACAGGCTCCCATCAGGTGCTTGAACTCCGAGGCGGGTATCATCTTGTCCACCCAAAGGGCGAGGAAGAATCCTGCTATGGCCATCGGCAGCAGCCGGATGATATACTTCCACTCGGCCTGACGGCGATAGTAACTCACACCGATGACATCGGCAAAGCACAGCACAGGCAGCATCAGCCCTGTTGACGGCTTGGCTCCGAAGGTCATTGCCAACATGGGCACGGTAAGGATGGCCAGTCCCTGTACGCCAGTCTTTGACATGCCAACGAAAATGGCCATCACAAAAAGGACTATCCAAGCCCACTCACTCTGTATGTATGCTGAAAACTCCATGTCAACATTCGGCGTTTACATATTTATAATTGGGTGCAAAGTTACAACTTTTTTCTTGTTTTTGGTTGTTTGAAAGGCAAAAGTTAGATATAAATGAAATTTCAGAAGGGGCCAGTAGCCCATGCAGCTGGTGGTGCCCAGTTTTTTTTAAGTTTTTCCCACTTTTTTCTTATTCGTAGCAAGGATTTACAAATATATTTTGTACTTTTGCACGCAAGTATAGCCAAAGGTGCCGTAAACGGCGTACGTCTCGCAACGATGAGACAGGAATCCCTGAGTGCAGGGTGGCGGTGCGATTTTAGAGGGTAAAACTTTAGCGTTGGCTATTATTCAAAGTGTTCCGAAACTTGCAGGTAGAAAGAACTCATTACGATAATAATGGACGCGCTCACTGTATAGTGGGCGTTTTCCTGTTTCGTAGTGAAGGTTTCCTGCAAGTACCTGGAGCACTGAACGGGGATTCGTCCACGTTTCTTTTGAGCCCCCTAAGTTAGGGGGATGGGGGTCTGAACAACCGCCTTCAGGTGCTTGCAGGAATCGTTTTGTTTGGTGGCACAACGCATTATAAAACTATAATGCTACATGGCTAAATCATTGATTGAAGAGCTGCCCCGCATCGTGAGCGAGGGCAGACGTGAGGCTGCTCTGATTCTGGAGCGGCTAAGTAGTGGCACTCAGATTGGTCTGCAGACCAATGAACTGGTGCTGCCGAGTAAGGACGTGAGCGGGCTGTTCAAAGGCAGTTCGCCTCAGATTCCCAATGCCTTCAACATGGCGGGAGGCAATGGTGACGGTTGGATGAACCGCCTCATCTATGGCGATAATCTCTTAGCGATGCAGGCCCTGCTTGCTGGTGATGCTCAGACGGGCTTGCCCTCGCTTCGCGGGAAAGTCGATTTGATATATATTGACCCACCATTTGATTCCAAAGCTGATTATCGGACTAAGATTTCTCTGCCAGGAACGGATATTCAGCAAAAGCCAACGGTCATTGAGCAGTTTGCATATGCAGATACTTGGGAGGAAGGGACTATATCTTACTTGAGGATGATGTTTCCAAGACTTATCTTAATGAAAGAATTGTTATCAAACAAGGGTAACATCTTTATTCATATTGATTGGCATGTGGGAGCATATGTAAAGACGATATTAGACGAAATATTTGGAAAAGAGAATTTTAGAAACGAGATTATTTGGAAAAGAAGGGGAGGTGCATTAAATAACTATAAGACTTTTGGCTCAATAACTGATACTATCTTTTATTATTCAAAATCAGAGGAAAGCATTTTCAATCCTCTAAGGACAAAAGACAGTCCTGAAGCTCAAGAATACATAAGGCAGCGTTTTGTGTATGATGACGGAGATGGGCGTTTATATAGTAGAGACCCTGTTACAAATCCTTCAAGTACTCCTACGCCTTCACTTATCTATGAGTACAAGGGTTATAAACCGCCTGAAAAGGGATGGGCTTTTGCTTATGAAACAATGGTAGAGTGGGATCGTAAAGGTAAACTTTATTTTCCAGAAGACAAAAATCAAAGGATCAGAAGAAAGACTTTCTTAGATGACTATGAAGGTCAACCGATACAGAATTTATGGTCTGATATCTATGTAATCAATTCACAAGCCAAAGAATCTGTAGGTTATGCTACACAAAAGCCTGAAGCGTTACTTGAGCGAATAATAAGAGTAGGCTCCAATGAAGGCGACCTCGTTTGCGACTTCTTCGGCGGCAGCGGTACAACGGCTGCTGTTGCCGAGCGTTTAGGCAGACGATGGATTACCTGCGACATTGGTAAACCTGCCTCGTTGGTGATGCGCAAACGGTTTATCGACCAAGAAGTAAAGCCGTTCCTCTATCAGAGCATCGGCGACTATCAGAAGGAGGCGTTCCGCAACAACAAGCGCTATAAGCATGTGGGCGACTTGAGCCAAGTGGTGCTGGGACTGTATGGCGCCCTACCCTTCACGCCAGAGCAGACCAACGACCGTAACTTCGGATTTATAAAAGGTACGCGAACATTAGTGATGGTGGATTCGCCTAATCGCCTGACAACGGCTGCTACGATTCGTCGGGCAGTAGAGGCCAAGGCTTCGCTGTTAGGTGGCGACTGGGAAAAGGTGGTAGTGCTTGGCTGGAACTTCGCCTTCGATATATCGTCTGCCATTCAGAAGTATCAAGACTCGAACGTGGAGGTGCTGGTGATACCGCCCGACCTGCTGGATAAACTGGCCAAGAAGGGCTACAAGAAACTGATAGACGACAAGTCGGTACGCTTCTCGTCGCTGCAATACTTAGTGGCAAAGCCATTGGTAGTGACGCAACAGGGTGAGCAGGATGAAATAGACGTGGAGTTGGACAACTACGTGCTGCTGTCGCCGGATAACATCCCGTTGGACGATAAGGACAAAGAGAAGCTGCAGCAGGTGTTGGAGCGCGACCCGCTCTCGCTGATAGAATACTGGAGCATAGACCCTGACTACGACGGCGTGACGTTCCGCTCTACATGGCAGGACTATCGTGAGAATGTGGATAACGACAACGACCCGCTGCACTGTGTCTATAAGACGCGACTGAGAGTGGCCCATAAGGATCAACGACGGGTGTGCATCAAGGCCGTGGATGTGTTTGGTTTTGAAAGTCAAGTAGTAGAGAGTGTATGAAAACTAATAATACAAATGCCTCGCTGGAACTGGCCAAGCGGCTGAGCGAGACGGTGAATGCGGCATGGGAGAGCGGCGAAATGCTGGAGCAGGTAACTCCCACGACTCAGGAATTGCTGAAGTTCTGGTTCGCGGAGGAATATTGCTCGCTGCGCCATCGTAATTTCCATGCTGGTCAGCGACAGGCTATCCTCAACATCGTGTATCTGCACGAGGTGATGGGCGTAAGGAATGTGATGGAATACTATGAGCAACTGACGCCCGACCTGATGCCGCTCGTGGACTTAGGCACCCTGGGGCAGAAGAAATACCAGATGCCCAAATATGCCGTGAAGATGGCTACGGGCACGGGTAAGACATGGGTGATGCACGCCCTACTGTTGTGGCAGATGCTGAACGCGAGACATTGCCTCACCCCCACCCCCTCGCCGAGTGGAGAGGGGGATGATTACCCTGCAAAGCGATTTACGAAGAACTTCCTGATTGTGGCACCAGGGCTGATAGTGTATGACCGTCTGCTGGATGCTTTCTGTGGCAGGATGGAACGCGGCAAGGAGGAGCGGAACATCGAGACCAACGACTTCTATCTGAATCAGGAAGTGTTTATTCCTGTGCATTATCGGCAGGAGGTGTTCTCGTTTATCCAGAACAACGTGGTGACGAAGGAGGAAGGCATTGGGCGCAAGACAACGGGCGACGGGCTGATAGCCCTGACGAACTGGCATCTGTTTGAAAATCAAAGCCTCACCACCGACCCCTCTCCGGGTGGAGAGGAGAGTGGAGTGCTTAGTGTGCCTGAAATCATAGAGCAACTGCTACCTATCCGTCCGGGCAAGGCGGCAGGTAACGACCTCGGAATGTTGGACCGCCGCTATCTGCGAGGCTCGGAACTGGAATACCTGGCAGGACTGGACGACATTATGGTGATTAACGACGAGGCCCACCACATTCACGAACTGAAGCGCAACGGCGAGATAGAGGAAGTGGAATGGCAGAAAGGCCTGAATGCAATAGCGGAGAAGAAAGGCGAACGATTCTTCCAGATAGACTTCTCGGCCACGCCCTACGACCAGCGTGGCTCAGGCAAGAAGGTACAGAAATGTTACTTCCCCCATATCGTCGTTGACTTCGACTTGGCAACGGCTATGCGAAAGGGGTTGGTAAAGACGCTGTTGCTCGACCGCCGTCAGGAGTTGACAGAGCTGAAAGACCTGGACTACAAGGCTGTGCGCGACGAGAGGGGTAAGGTTTGCGACCTGAGCGACGGACAGCGGCTGATGCTCCGAGCCGGCTTGGCTAAACTGAAGAAACTGGAAACGGAGTTTACGGCTGTCGATGAGAAGAAGAATCCGAAGATGCTTGTCATCTGTGAAGATACGACGGTTGCGCCATACGTGAACCAACTGATGCTGGACGAAGGACTGGCCCAGGATGAAGTGGTGACTATCGACAGCAATGCCAAGGGAGAGGTGTCGGAAGAAGAGTGGAAGGAGACGAAGAAGAAACTCTTTGATATTGACAGATACGAGAAACCCAAGGTTATTGTGTCTGTTCTGATGCTGCGCGAGGGTTTTGACGTCAACAACATCTGCGTCATAGTGCCTTTGCGTTCCTCTGAGGCTCCCATTCTGTTGGAGCAGATTATCGGGCGCGGCCTTCGCCTGATGTGGCGAGAGCCAGAGTACCAGAGCATCAAGGAGGATGACCGCAAGCGGGTGCTTCAGCTGCACACTCAGCCAAAGACGTACATCGACATGCTCAGCATCATAGAGCACCCGGCTTTCATCCAGTTCTATGAAGAATTGTTTGCACAGGGTCTGGCTGTCGAAGAGACGGGCGAGACAGGCGAAGGTGGCTCTACTGGCGATATGATCAAGGTGGGGTTGCGAGAGGATTATGAGCAGTTCGACTTTGAGTGGCCTATCATTGTGCGGGAATCAGAAGAAGAGTTGGAGGATGAGGAGATTGATATCCATACGCTCCAGCCGTTTACAGCATTCCCCCTGGAACGTTTGCGGCAGTTCTTAGCTCAGGATGGCGAGACCTTCATTTCGCAGGAGGCCATCTCGAAGACACAGTTCGGACGCTATAAAGTGACAGCAAATCTGTTTACGGCAGCAAGTTATAATGAATATCTTCAGAAACTGCTGCGCACCATTACGCTGAGATTCGACCGCGTGACATCACATAGGGAAATGCCTGTGCCAAACTTACAAATCAACGAGGCTCAGACCGTTGCCGTCGTCGATAGATATATCCGCACCCGGCTGTTTGGCCAGCCGTTCAATCCCTTTAATGGGAGCGACTGGAAGATACTGCTCTCAAAGGATGCCATCGTCACCAAGCATATCATTGAAGAGATGGCTCGGGCCATCTTCAACCTTCAGAACAACGTCATGACGACTGATGCGCAGGTTGTTCATACGCGATTCTCGTCTGTTGCTGAAATCAAGATGCGTGAGACTTTCTCAGTAGAGACACACAAGACCATCTATGAGCGTCAAGGCTACCCATCGAGTAAAGGTGGATTTGAAAAAACGTTTATAGAATTCTTGGATAGAGACGGCGAGGTAGAGCGTTTCTTGAAGATTAACGAAAGCCAGCATCCGTTCGCTATCATATACTATATGAGAAGGGATGGATTGATGGCCACATACCATCCCGACTTTATCGTGGCTACCGGTGAGAAGGTATATCTGATAGAGACCAAAGGCAATGACAAGGTCTTCGATAAGAATGTGCGCCAAAAACAGACTGCCGCCGTGGAGTGGACCAAGAAAATAAATGAATTGAAGCCCGAAGAACGGATGAACCGCGCATGGGAGTATGTGCTTATCAGCGAAGACAATTTCTACGGTTTGGCAGCCAATGGTGCAACGCTGACAGATATCTGCGACCGCTGCGTAGTATCTTTGTCAGCTGCAACAGGTGACTTGTTTGTCTAATCTATTTAAAAAAAGTGGAATAGGATGTAATATCAGGGCTAACAAAAAAACAACCCGCACATCCCGCACATCTCGCACGTGAAAATGTTTCAACATTTCATGAAGGCATCCTATTGCTGTAACAAACAGGTGCGGGATGGACGCGGGATGGCAGTTGCAAAGTGTCAGCTACGTGCGGGATAAAACGAGCAAATCGTCAGCTACGTGCGAGATAAATTGAGCAGACTGTCAGTTTACGTGCGAGATGTGCGAGATGTGCGGGATGTTTTCCTTCTTCACTATATATATATAATTACGGCAGAAAATTCCCGATGAAATCGCGGATTTTTGTTACTTACCGTGGAGAGGCCACTAATTTTCGTGGAGAGGCCACTAATTTTCGTGGAGAGGCCACTAATTTCCGTGGAGAGGCTACTAATTTCCGTGGAGAGGCCACTAATTTTCGTGGAGCAGCTACTAATTTTCGTGGAGAGGCACTTAGCTAGATACTTAATATCTAAATATCTCAACTAATTTTTAACTTTCGAAACTTGAATAGTTTTAGCAGACACCAATAGTTTACAAACTGTTCATAGCATACAAAACGAGAAAGAATAGCATACAAACCAAAGAGAGTCCTCTCACCATTGCTGATGAAAGGACTCCCTTCTTGAAAAAGTGGCGGCCTCCTACTCTCCCGCATTGCATTGCAGTACCATCGGCGCAGGCGGGCTTAACTTCTCTGTTCGGAATGGGAAGAGGTGGAACCCCGCCGCAATAGCCACCTGAATATCGCTACGCTCTGGATGAGAAATGAGAAACGAGGAATGAGAAATGACTCTCGCGAATGTTCCATGCGTCCCCTGTCTCACGCCACCGAGCGCGTATAAGGTGACATCTTCCACAAGCAAGCCGCAGATGTCGATATCACAACACCTGAAAACATGACTGTCAACGTGCCCGGCAAATTGGAATGCCTGAGCCTGGCGAAAGCTTTCGGGCAATTAGTAGTGCTCGGCTTTGACGTCGCCGTCTTTACAC